>NZ_JAULUC010000008.1:0-317167 GCF_052851275.1 Burkholderia sp. SR8
CCGCCTCCATGGCCGCCGCCGTTGCCGCCACCGCCTCCATGGCCACCGCCGTCGCCGCCGCCACCTCCATGGCCGCCGCCGCCATCGCCGCCACCACCTCCATGGCCACCGCCACCTCCATGGCCACCGCCACCGGAAGTGCCGCCACCGGAAGTACCGCCGCCGGAAGTCCCGCCACCGGAAGTACCGCCGCCGGAAGTCCCGCCACCGGAAGTACCGCCGCCGGAAGTCCCGCCACCGGAAGTACCGCCACCGGAAGTGCCGCCACCGGAAGTGCCGCCACCGGAAGTACCGCCACCCGAAGTCCCGCCGCCGGAAGTACCACCACCCGAAGTGCCACCACCCGAAGTGCCACCACCCGAAGTGCCACCACCCGAAGTGCCGCCACCCGAAGTGCCGCCACCCGAAGTGCCGCCACCCGAAGTGCCGCCACCCGAAGTACCGCCCCCCGAGGTAGCACCGCCGGACGTACCCCCGCCTGAGCCACCACTGCCGGAAGCATTGCCGCTGCGGCCTGTCCCGCCTGAGCCGCCCGAGCCGTTCGTCCCACCCGTCGTCCCGCCGACGCCGGCAGGGCCAACGGCGCCGTTGCCGTTGTTGCCTCCATTGCCCGAGCCGCTGCCCGTGCCGCCGCCACCGCTGCCCCCGGCACCGTTGCCGACACCCCTGCCGGCATACACGTGTACCGCGCAAGCGGCCGGGTTGGCCGCACACGTCGCAGCGTTCTCGGCCAGCATCATCACGGGGTCCGCGCCGCTGTCCGCGTTG
The DNA here is from genome assembly GCF_052851275.1 of Burkholderia sp. SR8. Taxonomy (NCBI): domain Bacteria; kingdom Pseudomonadati; phylum Pseudomonadota; class Betaproteobacteria; order Burkholderiales; family Burkholderiaceae; genus Burkholderia; species Burkholderia sp. SR8. The sequence continues at coordinate 769 of NZ_JAULUC010000008.1, forward strand.
GCTGCGGTACCGGGCACCTGGGCGGATGGGGTAGTGGAAGTGCCGTCACCCGGCACTACAGTCACCGGAACGACGGCTGTCGTGTCCTGAGCGCCGGCATACGAGCAGCAGCACGCAATCGCGGCTGCGGCCAGCAGGGTCATGCGATAGCACCGTCCCGTCACGCGGGACAGTCGTTTCGTTCTACTCATCATTGGCCTCCCGATACGCGCAATGCCTCGTCACGCGTGTCCATCAACGTGTGATGCAGGGGACCAGCAACGATGCGTTGTCGTTTCGGCAGCCGATACGTATCGGACCGGCGCCGGAGGCCAGCCGCGAACACGAGTCGGCACGCGGGCCCGCCGTGCGAATCCCTAACTGCGAGATTCGTGCCATCGGCCCGCTATGCCTGTCGCGCAAGGCGCGTCCGGATGCGTGACAGCGTGCGAAACGCCGTTGTGGGTTTTTTGTTTCTGAAATGAAACGACTGACTACGGTCAGCGTGCCGTCGCATCGGCAGCGCGCAGCCACCGGTGGCACAGGATCGACGCGATCCAGCCGACGAGAAACAGCGCAACGATGCCGTAACCGAAGGTGCCGAAGCGTTCGCCGAGCGCATCGAGCGCGTCGCGCACGGGGCCCGTCAGCGACAGCTTGTCCGCGAGCAGGCCGGCGGCCTCGATTCCGCCGACGGCGAGCGCGACGGCTGCGGACACGAGCGTGATGCTCGCGTTGTACAGCAGCTTGCGCTGCGGATCGTCCATTGCCCAACCGTATGCATGAAGCATCAGCACGTTGTCGGTCGAATCGATCAGCGTCATGCCGGCCGCGAACAGCGCGGGAAACAGCATGATCGTGTAGACGGGCAGCGCATGGCTTGCCTGAGCGGCCGCGATCGCGAGCAGCGCGATTTCGGTTGCAGTATCGAAACCGAGGCCGAACAGCACGCCGACGGGATACATGTGCCAGCTTTTCGACACGAACCGGAACAGCGGGCGCAGCAGCCGCGCGACCAGGCCGCCCGTGCGATGCGTGTGCGCGGTGTCGTGCGCATGGTCCGGCGCGCTGCGATAGCGCCGCCACACGTCGCGCAGGATCGCGAGATTCATGCAGGCGAGCACGAGCAGGAACGTTGCCGACACCATCGTGCCGATCGTGCCGCCGATCGCGCGCCACGCGTCGAAGCGGTCGCGCAGCGCGAACGCGGTCAGCGCGATGCCGAGCGTCGCGGCGATCACGATCGTCGAGTGGCCGAGCGAGAAGAAGAGGCCGACGGTCACCGGGCGCTGGCCGTCCTGCATCAGCTTGCGTGTCGCGACGTCGATCGCGGCGATGTGATCGGCGTCGACCGCATGACGCAGCCCGAGGCCGTATGCGATCGCCGCGGTGCCGAGCAGCAGCGGATGGTCGCGCAGCACCGCGAGCGCCCAGAGCCAGACGGCGGCGTTCGCGGCGATCAGGCCGGCATACAGCATCAGCAGGCGGCGCAGGGCAGGATGGCTCGGCATCGGGACGTTTCCATCGGACGAATCGCGATGGATTGTGTCATGCGAAAAAAATGCCGGCGTGCCGATCAAAAAGGCGCGGCGCGCATCTCCTACGTGCGGCTGCCGAAAAAAAACCCGTCCGGAGACCGGACGGGCTTCGACGGGCAGCGGGTACTGCCCGGCGCCTACTTCACCTTCGCGTTGATCACGGCTTCCGACACGTTCGTCGGCGTTTCCGCGTAGTGCTTGAACTCCATCGTGTAGGTAGCGCGCCCCTGCGTCGCGGAGCGCAGCGACGTCGAATAGCCGAACATCTCGGCGAGCGGCACCTCGGCGCGCACGAGCTTGCCGCCGCCGCCGGCGATGTCGTCCATCCCCTGCACGATGCCGCGCCGGCTCGACAGGTCGCCCATCACGTTGCCCATGAACTCCTCGGGCGTTTCGACCTCGACGGCCATCATCGGCTCGAGCAGCACCGGCTTTGCCTTGCGCATCGCTTCCTTGAACGCCATCGAGCCGGCCATCCGGAACGCGTTTTCGTTCGAGTCGACGTCGTGGTACGAGCCGAACGTCAGGTGCACCTTCACGTCGACGACCGGATAGCCCGCGAGCACGCCCGACTTCAGCGTGTCGACGATGCCCTTGTCGACGGCCGGGATGTATTCGCGCGGAATCACGCCGCCCTTGATCTCGTCGAGGAACTCGTAGCCCTTGCCGGGGTTCGGCTCGAGCGTGATCACCGCATGCCCGTACTGGCCGCGCCCGCCCGACTGCTTGACGAACTTGCCTTCGACGTCGGCCGCCGTCGTGCGCACCGTTTCGCGGTAAGCGACCTGCGGCTTGCCGACCGTCGCCTCGACGCCGAACTCGCGCTTCATCCGGTCGACCAGGATTTCGAGGTGCAGCTCGCCCATCCCCGAGATGATCGTCTGCCCGGATTCCTCGTCGGTCTGCACGCGGAACGACGGGTCTTCCTGCGCGAGACGGTTCAGCGCGAGGCCCATCTTTTCCTGGTCGGCCTTCGTCTTCGGCTCGACGGCCTGCGAGATCACCGGCTCCGGAAATTCCATCTTCTCGAGGATGATCGGCTTCGCCGGGTCGCACAGCGTGTCGCCCGTCGTCGCTTCCTTCAGGCCGACCGCCGCCGCGATGTCGCCCGCGCGCACTTCCTTGATTTCCTTGCGCTCGTTCGCGTGCATCTGCAGGATCCGGCCGAGCCGCTCCTTCTTGTCCTTCGTCGCGTTCAGCACCGTGTCGCCCGATTCGACGACGCCCGAATACACGCGGAAGAAGATCAGCTGGCCGACGAACGGGTCGGTCATGATCTTGAACGCGAGCGACGAGAACGGCTCGTCGTCGCTCGGATGACGTTCCGCGGGCTTCTCCGGATCGTGGAAGTCGTGACCGAGAATCGCGGGCACGTCGACCGGCGACGGCAGGTAGTCGATCACCGCGTCGAGCATCGCCTGCACGCCCTTGTTCTTGAACGCGCTGCCGCACAGCATCGGCACGATCTCGTTGGCGATCGTGCGCTGGCGCAGTGCGCCCTTGATCTCGTCCTCGGTCAGCGACTCGTGGTCGTGCAGATACTTCTCGAGCAGATCCTCGCTCGCTTCCGCGGCGGCCTCGACCATCTTCTCGCGCCATTCGTGCGCGAGCTCGACGAGATTCGCCGGGATGTCCTCGTACGTGAACTTCACGCCCTGGCTTTCGTCGTCCCACACGATCGCCTTCATCTTCACGAGATCGACGACGCCCTGGAAATGATCTTCCGCGCCGATCGGAATCTGGATCGGCACGGCCACGCCCTTCAGGCGCTCGCCGATCTGGCGCTGCACGCGGAAGAAATCCGCGCCGACGCGGTCCATCTTGTTCACGAACGCGATGCGCGGCACCTTGTACTTGTTCGCCTGGCGCCACACGGTTTCGGACTGCGGCTGCACGCCGCCGACCGAGTCGTAGACCATGCACGCGCCGTCGAGCACGCGCATCGAGCGCTCGACCTCGATCGTGAAGTCGACGTGCCCGGGGGTATCGATGATGTTGATCCGGTGTTCCGGGTAGTTGCCGGCCATGCCCTTCCAGAAGGCCGTGGTCGCAGCCGACGTGATCGTGATGCCGCGTTCCTGCTCCTGCTCCATCCAGTCCATCGTGGCCGCGCCGTCGTGCACTTCACCGATCTTGTGGCTCACGCCGGTGTAAAACAGGATGCGCTCGGTCGTCGTGGTCTTGCCGGCATCGATGTGAGCACTGATCCCGATGTTGCGATAGCGCTCGATGGGGGTTTTGCGGGGCACGTGAACCTCCTGGTGGTTCGGGTCGTAAGCGGGGCGGCTGGGCCGGCCCGGACTGGAACAAGCGAGATTTAAAGGATAGCGCTTGTCCGTGGCTTTTGCAGATGCGGTCATGGCCGGTCGAATCAAGGCGGGCGCCGCCGGCGGACGAAAAAAAAGCCGGCGCGCTGCGGCGGCCGGCTTCGGTCGATGCGCGGCGCCGCCGCGGCATGCGTCGTTACTGCGGCTTGGGCAGCCCGTCGAGCTTCATGCCCGGCTTGATGCCCTTCGCCGCGAACCAGCCCTTGCTCATTTCGAGCGCATAGACGCCGTTGTTGCGCGGGCAGTGGTTGTCGGTCGTCTCGGCCTTCATCTCGTCGATGTCGGTAATCGTGCCGTCCGCGCGAATGAACGCGATCGACAGCGGGATCAGCGTGTTCTTCATCCAGAAGCAGTGCACGGCGTTCTCGTTGAACACGAACAGCATGCCTTCGTTCGGCGCGAGCTGCGACCGGTACATCAGCCCCTGTTCGCGGTCGGCGTCGTTCGCGGCGACGGCCGCGTCGATCACGTACATGCCGGCGCGCAGCTTCACGCGCGGGAACTCGCTCGGCTGCTTGGCGCCGGGCGGCATCTGCGCATGGGCGGTCTGCATGCCGAGTGCGAGGACGGCGAGCGCGGCGGGAAACACGGCGGCGCGCGCAAGGCGGCCGAGCGACGAGCGCAGGGAGAATCGCACAGCAGGGCTCCTATCGGGAAAACGAGACCCGCATGGTACGCGAAGCGCGCCGGCGGGCACAAAAAGAAAAAGGCAGATCGCCTTGCGGTGATCTGCCTTTCAACGCCGTAAGAACGGCAAGACTGCGTGTTCTTGACTGCGTTATTACAACCAGCTTGCTTAGTTCGAAGCAGCTGCCGGAGCTTCGGCTTCGCTAGCAGCCTTCTTAGCTGCGTGGTGCTTCTTTGCGTGGTGCTTCTTGGCAGCCTTGTGCTTTGCCGGTGCCGAAGCAGCTGCCGGAGCAGCAGCCGAAGCAGCTTCCGGAGCCGAAGCTTGTGCGAAAGCAGCCGTTGCGAAGAGACCAGCGACCAGAGCGGCGATCAGTTTGTTCATGTTGTGTTCCTCAGCTTTAGTTAATTAACCAAATGACCCGGCAATAGGAGTCATGTCGTCTAACGGTGCCATCCACCTTTCGGTTGACAGACGCTTCGAGAAATTTCTCTTTGCGCTGCGGGCGCCGAATCGTATTCGACGAAAGCGTCGCTTTCGTGACGCAAACGCGCAAATACCGCTTCGGCTGCCAATGCCGGATAGCTAAGGGTGGCATCTGCGTGGTTTAACGCGCGATGTTCGCAGGCGGTTGACGAAAAAGATGACGAAAAAATCGCGTGCCGCCGACGCGGTCATCCGGCGCGCGCGTAACCGTCCCACGGCGCGCGCGGCGGCAGTGCGATTGTTTCGCCCGGTGCAATGCCGAGCGCGAATATGTCGAGCGCGCCGATGCCGACGCGCACGAGACGCAACGTCGGGAAGCCGACCGCGGCCGTCATCCGGCGCACCTGCCGGTTCTTGCCTTCGGTGATCGCGAGCTCGATCCACGTGGTCGGGATCGCCGCCCGGTAGCGGATCGGCGGGTTGCGCGGCCACAGCGCGTCGGGCGGTTCGATGAATTCGGCGCGGCACGGGCGCGTCACGTAGTCGCCGAGATCGACGCCGCGTGCGAGCGCCTTCAGGTCGGCCGGGCCCGGCGCGCCGTCGACCTGCGCCCAGTAGCGTTTCACGAGCTTGTGGCGCGGCTCCGCGATGCGCGCCTGCAGCGCGCCGTCGTCGGTCAGCAGCAGCAGGCCCTCGCTGTCCGCATCGAGCCGGCCGGCCGCGTAGACGCCGGGCGTTTTTACCCAGTCGCCGAGCGACGGGCGCGTCTCGTGCGCGGAAAACTGGCAAATCGTGCCGAACGGCTTGTTGAGGGCGATCAGGGTCATGGCGGGGCGCCGCCCGGCAGCTCGCGGGAAGGCGGCGCGGACGGTCTATGGCAAATGGCGGAATCTTAATGCATAATACGGAACGGCAAGTCCTCTGTCTTATATAAGACATAAGGGAAGACTTGATACGCAGCGTCGCGCTTCGTGCCGCCGGCCCCGGTTGGGGCGCTAGAATAGCGGCTCGCTGTTGCCGTCACGAGGGTGGCAAGGCCGCCCCGCCGCGCGCGCAGTTTCGACCAGCATCACCTGCTCAGCCACGTCACTGGAGTCGATCATGCCGTATCAGCACATCAAGGTTCCGGAGGGCGGTGACAAGATCACCGTCAACAAGGACTTCTCGCTCAACGTTTCCGATCAACCGATCATTCCCTATATCGAAGGCGACGGCACGGGCTTCGATATCACGCCGGTGATGATCAAGGTGGTCGACGCGGCGGTCGCGCATGCGTACAAGGGCAAGCGCAAGATCCACTGGATGGAGATCTTCGCGGGCGAGAAGGCGACGAAGGTGTACGGTCCGGACGTGTGGCTGCCGGACGAAACGCTGCAGGTGCTGAAGGAATACGTGGTGTCGATCAAGGGGCCGCTCACGACCCCGGTCGGCGGCGGCATCCGTTCGCTGAACGTCGCGCTGCGCCAGGAACTCGACCTGTACGTGTGCCTGCGGCCGGTCCAGTATTTCAAGGGCGTGCCGTCGCCGGTGCGCGAGCCGCAGAAGATCGACATGGTCATCTTCCGCGAGAACTCGGAAGACATCTATGCGGGCATCGAATGGGCCGCGGGCTCCGAGCAGGCGAAGAAGGTCATCAAGTTCCTGCAGGACGAGATGGGCGTGAAGAAGATCCGCTTCCCGGAAACCTCGGGGATCGGCGTGAAGCCCGTGTCGACCGAAGGCACCGAGCGTCTCGTGCGCAAGGCGATCCAGTATGCGATCGACAACGATCGCAAGTCGGTCACGCTGGTGCACAAGGGCAACATCATGAAGTTCACGGAAGGCCTGTTCCGTGACGCCGGCTATGCGCTCGCGCAGAAGGAATTCGGCGGCGAGCTGATCGACGGCGGCCCGTGGATGCGCGTGAAGAACCCGAAGACGGGCAGCGAGATCGTCATCAAGGATTCGATCGCCGACGCATTCCTGCAACAGATCCTGCTGCGCCCGGCCGAATACGACGTGATCGCGACGCTGAACCTGAACGGCGACTACATCTCCGACGCGCTGGCCGCGCAGGTCGGCGGCATCGGGATCGCGCCGGGCGCGAACCTGTCGGATTCGGTCGCGATGTTCGAGGCGACCCACGGCACGGCGCCGAAGTATGCGGGCAAGGATTACGTGAACCCCGGTTCCGAGATCCTGTCGGCGGAAATGATGCTGCGCCACCTCGGCTGGACGGAAGCGGCCGACACGATCATCGCCGCGATGGAAAAGTCGATCCTGCAGAAGCGCGTCACGTACGACTTTGCCCGCCTGATGGAAGGTGCGACGCAGGTGTCGTGCTCCGGCTTCGGCGAAGTGCTGATCGAGAACATGTAAGTCCCCTTCCGGGGTAGGCCGGCGCAGAGCCGGCCGCCCCGGCGCCAGCTGCCGGGCGCCGGGGCGTTTCGTGAACGGCAGGTTTGTTGGCAGGGCGGTCCGGCATGCGGGCCGCGGCGCCGCGATGCGGCCCGCATGCCCTGCAAGGTAGAACATGACGGCCCTCGCAATACCGCCGCCCGGCTGAGCCGGCGCGCCCCTTTCGCGACCGACCCGGTCGCTCCCCGCCGGTTACCGCCGGCGCTCTTCAGTCAAAAATTTTCACGTAGCAACGCATCGACCATGTCCACTTCGCCCAAGATCATCTACACCCTCACCGACGAAGCGCCCGCGCTCGCGACCTATTCGCTGCTGCCGATCGTCAAGGCCTTCACGCGCTCGTCGGGCGTCGCCGTCGAGACGCGCGACATCTCGCTCGCCGGCCGCATCATCGCGGCATTCGCCGACGTCCTGCCGCCGGAGCAGAAGGGTTCCGACGATCTGGCCGAACTGGGCCAGCTCACGCTGAAGCCGGAAGCGAACATCATCAAGCTGCCGAACATCAGCGCATCGGTGCCGCAGCTGAAGGCCGCGATCGCCGAACTGCAGGCGCAGGGCTATACGCTGCCGGCGTACCCGGAAGAGCCGGCGACCGACGAAGAGAAGGCCGTCAAGGCCCGCTACGACAAGATCAAGGGCAGCGCGGTGAACCCGGTGCTGCGCGAAGGCAACTCGGATCGCCGCGCGCCGCTGTCGGTCAAGAACTACGCGCGCAAGCACCCGCACAAGATGGGCGCATGGAAGCCGACGTCGAAGGCGCACGTCGCGCACATGAGCGAAGGCGACTTCTACGGCAGCGAGAAATCCGCGCTGATCGCGGATGCCGGCAGCGTGAAGATCGAACTCACGACGGCCGACGGCGTGAAGAAGGTGCTGAAGGAAAAGACGGCCGTGAAGGCCGGCGAAATCATCGACGCATCGGTGATGAGCCGCAAGGCGCTGCGCAGCTTCATCGAAGCGCAGATCGCCGACGCGAAGGCGCAGGACGTGCTGTTCTCGGTGCACCTGAAGGCGACCATGATGAAGGTCTCGGACCCGATCCTGTTCGGTCACTTCGTGTCGGTGTTCTACCGCGACGCGCTCACGAAGCACGCGGACGTGCTGGCGAAGGCCGGCTTCAACCCGAACAACGGGATCGGCGACCTGTACGCGCGCCTGAAGGACCTGCCGGCCGACACGCGCGAAGCGATCGAAGCCGACGTGAAAGCCGAATACGCGGTGCGTCCGCGCCTCGCGATGGTCAACTCGGACAAGGGCATCACGAACCTGCACGTGCCGAGCGACGTGATCGTCGACGCATCGATGCCGGCGATGATCCGCGATTCGGGCGGCATGTGGGGCCCGGACGGTCAGCTGTACGACGCGAAGGCCGTGATTCCGGACCGCTGCTACGCGGGCGTGTACCAGGCCGTGATCGAGGACTGCAAGCAGCACGGCGCGTTCGATCCGGTCACGATGGGCAGCGTGCCGAACGTCGGCCTGATGGCGCAGGCGGCCGAGGAATACGGTTCGCACGACAAGACGTTCCTGATCCCCGCTGACGGCGTCGTGCGCGTCACCGACGAAGCCGGCAACGTGCTGCTCGAGCACGCGGTCGAGTCGGGCGACATCTGGCGCATGTGCCAGACCAAGGACGCACCGGTGCAGGACTGGGTCAAGCTCGCGGTGAACCGCGCCCGCGCGACCGGCGCGCCGGCCGTGTTCTGGCTCGATCCGGCCCGTGCGCACGACGCGCAGATCATCGCGAAGGTCGAACGCTACCTGAAGGACCACGACACGAACGGTCTCGACATCCGGATCATGACGCCGGTCGACGCGACGCGTTTCTCGCTCGAGCGCATCCGCGCGGGCAAGGACACCATCTCGGTCACCGGCAACGTGCTGCGCGATTACCTGACCGACCTGTTCCCGATCATGGAACTCGGCACCAGCGCGAAGATGCTGTCGATCGTGCCGCTGATGGCCGGCGGCGGGATGTTCGAAACGGGCGCGGGCGGCTCGGCACCGAAGCACGTGCAGCAGTTCGTCGAGGAAGGCTTCCTGCGCTGGGATTCGCTCGGCGAGTTCCTCGCGCTGGCCGCGTCGCTCGAACACCTCGGCCATGCTTACCAGAACCCGAAGGCACTCGTGCTCGCGAAGACGCTTGACCAGGCAACCGGCAAGTTCCTGGACGAGAACAAGTCGCCGGCGCGCAAGGTCGGCGGCCTCGACAACCGCGGCAGCCACTTCTACCTGTGCCTGTACTGGGCGCAGGCGCTCGCCGAGCAGACCGAGGACGCAGCGCTGAAGGCGCAGTTCGAAGGTGTCGCGAAGTCGCTGTCGGACAACGAGGCGCGCATCCTGGAAGAACTGTCGGCTGCGCAGGGCAGCGCGCAGGCGATCGGCGGCTACTACCGTCCGAACGTCGAGCTGACCGGCAAGGCGATGCGCCCGAGCGCGACGCTGAACGGCATCATCGACGCAGTCGCCTGACGCGGGCCGCGCCGCCGCGCGCGTCGCAGTCTCGGCAACGGCGGCAGCCATCGCGGCGGGCCTCCCGGCTCGCCGTTGCGCCGAACATGAAAACGCCCCGGTCGCCCGGGGCGTTTTTCGTTGCAGGCGTGCCATTCAGACGTGAACGATTTCCCATTCGGCGATTTCGTCCGGCACTTCGAGCGTCGCCGTGTCAAGTTCGGACGGTTGTGCGCAGTCGCCGCGGGAGATGCGGTCGGCCGCGACTTCCGGGCACGAGAACGCGCCGAGCGAAGCGTTGCCGAACGTCGCTTCCCAGCCGCCGTTTGCCGGCAGGATGTAGAACGACCCGAGCGCTGAACCAAAGCGAAATCCCTTCATTTCCGTTCTCCCTTTCTGATTACAAGCGATTCTGGTGTGCGGCCCGCCGGCGCGTCCGGCTGTGGCCCGACTGGTTGCTTGCGCCGGGGTTCCGTCTCGAACGTCGTGGCGAAGCGTCAGTGCATGGAACAAAGTCTACGTCTGCGGCCGGTGTCGATGGTGCGCGTAGAACGCTTTCTCGAAACAAAAATTCTCTTTTAAAAACAAATTGATATTTCGAGCGTTTTGTATTGCGGAACGTTTTTCGGCATCGCGAAACAGCGAATTTGTGCCGTGCACCACGAATTTTTATAAAGCAGTGACTTGTTCCGCATCGTGAAAAATCGGCGATTTCATGCGCGGGCGGCGCGCGGTGTGCCGAGGGCGCGGCAAGCGGCCGCTGGAAATGAACTCGCGCGGGACCGGCGAAAACGCATCGGCGAGCACCGCGACCGCCGCCGCGGCATGAATGCAGTGCGCCTCGCGTTGCGCGACCGTCGAACGCGCAGCTGAAACGGCGTGCGAGCCGTCGTGCCGGGCCGGCACTGCGACGAATCGACGCTCGTCCGGTGCCGGGGCGTTTCGACCGGGGGCTGCGGTTATGATGACGCGGGCATCGGTTTTCGGGTCGCGCAGCCGCGCTCCCGGTGCCGGCTGGCGCGGCAGTCGCGACGGCCGCATGACGCAGCACGAATGACGAGGAACGATTGATGATACGGAGAACCTTTCTGTCGCACGCCATCGGCGTCGCGGCCGCATCGCTGTTTGCGCGCACCGCGTGGGCGCAGCACGCAGCTCACGCGGGCAAGGCCGGCATGGATCAGATGGACGACATGCCGGGCATGGCCGGTCACGCGCAGCACGCGAAGCCGGCGCCGGCCGCACTCGCGGCCGCCGACGCGCTGCCGGCCGGCGCGCCGCTCGCGTCGCTGCGTACGCTCGCGAACGAAAGCCGCGAGCCCGGCACGTTCCGCGCGACGCTGGTCGCGCAGCCGGTTGCGCGGCCGCTGCTGCACGGTGCGCGTCCGACGACGTTCTGGCAGTTCGGCGCCGGTACGCAAGGGCCGGTCGTCGGCCCGCTGATCGACGTGCGCGAGGGCGATACGGTCGAAATCCGTTTCGTGAACAAGCTGCCGCAACCGTCGACGATCCACTGGCACGGCCTGCCGGTGCCGCCGGACCAGGACGGCAACCCGTCCGATCCGGTCGCGCCGGGTGCGTCGCGCGTGTACCGCTTCACGCTGCCGAAGGGCAGCGCCGGCACCTACTGGTATCACCCGCATCCGCACATGATGACGGCCGAGCAGGTGTTCCGCGGGCTGGCCGGACCGTTCATCGTGCGCGCCGCCGACGATCCGCTCGCCGGCTGGCCCGAGCGCAACCTGTTCGTGTCCGACCTGAAGCTTGCGCGCGACGGCACGATCCCGCCGAACGACATGATGGACTGGATGAACGGCCGCGAAGGGCAGTTCGTGCTCGTCAACGGCGCGCGCCGGCCGCGGATCGACGTCGCGGGCGACGAGCGCTGGCGCGTATGGAACGCGTGCAGCGCGCGCTACCTGCGCGTCGCGTTCGACGACGGCCGCGCATTCGAGCAGGCCGGCACCGACGGCGGGCTGTTCGATGCGCCGCGCCGCGTGACGTCGCTGCTGCTCGCGCCGGGCGAGCGCGCGGAGCTGCTGGTGCGCGCCGGCGACCGCGCGTCACGCGCGGTGCTGCAGGCGGCCGAGTACGACCGCCGCAAAATGGCGATGTCGCACGACGACGGTCACGGCAGCCTGCCGCCCGATCCGGCGCTGCCGCTGGCCGACGTCGCGTTCGCACCGGCCGCCGCGCGTGCGCTGCCGGCCACGCTGCGCACGGTTCCGGCGCTCGGCGAGCCAGTCGCGCACAAGGAAGTGGCGTTCGGCGAGGAGATGGACATGGATGCGATGATGAACGGCCCGTCGCATGGCCGCCCGGCCGGCATGCGCTTCACGATCAACGGGGCCGCGTACGCGCCGCACCGCGCGACGCTGACGAGCCGCCGCGGCGACGTCGAGCGCTGGACGATCCGCAACGCGACCGACATGGATCACCCGTTCCACTTGCACGGCACGCAATTCCAGGTGATCGAGCGCGCATCCGACGGCACGCGCACGGCCGAGCCGTTCCGCGCATGGCGCGACACCGTGAACGTGCGCAGCGGCGAAACGGTGACGATTCTCGTCACGCAAGAGATGCCCGGCGAGCGCATGTTTCACTGCCATATTCTCGAACACGAGGATCTAGGCATGATGGGCACGCTGAAGGTCGTGTGACGGGTAATCGAATATGTTTCGCGCGTATGTCGCCATTCGATCTGCGCGCGCGACGAGACAATACCTGTTCAATTATCGGGATTGAACGAAAAGGCCGGCCAATCGAATAAACGATTGGCCGGCCTGAAAAAAAGAAACCCGGCGCAATGCCGGGTTTCTTCGTCTGATATCCGGTGCCTTTATGCGGCCTGGATGTTCGACGCTTGCTTGCCCTTCGGCCCTTGAACGACCTCGAAGCTCACCTTCTGGCCTTCCTTCAGGGTCTTGAAGCCCTGCATGTTGATGGCCGAGAAGTGCGCAAACAGATCTTCACCGCCCTCGTCGGGAGTGATGAAACCGAAGCCCTTCGCGTCGTTGAACCACTTCACGATACCAGTTGCCATTTCCTACTTCCCCTGTCACACAGTCGCTGCTACTTACCACGAGCACGCTCGAAAAGCTAAACGACCGGAAAATACAGCCGTTCCCCCCTCACAAGCTCACCTTCGGCCTCTTTCATTTCGCCATCAGACGAATTGAAAAAAGTGCCAGCTTGATTGTTGGCGCTCTTTATTTGAGTGTCAAGCGGAATTTTTAGACGCCTGGAGGGACGTTGTAAAGAACCCATTTTCAGGGTTTTTCCGGCTTTGCTGTGCAGCATGCCGCCAAGCGCGCGGGCTTGAAAAGTCGCATAATCGGCTCATATACCAGGCTCGAGTGACACGCGATCGAGTCGTCCGGCTTGTGGGATACTGGATGCGGATGCGACGGTCCGGTGCGGTTTCCCCCTGACGGTTCGTGTTCCGCGCCACGCGTGAAAGCCGGCACCGCAGCCGGCTTTCCTATGGCACGAAGACGATCGCGCATCGTCGGGAACCAGGGAGGGGGCCGGCCGGTCGGTCGGGTAACGGCAGGATTGCGGGCCTGTCCGAGTTGTTTAGAATGGGTGTATGGCGATTATCCCGGACAAGCAGGACAGCACCGTCCTGGAACGCAAGCAGCAGAAGCTCAAGCCGCCTTCGATGTACAAGGTGGTGCTGCTGAACGACGACTTCACGCCGATGGAGTTCGTTGTGATGGTCGTACAGGAGTATTTCAAGAAGGATCGCGAGACGGCCACGCAGATCATGCTGAAGGTCCATCGCGAAGGGCGAGGGGTTTGTGGGGTCTATACGCGGGACATCGCGTCGACCAAGGTTGAGCAAGTCGTTACCCATGCGCGGCAGGCCGGGCATCCGCTGCAGTGCGTGATGGAGGAAGCATGATTGCCCAGGAATTGGAAGTCAGCCTGCACATGGCGTTCATGGAAGCACGCCAGGCGCGCCATGAGTTCATTACGGTCGAGCATCTGCTGCTCGCCCTGCTGGATAATCCCACGGCAGCCGAGGTGTTGCGCGCGTGCGCGGCAAACATCGAGGACCTGCGTCAGAACCTGCGCAATTTCATCCACGACAACACACCTACCGTCCCGGGCACCGACGATGTCGATACCCAGCCGACGCTCGGTTTCCAGCGCGTGATCCAGCGCGCGATCATGCACGTCCAGTCGACGTCGAACGGCAAGAAGGAAGTCACCGGCGCGAACGTGCTGGTCGCGATCTTCGGCGAGAAGGACTCGCATGCCGTGTACTACCTGCAGCAGCAGGGCGTCACGCGCCTCGACGTCGTGAACTTCATTTCGCACGGCATCGCGAAGACGAACGGCGGCGAAGCCGCGAAGTCGGCCGATTCGAACGCGGAAAGCGAAGACGCGAATGCGCAGAAGGAAACGCCGCTCGCGCAGTTCACGCAGAACCTGAACCAGATGGCGAAGGACGGCCGCATCGATCCGCTGATCGGTCGCGAGCCGGAGGTCGAGCGCGTCGTGCAGGTGCTGTGCCGCCGCCGCAAGAACAATCCGCTGCTCGTCGGCGAGGCCGGGGTCGGCAAGACCGCGATCGCGGAAGGGCTCGCCTACCGGATCACGCGCGGCGAAGTGCCGGACATCCTCGCGAATGCGCAGGTGTACTCGCTCGACATGGGCGCGCTGCTCGCGGGCACCAAGTATCGCGGCGACTTCGAGCAGCGTCTGAAGACGGTGCTGAAGGAGCTGAAGGAGCGTCCGCACGCGATCCTGTTCATCGACGAGATCCACACGCTGATCGGCGCGGGCGCCGCATCGGGCGGCACGCTCGACGCGTCGAACCTGCTGAAGCCGGCGCTGTCGTCGGGCACGCTGAAGTGCATCGGCGCGACCACCTTCACCGAATATCGCGGCATCTTCGAGAAGGACGCGGCGCTGTCGCGGCGCTTCCAGAAGGTCGACGTGACGGAGCCGACCGTCGAGCAGACGGTCGCGATCCTGCGCGGGCTGAAGTCGCGCTTCGAGGAGCACCACGGCGTCAAGTATTCGTCGGGCGCGCTGTCGGCCGCGGCCGAGCTGTCGGCACGCTTCATCACCGACCGGCACCTGCCGGACAAGGCGATCGACGTGATCGACGAAGCAGGCGCCGCGCAGCGCATCCTGCCGAAGTCGAAGCAGAAGAAGACGATCGGCAAGAGCGAGATCGAGGAAATCATCTCGAAGATCGCGCGCGTGCCGGCGCAGAGCGTGTCGCAGGACGATCGCAGCAAGCTGCAGACGCTCGATCGCGACCTGAAGAGCGTCGTGTTCGGCCAGGACCCGGCGATCGACGCGCTCGCCGCATCGATCAAGATGGCGCGCGCGGGTCTCGGCAAGATGGACAAGCCGATCGGCGCGTTCCTGTTCTCCGGCCCGACCGGCGTCGGCAAGACCGAAGTGGCGCGGCAACTCGCGTTCACGCTCGGCATCGAGCTGATCCGCTTCGACATGTCGGAATACATGGAGCGTCACGCGGTGAGCCGGCTGATCGGCGCGCCGCCGGGCTACGTCGGGTTCGACCAGGGCGGCCTGCTGACCGAAGCCGTCACGAAGAAGCCGCACTGCGTGCTGCTGCTCGACGAAATCGAGAAGGCGCATCCGGACATCTTCAACGTGCTGCTGCAGGTGATGGACCACGGCACGCTGACGGACAACAACGGCCGCAAGGCGGATTTCCGCAACGTCATCATCATCATGACGACGAACGCGGGCGCCGAGTCGATGCAGAAGGCGACGATCGGGTTCACCACGCGCCGCGAAACCGGCGACGAAATGACCGACATCAAGCGCCTGTTCACGCCGGAGTTCCGCAACCGTCTGGACGCGATCATCAGCTTCCGCTCGCTCGATGAGGAAATCATCATGCGTGTGGTCGACAAGTTCCTGATCCAGCTCGAGGAGCAGCTGCACGAGAAGAAGGTCGACGCGCTCTTCACCGACGCGCTGCGCAAGCATCTCGCGAAGCACGGCTTCGACCCGCTGATGGGTGCGCGGCCGATGCAGCGGCTGATCCAGGACACGATCCGCCGCGCGCTGGCCGACGAACTGCTGTTCGGCAAGCTGCTCAACGGCGGCCA
Source organism: Burkholderia sp. SR8 (assembly GCF_052851275.1). Classification (NCBI taxonomy): domain Bacteria; kingdom Pseudomonadati; phylum Pseudomonadota; class Betaproteobacteria; order Burkholderiales; family Burkholderiaceae; genus Burkholderia; species Burkholderia sp. SR8. The sequence continues at coordinate 16,610 of NZ_JAULUC010000008.1, forward strand.
TGTGACGGTCGACGTCGACGAGGGCGACAAGGTGCAGCTGTCGTTCGACAAGCTGGCGAACCCGCCGCACAAGCCGAACGAGGAGACGGTCGAAGTCGAGTAAGCGATAATTCGTTGTTCATGCGAACGGCGCGGGAAGTTCTCCGCGCCGTTTCGTTTTATCCGGCGCCGGCGGCGCGATGGTGGTGCAGGGCAGCGGTAAGGGAGTGGTAACGCAGTGACACAACAACAACGGTCGTTCGACGACATCGTCGCGCGCGAACAAGGGTTGCGCCATGCGCTGACGTCCGGGCAGATGGCGATGATCGCGATCGGCGGTGCGATCGGCACGGGGCTGTTCCTCGGCAGCGGCTTCGCGATCGGGCTCGCCGGCCCGAGCGTACTGGTTTCGTATGCGATCGGCGCGCTGATCGCGCTGCTGCTGATGGGCGCGCTGGCCGAAATGACGGTCGCGCATCCGACGGCCGGCTCGTTCGGCGCGTATGCCGAGCACTACGTCGGTCCGCTCGCGGGCTTTCTGGTGCGTTATGCGTACTGGTTCGCGGTGGTGTTCGCGATCGGCACCGAGATCAGCGCGATCGCCGTGTTCATGAAGTACTGGTTCCCGGCCGTGCCCGGCTGGTACTGGGTGATCGGCTTCTCCGCGCTGCTGATCGCGGTGAACCTCGCGAGCGTGACGCTGTACGGCACGATCGAATACGCGTTCTCGCTGCTGAAGATCGCGGCGATCGTCGTGTTCATCGTGCTCGGCGCCTATCTCGTATGGTCCGCGCCGGCGGCCTCCGGCATTGGCTTCGCGAACTACACCGCGCACGGCGGCTTCATGCCGAAAGGCCCATGGGGTACCTGGGTCGCGGTGATCGTCGCAATTTTCAGCTACATGAGCATCGAGGCGGTCGCGATCGCGGCCGGCGAGGCGCGCGATCCGCAGCACGCGGTCACGCGCGCGTTCCGCTCGACGGTGTTCCGGCTCGTGCTGTTCTACCTGCTGACGCTCGCGCTGATGCTCGCGATCGTGCCGTGGACGCAGGCCGGCACCGACGAAAGCCCGTTCGTGAAGGTGATGGCCGCGACGCACGTGCCGTATGCGGCCGGCGTGATCAATTTCGTGCTGCTGATCGCGGCGTTGTCGGCGATGAACAGCCAGCTGTACGTGACGACGCGGATGATGTTCAGCCTGTCGCGCGCGCGGCTCGCGCCGGCGGTGTTCGGCCGGCTCGGCAGCAACGGTGTACCGCGCGCGGCGCTGTGGATCTCGACGAGCGGCGTCGCGGTCGCGGCCGTGCTGGTCGCGCTGTCGCCCGATACCGCATTCACCGTGATGATGGCGATCGCGATGTTCGGCGCGCTGTTCACGTGGCTGATGATCTTCGTCACGCACCTGCGGTTCCGCGCGCGCTACAGCGGCCCGGCGCTCGCGTTCCGGATGTGGGGGCACCCGTTCGGCAGCCTGCTCGGCGCCGCGCTCGTCGGCGCGATCCTGCTCACGACCGCATTCACGCGCGAGTTCCGGATGACGATGGTGGTCGGCGTCGTGTTCATCGTGCTGCTGACGCTCGCGTACGCGCTGCATTACCGGCACGAACACGCGCGCTGACGGGCCGGCGACCGCCGTGCGGCGGCAATCGTGGCGTTTTCGACACCGCTAAGGTTGCGTTAAGCCGGCGGCGGCTACATTCGAACCTGTCCGTATTGCGGGGCGGCCGTTGCCGGCCCGCGGCTTTCCTGTAAAAGGGGTTCGAATGAACAAACTTCCCGAAATCACGCTCGCGTTCTGGATCATGAAGATCTGCGCGACGACGCTCGGCGAAACCGGCGGCGACCTGCTGTCGATGACGCTGAACGTCGGATACGCGGTCAGCTCGATCCTGCTGTTCGGTTTCTTTCTCGTGACGCTCGGCGCGCAGCTCCGGACCCACGGCTATCGCCCGGCGATCTACTGGGCCGTGATCGTCGCGACCAGCACGGCCGGCACGACGATGTCCGATTTCATGGACCGCACGCTCGGCCTCGGCTACGCAGCCGGCGCGTCGATCCTCGTCGCGATCCTGCTGGGTATCTTCGCGGTGTGGCGCCTGAGCGGCGAATCGCTGTCGGTCGACCTGATCCGCACGCGCAAGGTCGAGCTGCTGTACTGGATCGCGATCCTGTTCTCGAACACGCTCGGCACCGCGCTCGGCGATTTCCTCGCGGACAGCTCGGGCCTCGGCTTCGGCGGCGGCGCGCTGCTGATCGGCGGGCTGCTTGCGGTGATCGTGCTCGCGCACTATTTCACGCGCATTTCCGGCGTGCTGCTGTTCTGGGCGGCGTTCGTGCTCACGCGTCCGTTCGGCGCGACGGTCGGCGATCTGCTGACGAAGCCGGTCGCGAAGGGCGGGCTTGCCCTCGGTACGGTCGGTTCGTCGGCGGTGCTGCTCGGCGTTCTGGTCGCGATGGTGATCTACGCGACCGTCGTGCAGGCGCGGCGACGCGAGCTCGTGCCGGCGCGCGTCGCGCAGACGGCCGATCGGTGAGCCGACACGGAAAGCAGAAAGGGGCCGCGAGGCCCCTTTCTTGCGCTGTGCCGTTCAGTGACGGCCGGTGCTGCCGAAGCCGCCTTCGCCGCGATCGCTCTGCGCGAAGTCGTCGACGATGTTGAACTGCGCCTGCACGACCGGCACGATCACGAGCTGAGCGAGGCGTTCGAACGGGTTCAGCACGAACTCGGTCTGGCCGCGGTTCCACGTGGACACCATCAGCTGGCCCTGGTAGTCGGAATCGATCAGGCCGACCAGGTTGCCGAGCACGATTCCGTGCTTGTGGCCGAGGCCGGAGCGCGGCAGGATCAGCGCTGCATAGCCGGGGTCGGCGAGATGGATCGCGAGGCCCGTCGGCACCAGCGTCGTTTCGCCGGGCTGCAGCGTGACGGGCGCGTCGAGACATGCGCGCAGGTCGAGGCCGGCGCTGCCGGTGGTCGCGTAAGCGGGCAGGTAGTCGCGCATGCGCGCGTCGAGGATCTTCAGGTCGAGTTTCATGCGGTCGTCGAATCGGTCGGAAAGGGCGCGGTGGCGCGTGCTGCCGCGCAACGGATCAGATCAGGCGGTTGTCGGGCAGGCGCTTCGCGATTTCGGTCACGAGCGCATGCGCGAGTTCGTCCTTCGGCGCGCGCGGCAGGCGCGTGAGGCCGGCCGCTTCGAACAGCACGACTTCGTTGTCGTCGCGGCCGAACGTCAGCGGGCCGAGGTTGCCGACGAGCAGCGGCACGTTCTTGCGCTTGCGCTTCTCGTCGCCGTGCACGTCGAGGTCGCCGCTTTCGGCCGCGAAGCCGACGCAGAACGGCGGATCGGGCAGCGCCGCGACCGACGCGAGGATATCGGGGTTCTCGACGAACGCGAGCGCCGGCATCTTGCGGTCGGCCGTCTTTTTCATCTTGTGCTCGGCCGGCTGCTCGACGCGCCAGTCGGCCACCGCGGCGACCGCGATGAAGATGTCCGCATCGGACACCGCATGCATGACCGCGTCGTACATCTGCTGCGCGGTCTGCACGTCCTGGCGGTACACGCCCCACGGCGTGTCGAGCGCGACCGGCCCGGCCACGAGATGCACGTCGGCGCCGGCCTGCTGCGCGGCGCGTGCGAGCGCGAAGCCCATCTTGCCGCTCGAACGGTTCGTGAGGCCGCGCACCGGATCGAGCGGCTCGAACGTCGGCCCGGCCGTGATCAGCACGCGGCGGTGCGCGAGCACCTTCGGCGCGAAGTGCGCGACGATCGCTTCGTAGATCGCTTCGGGTTCGAGCATCCGGCCGTCGCCGACCTCGCCGCACGCCTGCGCGCCCGAATCGGGCCCGAGCACCGACACGCCGTCGGCGCGCAGCTGCGCGGCATTGCGTTGCGTGGCCGGGTTCTGCCACATCTGGCGGTTCATCGCCGGCACGACGAGCAGCGGACAGTCGCGTGCGACGCACAGCGTCGACAGCAGGTCGTCGGCTAACCCGTGCGCGAGCTTCGCGAGGAAGTCCGTCGACGCGGGCGCGATCACGATCGCGTCGGCTTCGCGCGACAGGTCGATGTGCGCCATGTTGTTGCCGACGCGCGCGTCCCACTGACTCGTGTAGACGGGCCGGCCGGACAGCGCCTGCATCGTGACGGGCGTGATGAACTGCGTGGCGGCGTCGGTCATCGCAACCTGCACGGTCGCGCCGGCCTTCACGAGCAACCGCGTGAGCTCGGCGATCTTGTAGCAGGCGATGCCGCCCGTCAGGCCGAGAACGAGGTGTTTTCCTGCGAGTTCTGCGTGTGCCAACTCAGGCCTCCAAGGGTCAAACGGAACGGCCGGCGCGAAGCCGGCCGTCGACGCCGAGTATGCGCGCTCAGCGCGCGCCGCGCACGCGACGCAGTTCGTCGTAGATCAGCAGCACCGCGCCGACCGTGATCGCGGAGTCGGCGAGGTTGAACGCCGGGAAGTGCCACGCGCCGAGATGGAAATCGAGAAAATCGATCACGTGGCCGTAGACGAGCCGGTCGATCACGTTGCCGAGCGCGCCGCCGAGGATCAGCGCGAGCGACAGGCTGAACAGCCGCTGCTGGCCGTGACGGCGCAGCAGGTAGCAGATCACGAGCGTCGCGCCGATGCCGAGCGCGGTGAACGCCCAGCGCTGCCAACCGCTCGCAGTCGACAGGAAACCGAACGCCGCGCCGCGGTTGTACACCAGCACGAGGTTGAAGAACGACGTCAGCGCATGCTGCGCGCCGTACGCGAACGTTTTGAGGATCGCGATCTTCGACAACTGGTCGAACAGGATCACGATCAGCGAAATGCCGAGCCAGGGCGCGAGCGCGCCGCTGGCCGGTTTCGACAGGGTTTTCGCCATGGTCAAGCAGCGCTCCGGATTTCGCCGTTTTCAAACAGGTTGGAGAAGCAGCGGCCGCACAGCGTCGGATGATCGGCGTGCGCGCCGACGTCCTCGCGATAGTGCCAGCAGCGTTCGCACTTCTGGTACTTCGACGCGGCCACGTCGACGCTTTCCTGCGCTTCGTCGTCGACCTTCACGACCGTCGCCGCCGACGTGATCAGCACGAACTTCAGGTCGTCGCCGAGGCTCGTCAGCGCATCGTAGCGCGCGCCGCTCGCATGCACGGCCACTTCGGCCTGCAGCGACGAACCGATGCGGTTCGCGGTGCGCGCTTCCTCGAGCGCCTTCGTCACGTTGCCGCGCACTTCGCGCAGCAGCGCCCACTTGTCGATCAGCGCGGCCGAGCCGGCCACTTCCGGATACGCGTAGTAGGTTTCCGTGAACACGGTGTCGCTGGCCGGCTGGAACACCTTCCATGCTTCTTCCGCGGTGAACGACAGGAACGGCGCGAGCACGCGCAGCAGCCCGTGCGTCAGGTGGTACAGCGCGGTCTGTGCGGAGCGGCGCGCGCGCGAATCGGGCGCGCTCGTGTACAGGCGATCCTTCAGCACGTCGAGATAGAAGCCGCCGAGATCTTCCGAGCAGTACGTCTGCAGCTTCGCGACGACCGGGTGGAATTCGTACTTCTCGTAGTGGCCGAGCAGTTCCGTCTGCAACTGCGCGGAGAACGCGACCGCGTAACGGTCTATCTCCAGCCATTCGTCGACCGGCACCGCGTGCTGCGCGAAATCGAAGTCCGACAGGTTCGCGAGCAGGAAGCGCAGCGTGTTGCGGATGCGGCGATAGCCTTCCGTCACGCGCTTCAGGATTTCCTCGGAGATCGCGAGCTCGCCCGAATAGTCGGTCGATGCGATCCACAGCCGGATGATCTCCGCGCCGAGGCGGTTTGCGACTTCATGCGGGTCGATGCCGTTGCCGAGCGACTTGCTCATCTTGCGGCCTTCGCCGTCGACCGTGAAGCCGTGCGTGAGCAGGCCCTTGTACGGCGCGCGGCCGTCGATCATCGACGCGGTCAGCAGCGACGAGTGGAACCAGCCGCGGTGCTGGTCCGAGCCTTCGAGGTACAGGTCGGCGGGGAACTGCAGCTGATCCTTGTGCGAGCCGCGCAGCACGTGCCAGTGCGTGGTGCCCGAGTCGAACCACACGTCGAGCGTGTCGCGGTTCTTTTCGTACATGTTCGCGTCGTCGCCGATCAGCTCGCGCGGATCGAGCGACTGCCACGCCTCGATGCCCGACTGCTCGACGCGCTTCGCGACTTCCTCGAGCAGTTCGAGCGTGCGCGGGTGCAGCTCGCCGGTTTCCTTGTGCACGAAGAACGCCATCGGCACGCCCCACTGGCGCTGGCGCGACAGCGTCCAGTCCGGACGGTTCGCGATCATGCTGAACAGGCGCTGCTTGCCCCACGACGGGTAGAACGCGGTTGCGTCGACGCCTTCGAGCGCGGTTTCGCGCAGCGTCCTGCCGCCGTCGCGCGGCTTCACGTCCATGCCGGCGAACCATTGCGACGTCGCGCGGTAGATGATCGGCGTCTTGTGGCGCCAGCAGTGCATGTAGCTGTGCGTGTACTTCTCGCTGCGCAGCAGCGAGCCGGCCGCGTTCAATGCGTCGACGATCTTCGGGTTCGCGTCCCAGATCGACAGGCCGCCGAACAGCGGCAGCGATTCGATGTAGCGGCCGTCGCCCATCACCGGGTTGATGAAGTCGGAATCGGTCATCCCGTGCGCCTTGCACGACATGAAGTCTTCGATACCGTACGCGGGCGACGAGTGCACGACGCCGGTACCCGTGTCGGTCGTCACGTAGTCGCCGAGATAGACGGGCGCGGTGCGCTTGTAGCCGGGGTGGGCCGATGCGAGCGGGTGGTGGAAGCGCAGGTTCGCGAGCTTCACGCCCGGCGCGGTCGCGACCACGCGGCCGGTCAGCTTGAAGTCGGTCATGCAGGCTTCGACGCGTTCTTCCGCGATGATCAGCAGCCCGCGCTCGGTGTCGACCAGCGCGTACACGATTTCCGGATGGAGGTTCAGCGCCTGGTTCGCGGGAATCGTCCACGGCGTGGTGGTCCAGATCACGATGCCGCCGTCGGCGCGCGGCAGCGCCGGCAGGCCGAACGCCTGCGCGGTCTTTTCCGGTTCCGCGATCGCGAACATCACGTCGATCGTCGGATCGGTGCGGTCCTTGTACTCGACTTCCGCCTCGGCGAGCGCCGAGCCGCAGTCGAAGCACCAGTTCACCGGCTTCAGCCCGCGATACACGTAGCCCTTCTCGATGATCTTGCCGAGCGCGCGGATTTCTTCCGCCTCGTTCACGAAGTTCATCGTCTTGTACGGATTCGCCCAGTCGCCGAGCACGCCGAGACGCTTGAAGCCGACCTTCTGCTTCTCGATCTGCTCGGTCGCGTACGCGCGCGCCTTGCTCATCACTTCGGCGGCCGGCAGCGACTTGCCGAACTGCTTCTCGATCTGGATCTCGATCGGCATCCCGTGGCAATCCCAGCCCGGCACGTACGGCGCGTCGAAGCCGGCCATGTTGCGCGACTTGACGACGATGTCCTTCAGGATCTTGTTGACCGCATGACCGAGGTGGATGTCGCCGTTCGCATACGGAGGGCCGTCGTGCAGGATGAACTTCGGCCGGCCCTTGCTGGCCGCGCGGATCTTCTCGTAGATGCCGCGCTCTTCCCACTCCTTGACCCACTGCGGCTCGCGCTTGGGCAGGTCGCCGCGCATCGGGAACGGCGTGTCGAGCAGGTTGACCGGATACTTGGCCTGCGGTTTCGAATCGGCTTTCTTGTTGCTCATGATGGGATCGCTATCTAAATCGGGGGACGCTCGTGCGTCGTGAATCGGGGATGCGCGCGCGGCGGCGGCGCGAACGTGCGGCGCGGCGCGCCGCCGGCCGGATCAGCTAATTCGGTCGGTCGCCGACGTCGAGAAGCCGGTCGCGCTGCTGCCCGGCGCACGGTCGCGCTCGGCGAAGTACGCGCGCGCGTTCGCGACGTCGAGCGCGATCGCGCGCGACAGCGCTTCGAGATCGTCGAACTTCGCCTCGTCGCGCAGCTTCTTCAGGAATTCGACGCGGATCAGCTTGCCGTATGCGTCGCCGTGCCAGTCGAGCAGGTGGACTTCGAGCAGCACGCGGCCGGAATCGTCGACGGTGGGGCGCAGCCCGAGGCTCGCGACGCCGGGCAGCGGGGTGGGCCCGAGGCCGTGCACCTGCACGACGAAGATGCCCGCGAGCGCCGGCCGCTTGTGCGCGATCGGCAGGTTCAGCGTCGGGAAGCCGAGGTCGCGGCCGAGCTTCAGCCCGTGCGCGACGTGGCCGCTGATCAGGTAGCCGTGGCCGAGCGCCTGCGCGGCCGCGTCGAGATCGCCCGCGGCGAGCGCCGCGCGCACGCCGGAGCTGGAGATGCGCGTGCCGTCGCTGCCGGCGACCGTGCCCATCTGCTCGACTTCGAAGCCGTACTGCTCGCCGGCCGCCTTCAGCGTGTCGAACGTGCCCGCGCGCTTCGCGCCGTAGCAGAAATCGTCGCCGACCATCATCCAGCGCGTGTGCAGCCCGCCGACCAGCGTGCGTTCGACGAACGCCTGCGGCGACTGGCTCGCGAACGTGTGGTTGAAGTGCTCGACGACGACGCGGTCGACCCCGTGGTCGCGCAGCGCTTCGAGCTTGTCGCGCAGCATCGCGATGCGCGGCGGCGCGCCGGCCGGGTTGAAGAATTCGCGCGGGTGCGGCTCGAACGTCATCACGCACACGGGCAGGCCGCGCGCGTCCGCTGCCGCGCGCACGCGCGCGAGCAGGGCCTGGTGACCGCGATGGACACCGTCGAAGTTGCCGATCGTCAGCGCGCACGGCGCGCGGCTCTCGGCGTTGGGCAGGCCGCGGAAGACTTTCACGATAGCGGATGCAGCGTCGGGGAATGGGCGGTGGGATGCCGCAAAGCAGAAGATTATAAACGTTCGGGCGGCCCGGCGGCCGAGAAGGCGGGAAACGCGGGGGCGAATGGTAAAATTCGCGGATGAAAAAACTCGTGATCCTGATTTCCGGTCGCGGCAGCAACATGGAGGCCATCGTCCGCGCGTGCGCGCAGGAACGCTGGCCGGCCGAGGTCGCTGCCGTGATCGCCAACCGGCCCGACGCGGCCGGCCTGGCTTTTGCCGCGTCGCACGGGGTGGCGACCGCGGTGGTCGACCATCGCACGTTCGATGGCCGCGACACCTTCGACGCGGCGCTCGCCGCCGAGATCGACCGCTTCGCGCCCGACCTGGTGGTGCTCGCCGGCTTCATGCGCATCCTCACGCCCGAATTCGTCAGACGATACGAGGGTCGCTTGCTGAACATCCACCCGTCGCTGCTGCCGAGCTTCAAGGGCATCCACACGCACCAGCAGGCGCTGGATGCCGGCGTCGCGCTGCATGGCGCGAGCGTGCATTTCGTGATCCCCGAACTCGACAGCGGCGCGATCGTCGCGCAGGGCGCGGTGCCCGTGCGCGCGGGCGACGACGCGGCCGCGCTCGCGCAGCGCGTGCTGACGATCGAGCACGTGCTGTATCCGCGCGCGGTGCGCTGGTTCGTCGAAGGGCGTCTGCGCCTCGAGAACGGCCGCGCAGTGGTCGCGCCGGAAGAGGCGCGCTGGATTTTCGCGGATCAACCGCAAACCGAAACGAACGAGGGCGTATGAAGCTGCACGGATTCCTGATTGGCCAGACCGAAACCCTGCTCGCCGAGGTGCTGAAGTTCGCCGGCCCGGCCGACGCGACGACGAGCCGGTTCTTCCGCGCGCATCCGAAGCTGGGCCATGCGGAGCGCGGCGTGATCGCCGAGGCGGTGTTCGCGGTGCTGCGCCGGAAGATGGAGTTTTCGCACCTCGCCGAGAGCGGCACGGGCAGCCCCGCGCGCCGCCTCACGCTGCTCGGCCTGATGCAGACGCTCGGCCGCAACGCGTTGAAGCCGTTCGTGTCCGATACCGAAGCCGCATGGCTCGAGCACGTGTCGAAGATCGACCCGGCGAGCCTGCCGGTGCGCGTGCGCACGAACCTGCCCGACTGGATCTGCCAGGCGCTGTCGGCTCGGTTCGACGCGGAAGAACTCGCGCAGCTCGCCGCCGCGCTGAACTATCCGGCGCCGCTCGACCTGCGCGCGAACGTGCAGAAGGCGACGCGCGACCAGGTGATCGACGCGCTGCGTGCGAACGGCATCGATGCGGGCGCAACGCCGTTCGCGCCGAACGGCGTGCGCGTGGTCGGCAAGCCGGCGCTCACGCGCCTGAAGCTGTTCGAAGAAGGCCAGATCGAGGTGCAGGACGAGGGCAGCCAGCTGCTGTGCTCGCTGGTCGCGCCGCGCCGCGGCGAGATGGTCGTCGATTTCTGCGCGGGCGCGGGCGGCAAGACGCTCGCGCTCGGCGCGATGATGCGCTCGACCGGGCGCCTCTACGCGTTCGACGTATCCGAAAAGCGGCTCGCGAAGCTCAAGCCGCGCCTCGCGCGCAGCGGGCTGTCGAACGTGAACCCGGTGCTGATCGACAGCGAACACGACGCGAAGATCAAGCGGCTCGCCGGCAAGATCGACCGCGTGCTGGTAGACGCGCCGTGCAGCGGCCTCGGCACGCTGCGCCGCAACCCCGACCTGAAGTGGCGCCAGACGCGCACGTCGATCGACGAGCTTGTGCCGAAGCAGGCGTCGATCCTCGCGAGCGCCGCGCGTCTCGTGAAGAAGGGCGGCCGGCTCGTGTACGCGACCTGCAGCGTGCTCGACGCGGAAAACGAGGCGATCGTCGAGCAGTTCCTCGCCGATCACCCGGAGTTCGTGCTGGTGCCCGCGCAGAAGGTGCTGGCCGATCAGCGCATCGAGCTCGAGACCGGCGACTACCTGTCGCTGTGGCCGCACCGCCATGCCACCGACGGCTTCTTCGCCGCGGTGCTCGAACGGCGCGCGCAGTAACGGCAGCCGGGACGGACGATGGAGAATCTGCAGAGCCGCCTGCTGTCGCACCGGCTGGCATCGGTGATCCGCGATTTCCACCAGCCGGTGATGATCTGGCAGGCGGCGATCCTCGTCGGCGCGCTGTGCTTCGCGTGGGTGGCCGCGCGCTTCGTGCACGGCCGCATCGACGCGCGCCGCCGGGCGGCCGGCCGCGCGCCCGGCGCGGGTGCGCAAAGCCTGAAGCGCGCGTTGTTTCCGCTGTTCGGCGGCGTGTTCGTCGGGGTCGCGCAGCTCGCGTTCGATCCGTTCATGTCGACGTCGCTGCTGTCGCTCGCGCTGGTGCCGCTGTTCGGCATCGGGCTGATCTACGTGCTGTTCTTCTTTGCGCGGCGCGTGTTCGCGCGCGACGGGCACACGCATGCATGGCTGTCGATCGTCGAGAAGATCGTGTCGACCGTCGTGTGGGTCGCGATGGTGCTGACCGTGCTCGGGATCCAGCGCGACGTGCTCGGCTGGCTCGACAGCGTGCAGTTTCGCGTCGCCAATGCGCACCTGACGCTGCTGTCGGTGATTTCCGGCGCGCTGTGGGTATGCGTGACGCTGATGGTCGCGATGTGGCTCGGCTCGGTGCTCGAGGAGCGGCTGACGCGCGCCACCACGCTCGACGCGAACCTGAAGGTCGTGCTGTCGCGCGTCGGCCGTGCGCTGCTGGTGTTTGCGGCGATCCTGATCGGGCTGTCGCTGGTCGGCATCGACGTGACGGTGCTCGGCGTGTTCGGCGGCGCGGTCGGTGTCGGCCTCGGCTTCGGCCTGCAGAAGATTGCGAGCAACTACGTGTCGGGCTTCATCATCCTGCTCGACCGCTCGCTGCGGCTCGGCGACGCGATCAGCGTCGGCGGGCTGCAGGGTGTCGTCACGCAGATCCGCACGCGCTACACGGTCGTGCGCGGCCTCGACGGCAACGAGACGCTGATCCCGAACGAGAAGCTGATCACCGACGTCGTTCAGAACCAGTCGTCGTACCTGACGCGCGGCTACGCGAAGGTCGCCGTGCAGGTTGCGTATACCAGCGACGTCGAGCAGGCGCTCGGCTTGCTCGTCCAGGCCGCGAACGGCGTGCCGCGCGTACTGGAGGAGCCGGCGCCGACCCCGTACCTCGTCGGTTTCGGCGCGGACGGCATCGACCTGGAGCTCGGCTTCTGGATCGAGGACGCGGCGAAAGGCACGTCGGGCGTGCGTTCGGCGGTGAACCGCAACATCTGGCGCCTCTTCGGCGAGCACGGGATCTCGATCCCGTTTCCGCAGCGCGAAGTGCGCGTGGTCGGGCTGCCGGAGGGCTTTGCCGCGACCGGCGTGGTGGCCGAGGGCGTGCCGGTGGCAGGCGACGGCTCGGCGGACGACCGCGCATCGGCCGCGTAGCGGCCGTTTGCCCGCCCAAGCGGTTCGGGCGGTCGGGCGGTCGAGCGGGCCGGCTGGGCTGGATTGGCGGCATTGGCGGCCAGAACCGGATCGCGGGCCGCTCCCGGTCCGCCGATGGACTCCTCCGGTTGCGTCAAGACAAGAAAATATTCATTTTTTACAAAGACTTGGAACGGTTGAAGTAAAATTCCGGTCTACACGCGGTATGCTTTCATTTTTATGACGTCGGCCTGCGCCGGCGTCGCTCTCACCACAGGTAACTGCCTTGTTGAATTCCCTGCTCGATTTTCTTTCCCACGGGCTTCTGCGTTTTTCATGGTGGCAGGTCGCGCTGTTCGCGCTGGCCGTCACGCATGTCACGATCATCGGCGTGACGGTCTATCTGCACCGCTGCCAGGCGCACCGCGCGCTGGAGCTGCATCCGATCGCGAGCCACTTCTTCCGTGCGTGGCTGTGGATGACGACCGGCATGCTGACCGGCCAGTGGGCGGCGATCCATCGCAAGCACCACGCGAAGTGCGAGACCGAGGAAGATCCGCACAGCCCGCAGACGCGCGGCATCTGGAAGGTGTTCCTCGAAGGCGCCGAGCTGTATCGCGCGGAAGCGAAGAACGAGGAAACGATGCGCAAGTTCAGCCACGGCACGCCGAATGACTGGATCGAGCGCAATCTGTACTCGAAGTATCCGATCCTCGGCGTGAGCCTGATGATGGTGATCGACGTCGCGCTGTTCGGCGTGCTCGGCCTCACCGTGTGGGCCGTGCAGATGGTCTGGATTCCGTTCTGGGCCGCCGGGGTCGTGAACGGTTTCGGCCACTTCTGGGGCTACCGCAATTTCAACTCGGCCGATGCGAGCACGAACCTGTTCCCGTGGGGCATCGTGATCGGCGGCGAAGAGCTGCACAACAACCACCACACGTTCGCGACGTCGGCGAAGCTGTCGAACAAGTGGTACGAATTCGACATCGGCTGGATGTACATCCGCATCATGTCGGCGTTCGGCCTGGCGAAAGTGAAGAAGATTGCGCCGACGCCGCGCCTGAACAAGCCGAAGACGGTGCTCGACCAGGAAACGCTGCAGGCCGTGCTGTCGAACCGCTACGAAGTGATGGCGCGCTACGGCAAGGCCGTGAAGCGTGCGTACCGCCAGGAGCTCGCGCATCTGAAGGAGCTCGGTTCGAGCGAGAAGTACCAGCTGATGCGCGGTGCGCGCAAGTGGTTCCACAAGGATGCCGACGGCCTCGACGAGCCGCAGAAGAAGCTGCTGCCCGAGATCTTCGCGAACAGTCAGAAGCTGCATACGTACTTCCAGTTGCGCCAGGATCTGGCCGCGATCTGGGACCGTTCGACCGCGTCGCGCGAACAACTGCTCGCGCAATTGCAGGATTGGTGCCATCGCGCGGAACAAAGCGGTATCAAGGCGCTGCAGGAATTTGCGACGCGCCTGCGCCGCTACGCCTGATTCGAAATCGATTAGAATCTTAGGACGTCACAAACCCCGCGTTGGCGGGGTTTTTTCATTTGGGCGGCCGGTTTTTGCAGGATGGCCGGACGCGCCGGAATTCGTATGAGGCTTGGGGCAGTGCGGACGTGGCGCACCCGGGCGAGCGTAGGGGATGGGGCCGGAAGTGAGCGCCGACGCGCCGGCTCGGGAACGACCGTGGAGCATGGGATTCGAGCAAGCGCTAAAGCGCTAGCTCGGGTCGACCGCGAAGCACGGGGTCCGAGTAAGCGCTAAAGCGCCACCTCGGACCGACCGCGAAGCATGGGACCCAGGTAAGTGCTAAAGCACTAACTCGGGTCGACCGCGAAGCATGGGACCCAGGTAAGTGCTAAAGCACTAACTCTGGTCGACCGCGAAGCATGGGGCCAGAGTAAGCGCTAAAGCGCTAACTCTGGTCGACAGGAGATATGGAGATGCAATCGACGATCAAATCCGTCGAGTACGACCGGCCGGTCTCGGCAGGGACCGTCTGTAGCGTCGGGCAAGCATGGGCCAAGGTGCCCGATGCACCGTCCGCCGAAGAACGCGCCGCCCTGAAGGCGCGCATCAAGGCACTGCTCGCCCGTGAGAAGGCCGTGCTCGTCGCTCACTACTATGTCGATGCCGAGCTGCAGGAACTCGCCGACGAAACCGGCGGCTGTGTCGCCGACTCGCTCGAAATGGCCCGCTTCGGCCGCGACCACGACGCGCAGACACTCGTCGTCGCCGGCGTGCGCTTCATGGGCGAAACCGCGAAGATCCTGAGCCCCGGCAAGCGCGTGCTGATGCCCGATCTCGATGCGACCTGCTCGCTCGATCTCGGCTGCCCGGTCGACGAATTCTCCGCGTTCTGCGACGCCCATCCGGACCGCACCGTCGTCGTCTACGCGAATACCAGCGCCGCCGTGAAGGCGCGCGCGGACTGGATGGTCACGTCGTCGATCGGCCTCGAGATCGTCGCCGACCTGCACGCGCGCGGCGAAAAGATCATCTGGGCACCGGACCGCCATCTCGGCAGCTATATCCAGAAGAAGACCGGCGCGGACATGCTGCTGTGGCAGGGCTCGTGTCTCGTCCACGACGAATTCAAGGGCATCGAACTCGACCTGCTGCGTGCCGAATACCCGGACGCGAAGGTGCTCGTGCACCCCGAGTCGCCGGAAAACGTCGTCGCGCAGGCGGACGTCGTCGGCTCGACCACGCAGCTGATCGACGCAGCCGTGAAGTTCGACGCGACGCACTTCATCGTCGCGACCGACCTCGGCATCCTGCACAAGATGCAGCTCGCGGCGCCCGGCAAGACCTTCATCGCCGCGCCGACCGCCGGCAACAGCGCGACCTGCAAGAGCTGCGCGCACTGCCCTTGGATGGCGATGAACGGCCTCGCGAACCTCGCCGACGTGCTCGAGCGCGGTCACAACGAGATCTCCGTCGATCCCGCGATCGGCGTGCGTGCGCGTGTGCCGATCGACCGGATGCTCGATTTCGCAGCGGCGCACAAGAAGCGCGTGCAGGCGAGCGGCGATCTGCAGCGCGACCAGCAACTGTTCGCGAACGTGGGGGCCGCATGACCACTGCAGTTTCTCCGCTGTTCGAAGCCGTCCGCGCACAGTATGGCGCGGCATTCGACGAAGCGATCGCGCGCAACGTCGCCGACGCAATCGCCGAAGACGTCGGCTCCGGCGACCAGACCGGGCGTCTCGTGCCGGACGGCGAACGGCGCCGCGCGCGCATCATCGTGCGCGAGGAAGCGGTGCTGTGCGGCGTGCCGTGGTTCGAAGCCGTGGTTGCACGGATCGACCCGTCGATCGTCGTGCAATGGCGCTATCGCGAAGGCGACCGGATGACGGCGGACTCGACCGTCTGCGAGCTCGAAGGGCCGGCGCGTGCATTGTTGACGGCCGAGCGTAACGGGCTGAACTTCCTGCAACTGCTGTCCGGTGTCGCGAGCGCGACGCGCCGTTATGTCGACCGCATCGAAGGCACGCGCGCGAAGATTCTCGATACGCGCAAGACGCTGCCGGGGCTGCGGCTCGCGCAGAAGTACGCGGTGCGGGTCGGCGGCGGCGAGAACCAGCGTCTCGCGCTGTACGACGGCATCCTGATCAAGGAAAACCACATCGCGGCCGCCGGCGGCGTCGGCGAAGCGCTCGATGCGGCGTTCGCGCTCGAAGCGGGCGTGCCTGTGCAGGTCGAAGTCGAGACGCTCGCGCAGCTCGACACGGCGCTCGCGCACGGCGCGCAGTCGGTGCTGCTCGACAACTTCACGCTGGACATGATGCGCGAAGCGGTGCGCGTCGCGGCCGGCAAGGCCGTGCTCGAAGTGTCGGGCGGCGTCAATTTCGATACGGTGCGCACGTTCGCGGAAACGGGCGTCGACCGCATCTCGATCGGCGCGCTGACGAAGGACGTGCGCGCGACCGACTACTCGATGCGGATCGTCGACTGATTGCGAGACGTACTTCGTACCGTCTGACGAAAAAAGCCGCTGGCGCGCAAAACGCCAGCGGCTTTTTCATTTCCCGGCGGTAGCCGCGAAGGGCATACCGGTCAGCGGCGCGAGCGCGGCGTGAGTACGCTCGGCAGCGCCTTCGGCAGCGTGTGCGGCCAGTCGCGGCTGTAGTGCAGCCCGCGACTTTCGCGGCGCGAGTACGCGCTCTTCACGATCAGCGTCGCGACGTCGACGAGGTTGCGCAGTTCCAGCAGGTCGCGCGTCACGCGGAAGTTCGCGTAGTACTCGTGGATCTCGTCGCGCAGCAGCGACAGCCGGTGCTTCGCGCGCTCGAGACGCTTGTCGGTACGCACGATGCCGACGTAGTTCCACATCAGCCGGCGCAACTCGTCCCAGTTGTGCGCGACGACGACTTCCTCGTCCGCATCCGACACGCGGCTTTCGTCCCACGCGGGCAGCGTCGCCGGCGTTTCGGCGTCGAAGCCGGCCGCCTCGATCGCCTCGGCGGCCGCGCGGCCGATCACCAGGCATTCGAGCAGCGAGTTGCTCGCGAGCCGGTTCGCGCCGTGCAGCCCGGTGTACGACGTCTCGCCGACCGCATACAGGCCCGCGAGGTCGGTGCGCCCCGCGAGATCGGTGACGACGCCGCCGCACGTGTAGTGCGCAGCCGGCACGACCGGAATCGGCTGCTTCGCGATGTCGATGCCGAATTCGAGGCAGCGCGCGTGAATCGTCGGAAAGTGTTCGCGCAGGAACGCTTCCGGCTGATGGCTGATGTCGAGATACACGCAGTCGATCCCGCGCTTCTTGATCTCGAAGTCGATCGCACGCGCGACGATGTCGCGCGGGGCGAGTTCGGCGCGCGGATCGTGCGCGGGCATGAAGCGCGTGCCGTCCGGCAGCTTCAGCAAGCCGCCTTCGCCGCGCACGGCCTCCGAAATCAGGAACGACTTCGCATACGGATGGAACAGGCAGGTCGGGTGGAACTGGATGAATTCCATGTTCGACACGCGGCAGCCCGCGCGCCACGCCATCGCGATGCCGTCGCCGGTCGCGGTGTCGGGGTTCGTCGTGTACAGGTAGACCTTGCCGGCGCCGCCGGTCGCGAGCACCGTGTGCGGCGCCTCGATCGTGATCGTGCGATCGTTGTCGACGTCGAGCGCATACAGCCCGTGACAGCGGCGGCCGGGCAGGCCGAGCCGGTCGGACGTGATCAGGTCGATCGCGTGGTGGTTCTCGAAGAACGTGATGTTCGGATGCTGGCGCGCGCGGTCGGACAGCGTCGCGAGCACGGCATGGCCGGTCGCGTCGGCCGCGTGGATGATCCGGCGGTGGCTGTGGCCGCCTTCGCGCGTCAGATGGAAGCCGAGTTCGGCGGCGTCGTCCTTCGTGAACGGCACGCCCTGGGAGATCAGCCATTCGATCGCTTCGCGGCCGTGTTCGACGATGTAGCGCGTCGCGCCTTCGTCGCACAGCCCGCCGCCGGCTACCAGTGTGTCGTCGACGTGGTTCTCGATGCTGTCCGCCGAATCGAGCACGGCCGCGATGCCGCCCTGCGCGTTATCGCTCGCCCCCTCCATCATCGAACGTTTCGCGATCAGCGCGACACGTCGCGTGCTGGCCAGGTTGAGTGCGACCGACAGCCCTGCCAGGCCGCTGCCGACGATCGCCACGTCGAATTTCATGCTGCATCTCCATCGTTACGCTTTTGATCTTGCGTTCCGTCGGCCGTCGCCGCGGAAAGGGGAGAGCATACCGCGTCGGGCCCGCGCGTGCGCGCAAAACAAAAAGCCCCGCATGTGCGGGGCTTTTCGGTCGCCGTCAGGCTGGCAGACACCGGAGATTACTTGATCTTGGTTTCTTTGTATTCCACATGCTTGCGGACGACGGGATCGAACTTCTTGATCGCCATCTTTTCCGGCATGTTGCGCTTGTTCTTCGTGGTCGTGTAGAAGTGACCCGTACCAGCGGTCGACTCGAGCTTGATCTTGTCGCGTGCGCCTTTTGCCATGATTGTGCTCCTTGGGCTTAGGCTTCGCCGCGTGCGCGCAGGTCAGCGAGCACGGAATCGATGCCGTTCTTGTCGATCAGGCGCAAGCCGGCGTTCGAGACGCGCAGACGCACCCAGCGGTTTTCGCTCTCCACCCAGAACCGGCGGTTTTGCAGGTTCGGCAGGAAGCGGCGCTTCGTCTTGTTGTTGGCGTGGGAAACGTTGTTGCCGCTCATCGGCGCTTTCCCAGTTACTTGGCATACGCGTGCCATGAGAGCACTCCTAATACGCTAAATTCGGGGTTCGATCGCCGATGAAGGTTCCATCGTACCGCCACGTGATCCATGGCTGCACTCAGAACGCCGAAGCCCATACAGACAAGGCCCTTCGATGGCTAGAACTGGTTGGAAAAAAGACAGACGACGATTCTAGCAGAAAAAGTTCAGAAAAATCAAACCCAATTTCGCTTCGTCGTTGCGGCGCCCCACGGGCGGGTCGCCGGGCCACAGTCTACAGCCAACCGGCGCGCGCGAACGAAAATGTATCGGCGGTGCCGACGACGACGTGATCGAGCAGCTTCGCGTCGACGAGCGTGAGCGCTTCGCGCAGCACGCGCGTGAGCCGGCGGTCTTCCGCGCTCGGCTGCACGGCGCCCGACGGGTGGTTGTGCGCGATGATCAGCGACGCGGCATTGAGCATGAGCGCGCGCCGCACGATCTCGCGCGGATACACGGCCATCCGCGTGAGCGAGCCGCGCGCGCTTTCCTCCACGTCGATCAGGCCGTGGCGCGCGTCGAGGTACAGCGTGACGAACACTTCGTACGGACGCTTGCCGATCCGCAGCCGCAGATAGTCCTCCACCGCGCCCGGCGAGTCGATCTGCATCCGTTCGCGCGCCTTCTCGACCAGCGCGCGCCGCGCGATCTCGGTCACGGCGATCAGCACCGCCGAGCGCGCGGCGCCGATGCCAGGGTGCGTGGCGAACACGGCCGGCTCCGCATCGAGCATGTCGCGCAGCGAGTCGCCGAAGCGCGCGAGCAGCGCGCGGGCGCTATCGAACACGTCGCGGCCGCCGCCGCCGGTGCCGAGCAGCAGCGCGACCAGCTCGGCGTCGGTCAGTGCGCCGGGCCCGCGTTCCAGCAGCCGCTCGCGCGGCAGATGCGGCTTCCAGTTCTTCGGACGCCGCTTGCGCGCCCAGCCGGAGCCGGCCCGACGAGCCGGAGCGCCCGCGGTGCCGGCGACGTCGCGACATTCGGTCGCCGGGGCGACGACGCAGATTGACGGCATGATCGAAACTCCATTGGCGGCGGCCTTGTGCGCGACGTCGTCGCACTTTCAGCCTTGCGCGCTCAGGTGACTTACAATATTGGCTTTGCGCCGGGCCTTTCGGCCAGTTCGGGCGCCGACGAACACGAGTCATTCATGAGCATCATCGATCTATCCGAAGTGAAGCCCGGTTCCCATGTGACGCTGCATTACCGGCTCGCACTGGCCGACGGCGCCGACATCGTCAACACCTTCTCCGACAAGCCCGCCACGCTGCTGCTCGGCGCCGGGCAGCTGGCGCCCTCGCTGGAACAGATTCTGCTCGGGCTGCGGGTCGGCGACCATTCGACTTTTCAGCTAACGCCGGAGCAGGGGTTCGGTCCCCGCAATCCGGACATGCTCCAGCGCGTGACGCTGTCGACGCTGCGCGAGAACGGGATGGTCGGCGACGATTTCACGCCCGGCGACCTGATCGAGTTCAACGCGCCGGACGGCGGCCGCTATGCCGGGGTGCTGAAGGAAGTCGGCGAAACCTCGGCGCTGTTCGACTTCAATCATCCGCTCGCGGGCCAAGCGCTCACGTTCGAAGTGAAAATCATCGGAATCCTGTAATCATGAGCACCACCGATACGCTGTCCGGGCAGACCGTCGCCGCCGATGCCGAAATCCTGCTGGCCCAGCCGCGCGGCTTCTGCGCGGGGGTCGATCGCGCGATCGAGATCGTCGAGCGCGCGATCGCGATGCATGGCGCGCCGATCTACGTCCGTCACGAGATCGTCCACAACAAGTACGTGGTCGAGGACCTGAAGAAGAAAGGCGCGATCTTCGTCGAGGAGCTCGAGGAAGTGCCGGCCGGCAACACCGTGATCTTCAGCGCGCACGGCGTGTCGAAGGCCGTGCGCGACGAGGCGGACGTGCGCGGGCTGCGCATTTACGACGCGACCTGCCCGCTCGTCACGAAGGTGCACGTCGAAGTGGCGAAGATGCGCCAGGACGGCGTCGACATCGTGATGATCGGCCACAAGGGCCACCCGGAAGTCGAAGGCACGATGGGCCAGGTCGAGCGCGGCATGCATCTCGTCGAAAGCGTCGAGGACGTGCAGAAGCTCGAGCTCGCCGATCCCGAGCGGATCGCGCTCGTCACGCAGACGACGCTGTCCGTCGACGATGCGGCCGAGATCATCGGCGCGCTGAAGGCCAAGTATCCGAAGATCCGCGAGCCGAAGAAGCAGGACATCTGCTACGCGACGCAGAACCGCCAGGATGCGGTGAAGTTCATGGCGCCGCAGTGCGACGTCGTGATCGTCGTCGGCAGCCCGAACAGCTCGAATTCGAGCCGGCTGCGCGAAGTGGCCGAGAAGCGCGGCGTGGCCGCGTACATGGTCGACGCGCCCGACCAGATCGATCCGGCATGGGTCGCCGGCAAGCGCCGCATCGGCGTGACGGCCGGCGCATCGGCGCCGGAGGTGCTCGCCCAGGCCGTGATCGCGCGGCTGCGCGAGCTCGGCGTGCGCAACGTTCGCGCGCTCGACGGCATCGAGGAAAACGTGTCGTTTCCGCTGCCGCGCGGGCTGAACCTGCCGCCCGCCGCCTGATCGCCGCATCGCACCGCGGTACCCCCGAAGCGCGCCTGCTGGCGCGCTTTTTTTTGCGTTGCGAAAATGCGGTCGCAACCATTATTCACATTAATGGTGCAACCCGGTTGCTATATCCGCGCTCAACCGTCTCTCAAAATTGGTTGCAATGCAGGAAAACCCCATCGAATCAGGATTATTGGCGGCCTATAAATGGAGTTACAATGCGCCCGTTTTCAGGCCTGAACGGCTTTGAAATCGGGTTTTGGCAAGGCGCGGGAGACCTATTCGATGCATGTGGAGTTGGCTTACGCCAGGTACGTCGCCGCACCGGTTGCAATGCTTGCCGGTGACGTGAAAACGAGCGACGGCCGGGCGGGCAGGGCGGCTGCGGCAGACGCGGTACCGGCGGCCAGCGACGTGCGCGCTGCCGGAACCGGGCGTGCGGTGCGGTCGGCGTGCCGCAGTGCGCAATCGGACAGTGACAGGGACAACGGGGCACGTTTGGCGATCGACGCATTCAACGCGCAGGGCTCGCAGATCGGCATGCATTCGACACGGCACGCGGCGCGTGCCGGCGGCGTGGCGATCGACCGGGCGACGGGCACGCAGGGTGCCCGACAACGAGCCGCCGGCCGTCACGCGGCAGCAGCAGCGCGCGTCGAACGACGGGCGCCCGGGTTTCGGGGCAACGCAGGCGACGTGCAGATGTCACTGATCCCCTTTCATTTCGATTCGACGAAACAGCGTGTCGCCGCGGCTTGTCACGTCGCGGCGGGCGGTCTGCTTCGTTTCCCGAATTCCGACGCAGTCCTGACGAAAGTCGGGCGCCACCTTCGCGTTGCCCGTTCGGGCGCCGCGCGGGCGGCGGCGGACGGCCCGCTTGCCGCGCCGGCGTCCGGCATCGGAGCGCAAACCCTTGGCGACAACGGCATGTGCGCCGTCAAGGTGGTCGAGCCCGCGGGCGACGCGGTGCGGAACCTGATCTGCCCGGACGCGGGGCTCGCCCCGGCCCGGACGGAAAAAGGCACGGAAGCCGGGAAACCGGACGCCGGCCGTTTCGGCACGCTGCCCTACGACTTCAAGGAGGCCAACACCACCGTCCTCGATGTCGTGACGATTTAGCGACGGGACTCATGATGGCACCGGAACAGTGCGGTGCCGTTTTTGTATCCGCTCCGGCGGCAGGTCCGGCCGTACAGGCCGGGCGGCGCGCGCCGGGACGATCCACCCTTACCGGTATCGACTAGTACCCGCAGTGTCGCCGAGAAGGCGCGATTCCTCGCTTACCCGCGGGGCGCAACGTCCTCCGGCAGCATGGGCCAAGGAGCTTTAAATGGATATTTTCGTCCAGCAGATCCTCAACGGGCTGGTGCTCGGCAGTGTGTACGCCATCATCGCGTTGGGTTACACGATGGTGTACGGCATTCTCGGCATCATCAACTTCGCGCACGGCGACGTGCTGATGATCGGCGCGATGGTCGCCCTGTCGGCGATCACCGTGCTGCAGAACCACTTCCCGCAACTCGGCAACGTCGCGACGCTGACGATCGGCCTGGGCATCGCCGCGGTCGTCTGTGCGTTCGTCGGTTTCGCGATCGAACGCGTCGCGTACCGGCCGCTGCGCCGCGCGCCGCGTCTCGCGCCGCTGATCACCGCGATCGGCGTGTCGATCCTGCTGCAGACGGCCGCGATGATCATCTGGTCGCGCAACCCGCTGCCGTTCCCGCAATTGCTGCCGACCGATCCGATCAACGTGATCAAGGCGACCGACACGACGCCGGGCGCCGTGATCTCGGTCACTGAAATCGTGATCATCGCGGTCGCGTTCATCGTGATGGGCGGCCTGCTGCTGCTCGTCCACAAGACGAAGCTCGGCCGCGCGATGCGTGCGATCGCCGAAAGCCCGAACACCGCGAGCCTGATGGGCGTGAACCCGAACTTCGTGATCTCGGCGACGTTCATGATCGGCTCCGCGCTTGCCGCACTGGCCGGCGTGATGATCGCGTCCGAATACGGCAACGTGCACTTCTACATGGGCTTCATCCCCGGCATGAAGGCGTTCACGGCCGCGGTGCTCGGCGGGATCGGCAACCTCGGCGGCGCGATGGTCGGCGGCGTGCTGCTCGGCCTGATCGAGCAGCTCGGCGCGGGCTACATCGGCAACCTCACGGGCGGCGTGTTCGGCAGTAACTACCAGGACGTGTTCGCATTCATCGTGCTGATCATCGTGCTGGTGTTCCGTCCGTCGGGCCTGCTGGGCGAACGTGTCGCGGACCGCGCGTAACGGAAGGGGAGCAAACAACATGACATCCATTCAACCGATCGAATCGTCGACGTCGCTCGTCGAAGAGCGCAACACCACCAAGACCGTCATCATCGGCATCCTGACCGCGGCCTTCGTGATCGCGGCGCCGATCATCATCGGCTCGGCAGGCGGCAACTACTGGGTTCGCGTGCTCGACTTCGCGATGCTGTACGTGATGCTCGCGCTCGGCCTGAACGTCGTGGTCGGCTTCGCCGGCCTGCTCGACCTCGGCTACATCGCGTTCTACGCGGTGGGCGCGTACACGGCGGCGCTGCTGAGCTCGCCGCACCTGACCTCGCAGTTCGAGTGGATCGCGGCGCTCGCGCCGAACGGGCTGCACGTGCCGTTCCTGATCATCGTGCCGATCGCGATGGCGCTGGCGGCGACCTTCGGGATCCTGCTCGGCGCGCCGACGCTGCGCCTGCGCGGCGACTACCTGGCGATCGTCACGCTGGGCTTTGGTGAAATCGTCCGGATCTTCATGAACAACCTCGATCGTCCGGTGAACATCACGAACGGCCCGAAGGGGATCACGGGCATCGACCCGGTGCACGTCGGCGGCTTCAACCTGTCGCAGACGCACTCGATCTTCGGCTTCCAGCTGCCGTCGGTCTACATGTACTACTACCTGTTCGTGCTGTGCGCGCTGCTGGTGATCTGGGTCTGTACGCGTCTGCAGCACTCGCGTATCGGCCGTGCATGGGCCGCGATCCGCGAAGACGAAATCGCCGCGAAGGCAATGGGCATCAACACCCGCAACGTGAAGCTGCTCGCGTTCGCGATGGGCGCGTCGTTCGGCGGCCTGTCGGGCGCGATGTTCGGCGCGTTCCAGGGCTTCGTGTCGCCCGAGTCGTTCACGTTCTGGGAATCGATCGTCGTGCTGGCCTGCGTGGTGCTCGGCGGCATGGGCCACATCCCGGGCGTGATTCTCGGGGCGGTGCTGCTCGCGATCTTCCCGGAATTCCTGCGCTCGACGATGAGCCCGCTGCAGCACGCGCTGTTCGGCCATGACATCGTCGATACCGAAGTGATCCGTCAGGCGCTGTACGGCCTCGCGATGGTCGTCATCATGCTGTACCGCTCGGAAGGCCTGTGGCCCGCGCCGAAGCATGAGGACAAGATCGCGAAACTGGCGAAGCGCAACAGCAAGAAGCCGGTGCGCGCTTAACCAACGGACAAGGGGTTATACACATGAGCGACAAGCAAATCCGACTGTCCGTCACGGGCGTGAACAAGCGCTTCGGCGGGCTGCAGGCGCTGTCCGACGTCGGCCTGCAGATCAAGGAAGGCGAGATCTACGGGCTGATCGGCCCGAACGGCGCCGGCAAGACGACGTTCTTCAACGTGATCACGGGCCTCTACACGCCGGACTCCGGCGACTTCAAGCTGGACGGCGAGAACTACACGCCGACGGCCGTGCACCAGGTCGCGAAGGCCGGCATCGCGCGTACGTTCCAGAACATCCGCCTGTTCGGCGGGATGACCGCGCTCGAGAACGTGATGGTGGGCCGCCACGTGCGCACCAAGCACGGGCTGCTCGGCGCGGTGTTCCAGACGCCGGCGGAGCGCCAGGAAGAGCGCGAGATCAAGGAGCGCGCGATCGAGCTGCTCGAATACGTCGGCGTGCTGCAGTACGCGGACTACACGTCGCGCAACCTGTCGTACGGCCACCAGCGTCGTCTCGAAATCGCACGGGCGCTGGCGACCGACCCGAAGCTGCTCGCGCTCGACGAGCCGGCGGCCGGGATGAACGCGACCGAGAAGGTCGAACTCACGCGCCTGCTCGACAAGATCCGTTCGGACGGCCGCACGATTCTGCTGATCGAGCACGACGTGAAGCTCGTGATGGGATTGTGCAACCGGATGACGGTGCTCGATTACGGCAAGGTGATCGCCGAGGGTCTGCCGCAGGACGTGCAGAAGAATCCGAAGGTGATTGAGGCATATCTCGGCGCAGGGGTGCACTGATGGCAGCGGCAATGTTGAAAATCAAGGGCTTGCAGGTCAACTACGGCGGCATTCAGGCCGTCAAGGGCGTTGACATGGAAGTCCGTCAGGGCGAGCTCGTGACGCTGATCGGTGCGAACGGCGCCGGCAAGACCACGACGATGAAGGCGATCACCGGCCTGAAGCCGTACTCGGCGGGCGACATCGAGTACGACGGCAAGTCGATCAAGGGCATCCCGCCGCACGAGCTGCTCAAGCGCGGCCTCGCGATGGTGCCGGAAGGCCGCGGGATCTTCGCGCGCATGTCGATCATCGAGAACATGCAGATGGGCGCGTACCTGCGCAACGACAACGACCAGATCAAGAAGGACGTCGACCGGATGTTCGGCTTCTTCCCGCGTCTGAAGGAGCGTGCGACGCAGCTCGCGGGCACGCTGTCGGGCGGCGAGCAGCAGATGCTGGCGATGTCGCGCGCGATTCTGAGCAAGCCGAAACTGCTGCTGCTCGACGAGCCGTCGATGGGCCTGTCGCCGATCATGGTCGAGAAGATCTTCGAAGTGGTGCGCGAGATCTCGAAGGAGGGCATCACGGTGCTGCTGGTCGAGCAGAACGCACGCCTCGCGCTGCAGGCCGCCGACCGCGGTTACGTGATGGACTCGGGCACGGTCACGATGGAAGGCGACGCGAAGCAGATGCTCGACGATCCGAAGGTGCGGGCTGCGTATCTCGGCGAATGAACGGGCCGGGTGCGGCGCGGCGGCGGATGCCGGCGTGCCGCGCAACGGCTTTCGAAAGGCTGTCATGGGTTGCCGTGGCAGCCTTTTTTCGTTTTGCGCAGCCGGCCGCGAACTGTGCGCGCGGATGCGACTCCATTCATTCGGCGGTGACGCGGGCCATGCGGCGCGGCACAGGGCGGCACGAATGACGTCGGGAAGCGGCCGTCCGCTACCGGCCATCCGCAACCGGCCGTCCGCAACCGGCCGTCCGCAACCGGCCGTCCGCAAACCGACACGCCGGCCGCGTACCATGATCGATCCATCGGGACATGGAGAGCACGCATGAGTCTGGACTACGGTTTCGTGAAGGCGAAGGTGACGTCGGTGGCGCGGCTGAAGGGTTCGCCGCACGGCGGCGAAATCCAGTATCACATCCACCTGACGCTCGCGTTGCCGACCGGCGACTGGGACGTCGCGGTCAACGTCGGCACCAACGACGCGGACGACCTGCTGAACTACAAGCTCGTCTACGATTTCCATCATCCGGTCACGGTGACGCTTGCGGCCGCGGCCGAAGGCTATACCGACCTGACCGGGCACACCGCGCTGCCGGCGCTCGACTATCTGCGCAGCGACATCCTGAACGAGACGGGCGCATGGCGCGCGAGCGCGGTGATGGACGGCACCGAGAACGCGGAGCCGATCCCGTCGCTGCTGCGGCTCGTGAATGCCGCGCAGTCGCAGGGGCTCGACGTCGTCGTGTTCGGCCGTACGTATGCGGAAGGCAACGGCATCCACGACACGCACATGAACCAGGGTTCGACCGGCGCGAACTACCTGCATCGCGCAGGTGACGACCGCAACGATCACAACGACGTATGGCAGGACGGCGCGCTGATCGTGCGCGTGAGCGACACGCAATGGGCCGCGTATTTCGCGGCATTCGAGCAGCAGGCCGTGCCGACCGACGCGCTCGGCAATCCGCTGCCGGACGCCGGGCCGATCACGCGCTGACGGCAGCGGTGGCGGCCGGCGGCGTCACGCAGCCGGCAGCGCCTTGCCGAACGAGATGCGCTCCTCGACGCGATAGCCGAGCGCCGCATAGAAGCGGCACGCATCGTCGTTGCCGGGCAGCACCTGCAGATTGATCTTCAGACAGCCGCGCGCGGCGAGCGCGCGTTCCGCATGCGCGATCAGCGCGCGGCCGATGCCGAGCCGCCGCGCGTCGTTCGACACGCCGAACGAGTAGAGCCAGCCGCGATGTCCGTCGAAACCCGCCATCAGCGTGCCGACGACCCGCGCGCCGCAGGCCGCGACGAAGAACAGCTCCGGCTGGGTCGCGAGCTTCAGCTCGATCGATCGCAGCGGATCGCGGTGCGGCGGCGCGCCGGCCTTGTCGTACTGCGGGAACGCGTCGCGCCAGACGGCCAGCACGGCATCCGTGTCGGCGCGCTCGAACGGGCGGATCACGACGGCATCGGCGGCGGCATCCATCGCGGTGCGCTCCTTACAGCGTGTCGAGGATCGACCGCAGCATCGCCATCATCCGGTCGATTTCGTCGGTCGTCACGTTCAGCGCCGGCATGAAGCGCAGCAGGTTCGGGCGCGCCGCATTCAGCAGCAGGCCGTCGGGCTGCATGTCGCGCGCCTTCTCGACGATCTGCGGCCCGATGTCCTTGCCGAGCAAGAGCGCGCGCAGCAGGCCTTCGCCGCGTTCGCCCTCGAAGCCGCGCTCTTCCGACAGCTCGAGCAGCTTGCGCTTCAGGTACTCGCCGCGCGCACGCACGCCTTCGAGGAAGCCGGGCGCGACGAGCTGCGAGATCACCGAATAGCCGGCCGCCGTCATCAGCGGGTTGCCGTTGTACGTGCCGCCCTGGTCGCCGGCCTCGAACACCGCGACGTCGGCCTTCGACAGCAGCGCCGCGAGCGGCACGCCGCTGCCGATGCCCTTGCCGAGCGTCATGATGTCCGGCTCGATGTCCGACAGCTCGTACGCGAACAGCGTGCCCGCGCGGCCGCAGCCGCTCTGCACTTCGTCGACGATCAGCAGCAGGTTGTGCTGCTTCGTCAGTGCGCGCAGTTCGCGCATGAATTCGCGCGTCGCCGGGATCACGCCGCCTTCGCCCTGGATCGGCTCGAGCATCACGGCGACGGTCTTGTCGCTGATCAGCTTCTCGACCGAGTTGATGTTGTTCAGCTCGGCCTTCGGGAAGCCCGGCACCTGCGGCGCGTAGATCGTGTCCCAGCCCGGCTTGCCGCTCGCCGACATCGTCGCGAGCGTGCGGCCGTGGAAGCTGTGATCGAACGTGATGATCTCGTACGCGCCGTTCCTGAACTTGCGGCCCCATTTGCGCGCGAGCTTGATCGCGCCTTCGTTCGCTTCCGCACCGCTGTTCGTGAAGAACACCTTGTCGAATACGCTGTGCTGCGTGAGCAGCCCCGCGAGCTTCGCCATCGGTTCGTTGTAGAACGCTGGCGACGGGTTCAGCAGCTTTTCCGCCTGGCGCTTCAGCGCGTCGACGACGCCGTCGTTGCAGTGGCCGAGACTGTTGACGGCCCAGCCCTGGATGAAGTCGAGATAGCGCTTGCCCGTGTGATCGTAGAGCCACGAACCCTTGCCGTGCGTAAACACGATGTCGGGGCGGTTCGTGATGTACATCAGCGAGTCGATCGGGTAATCGTTCAGGGGCATGGCAGCAGACTCCAGCGGACGTTGAAAGGGAAACGGGCAATAAAAAAGCCACGGAAGGCCGTGGCTGGTGGGTCGAACAGCTTGTGCGTAACCGGTGAAGCGGAGGAGGGTTACGCGCGAGTCCGTGACGAGCCGGCGGCATCCGGGCGGAGCGGCGAGCGGCGACGTCGGAGAGCGGACAGGTAGCGGTTCATGTGCGCAAGCATAAGGCATCCCGCGCCCCACTGTAAACCGCCGCGATGCCACGCATGTGACACGGCGGCGCGCGCAGCGGGGCGCTCATGCGCCCGGGGCTCAGACCGGATGCGCGAGATCGGCGGCGCTCGTGAACGAGTCCGCGTAGAACTCGTCGGCCGGCAGCGCGTGGTGCTGCGTGAAGTCGCGCTGCGCGGATTCGACCATCACCGGCGCGCCGCACGCGTACACCTGGTGACCGGACAGATCGGGCAGGTCCTCGATCACCGCGCGGTGGACGAAGCCGGTGCGGCCGGTCCACTGGTCGGCGTCGTCCGGCTCGGACAGCACCGGCACGTACTTGAAGTTGGGGATCTCGCGCGCCCATTGCTCGGCGAGCGCGCCGAGGTAGATGTCCTTCTTGCGGCGGGCGCCCCAGTAGAGCGTCATCGGGCGCGTGATGCCCGTATGCTTCACGTGCTCGATGATCGCCTTGATCGGCGCGAAGCCGGTGCCCGACGCGAGCAGCACGATCGGCTTGTCGGAATCCTCGCGCAGGAAGAACGTGCCGAGCGGGCCTTCGAAGCGCAGGATGTCGCGCTCCTTCATCGCGCCGAACACGTGGTCGGTGAACTTGCCGCCCGGCATGTGGCGGATGTGCAGCTCGATCGGGCCTTCCTCGTGCGGCGCATTCGCCATCGAGTAGCTGCGGCGCGAGCCGTCCTTCAGGATGAACTCGACGTACTGGCCGGCGAGGTATTGCAGGCGTTCGTTGGCCGGCAGCTGCAGCTTCACGACCATCACGTCGTCCGCCTTGCGTTCGAGCGCGGCGATCCGGCACGGCAGCTTCTTCACCTGCACGCCGTCGACGCCGGCGATTTCACGCACGTCGATCTCGAGGTCGCATTGCGCCTTCGAGCAGCACAGCAGCGCGAGGCCGCGCGTGCGTTCGTCGTTGGACAGTGCCGATGCGGCATGCGGGCCCTGTTCGATCTGGCCCGACACGATCTGGCCCTTGCACGAGCCGCACGCGCCATTCTTGCATCCGTACGGCAGATGGACGTTCTGGCGCAGCGCCGCCGCCAGCACGGTTTCGTCCGATTCGACCTGGAACTGCCGGCCGCTTTGCTTGAGAGTAACGTTGAATGCCATAGAACCAAATAGAACAAAATGTGGGGACCGTGCATCTCACGCACGGCAGCTACAATGCAAGCCCGTTGCGCGCCGCGCAACGTGGCAACTGATTTCGCAACCAACATGATCGCGACTCGAATCCTGCGCCGGCCGCGCGCATTGATCGTCGGCTGCGGCGACGTCGGCCTGCGCTGCGTCGCGCAATGGCGCGAAGCGCGCCCCGACCTGCGCATCGTCGCGCTGACGAGCCACCCGGGCCGCTGCGGCGAATTGCGCGCGGCGGGCGCTGTGCCGATCGTCGGCAACCTCGATCGCCGCGCGACGCTCCGGCGCATCGGCGGGCTCGCCCGCACGGTCCTGCATCTTGCGCCTCCGCAATCCGAGGGCCGCGACGATCGCCGCACGCGTGCGCTGATCGCCGCATTGTCCGTGCCCGCGCGGCGCTGTTCCGCATCGGCCGTCACGCCGGTCGGCCGGCTGCGCACGCTGCGCGCCGCGATGCGGCAGGCCGGCGGGCCGGCCCGGGCAGCGCGTATTGTACCCGACGGCCTTCGCGCGCCGACGCTCGTCTACGCGAGCACGACGGGCGTTTACGGCGATTGCGGCGGTGCGCGGATCGACGAGACGCGGCCGCCGCGCCCCGCGAATCCGCGCGCGTTCCGGCGCGTGTCGGCCGAGCGTCAGCTGCGCGCGGCAACGGTGCGCGGCGTGCTGTCCGCGCGCATCGTGCGGATTCCCGGCATCTATGCGGCGAACCGGCTGCCGCTCGCGCGGCTCGAGCGCGGCACGCCGGCGCTCGACGCCGCCGACGACGTCTACACGAACCACATCCACGCGGACGATCTCGCGGCGATCCTGCGCCGCGCGGCCGTGCGCGGCAAGCCGGCGCGCGCGGTGCACGCGTCGGACGACAGCGAACTGCGGATGGGAGAGTATTTCGACCGGGTCGCGCAGGCGTTCGGCCTGCCGCCGCCGCCGCGCATCAGCCGCGCGGACGCCGAGCAACAGCTCGAGCCGACGCTCCTGTCGTTCATGCGCGAGTCGCGGCGCCTGTCGAATGCACGGCTCAAGGCCGAATTGTGCGTGACGTTGCGCTATCCGACCGTAGACGAATTCCTTCAAACGCTCGCGCCGGGCGGCACGTCAGGTCAGCGCCGGTAACGCCTCGATCAGCAGGAAGCACAGCAGCGCACCGATCATCGCGCCGATCAGGTTCGGATGATATTTGTGCTTCATGTGCATCGTGGCCAGCAGCGCGCCGATCACGATGGCGCCCACGACCGCGAACGCGATCATCACGTACGACAGTTCGAAAGAATGGTTGATGTTCATGATGTCTCCCCTGCATCGCTGCTCGTACAGCTTGTGATTTGAGTATAGCGGGGGAACTGCGGCCGCGAGGCGGCCGGACACCGAACGGTCGTGCGGATTTTCCCTTACAGGGTTTTGACGGGATTGCGCAGCGCTGACAGGTCGTTTTCGTCGAGCCAGCGCCACGCGCCTGGCGCGAGGTCGTCCGGCAGCGTGAAGCCGCCGATGCTTTCGCGGTGCAGTGCCTCGACGCGGTTGCTGGCCGCGGCCACCATGCGTTTCACCTGATGATATTTGCCTTCGAGGACGGTCAGCGCGAGCGCGTGCGTGTCGCGTGCGTCGGCGGCGACCGCCGCGAGCGGCTTCGGCTCGCCGTGCAGCTGCACGCCGGTGCGCAACGCGTTCAGCTGGGCGTCGTCGAGCGGGTGGCGCACGGTCGCGACGTAAGTCTTCGGCACCTTGCGTTTCGGCGACGTGTACGCGTGCACGAACTGGCCGTCGTCGGACAGCAGCAGCAGGCCTGTCGTGTCCTGGTCGAGGCGGCCGACGCACTGCACGCCGCGCGCGACGAGCGGCGCGGGCAGCAGGCTGAACACGCTCGCGTGGTGTTGCGGCTCGCGCGAGCACTCGTAGCCGGCCGGCTTGTTGAGCGCGAGATAGGCGCGGGCGTGGAACGGCCACGCGATGTCGTCGACCGTGAAGACGAGGCCGCCGGTGTCGAAGGTCGCGTCGGGATCGGTCGCGCACGCGCCCGCGACGGTGACGCGGCCCGTTTCGATCAGGCCGCGGCACTGGCGGCGCGAGCCGAAGCCCTGCGTGTAGAGAATGCTTTCGAGATCCATAGCGCGCGCATTCTATCAAGCGGCGTGCCGGCGCCGGCACGAACGCGCCCGCGCTGGTAAGCTGCCGGAGCGCCGCGCGTTCATGCTTCATGGCAGTCCATGCCGTCCGCTGCGCTTCCGGTCGGCCGCAAGGCTGCCCCGTCGCTGGACGCCGCGATCGACCGATCTTGCACGCAGCGTGCATACGGCTTCAGCGTGACGTAGTGCCACGGCGGACGCAGGCCCGTGCCAGGGCTGTCGCCGCCTTCATCCCACCCGGAGTCTGCCGCATGAACCCGACGACGCTCGACGCACTCGCCGATTTTCCCGCCAGCTCGAAGCCCATTTCGCGGCCGTGCCGGACGGCTATGCACGCTGGACGCCCGACGACTGGAGCGGGATTCCGAGCGAGCGCTTCTCGCCGCTCGGGCAGCTCTGCCACGTGCGCGACATCGAGATCGACGGCTACCACGTGCGGCTGCGGCGAATGCTCGACGAGGACCACCCGCTGCTCGTGTCGGTCGACGGCGACGCGCTCGCGCTCGAGCGCCGCTACGACGCCGCGTACGCGTCCGACGTGCTCGCGGCCATTCGCGACGCGCGGCGGCAAACGCTCGACCTGGTGTCGCGGCTGACGCCCGAACAGTTCGCACGTACCGGCGAGTTCGACGGCTACGGCGTGCTCACCGTGCGCGGCCTGCTTCATTACCTGTGCAGCCACGACCAGCAGCATCTGGCCGGCATGCAGTGGCTGCTCGGCAAGATCGACGCGGTGCTGTACGCGCGCTGACCCACGCGGCCTCGCGGGCCGGTGCGGCCAGCGTCCGCGCGCATCGGTCCGGCAGATTCCGGCGTCGCCGTCGGTGGGGCAGGCCACCCTTGCGGCCTGTCGATTGGATCGTTTTTCTGGATAAGCCATCCAGCCGCACCGGGCTGACCGGCGCGGCGCGCGTGCCTACACTCCTAGCTTCGTTCAACGCAAAAAGGAGTCAACCGTGGCTAATCACACGCTCGCAGACAAGGTCGTCCTGATCGCAGGCGGCGCCAAGAATCTCGGCGGCCTGATCGCCCGGGATCTGGCCGGCCACGGCGCGAAGGCGGTGGCGATTCACTACAACAGCGCGGCATCGCAGGCGCAGGCCGACGAGACGGCCGCCGCGGTGCGGGCGGCCGGCGCGGAGGCCGCGACGTTCCAGGGCGACCTGACGACCGCCGCCGCGGTCGAGCAGCTGTTCGGCGACGCGAAGCAGCGCTTCGGCAAGATCGACATCGCGATCAACACCGTCGGCAAGGTGCTGAAGAAGCCGTTCACCGAAATTTCGGAGGCCGAATACGACGAGATGTTCGCGGTCAACAGCAAGTCGGCGTTCTTCTTCATCAAGGAAGCGGGGCGGCATCTGGAAGACCACGGCAAGCTCGTCACGCTCGTGACGTCGCTGCTCGGCGCGTTCACGCCGTTCTATGCGGCCTACGAAGGATCGAAGGCGCCGGTCGAGCACTTCACGCGCGCGGCATCGAAGGAGTACGGCGCGCGCGGGATCTCGGTGACGGCGGTCGGCCCGGGCCCGATGGACACGCCGTTCTTCTATCCGGCCGAAGGCGCGGACGCGGTCGCGTATCACAAGACGGCGGCCGCACTGTCGCCGTTCAGCAAGACGGGCCTCACCGACATCGAGGACGTCGTGCCGTTCATCCGCCATCTGGTGACCGACGGCTGGTGGATCACCGGCCAGACGATCCTGATCAACGGCGGCTATACGACCAAGTAACGGGCCTTGCCCGTGGTCCGCGGGCGGTCGCGGCGGGCGCGCGGTGCGCCGCACTGGACCGTTTGCATGGACAATGGACGGGCGCGCGGGCTCGATGCCGCGCGCCCGTTTCTTTCGTGTTGCCGCACCGGCCTGCCAACGGCCGCGATGTGCGGCGCTTGCCGGTGACGGTCGTCCGAACCCACGTTTTGCGCTGCCGATGGACAAGCTGGACCAGGTCAGAATCTTCCTTCAGGTTGCCGAAATGGGCAGCTTCATCAAGGCCGCGCATGCGCTCGACGTGCCGCGTGCGACTGTGTCCGCGGCGGTTCAGCAGCTCGAGACGGCGCTCGGCACGCGCCTGCTGCACCGCACGACGCGGCAGGTCCAGCTGACCGCCGACGGCGCGTTGCTGCTCGAGCGCGGCCGCCGGCTGCTCGCGGAAGCCGACGAGCTCGACCGCCTGTTCCGGCGCCGCGATCGCGACGTGATCGGGCGGCTGAACGTCGATGCGCCGAGCCGGATCGCGCGCCGCGTGATCGCGCCCGCGCTGCCGTCGCTGTTTCGCCGCCACCCGAAGCTGCAGTTGTCGCTCGGCTCGACGGACCGCTCGATCGATCTCGTGCAGGAGGGTGTCGATTGCGCGATCCGCGTCGGGCGGCTCGCGGACAGCAGCCTCGTCGTGCGGCCGCTCGGACAGTTCGCGCTGATCAACTGCGCGAGCCCCGACTATCTGCGCGAACGCGGCGTGCCCGAGCATCCGGATGCGCTCGCGCACGGGCACTGGGCGATCGGCTATGCGTCGCCGACGACCGGCCGCGAGCTCGACTGGGAATACTGCACGGACGGCGCACGGCATACGCTGACGTTGCCGAGCCGCGTGATCGTCAACAACGCCGAAACCTATATCGCGAGCTGCATCGCCGGAATGGGGCTGATCCAGATTCCGCGCTTCGACGTCGTGCACCTGCTCGACAGCGGTGCGCTCGTCGAGGTGATGCCCGGCCATCGCGCCGCGCCGATGGACGTATCGGCCGTATATCCGCATCGCCGCCATCGGTCGAGGCGGCTCAATGCGTTCGTCGAGTGGTTCGGCGAGCTGATGGCGGATGCGTTGAACGACGCGCGCGGCAGCGGCGACTGAAAGCGGCAGTGTGCGTGCAACCGCGGCGCCGTGCGCGGTTCGCCGGGCGGTGACGCCGCCCGATCGGCGTCGGCGCGCCGCGACACGTGCGGTACGTGCGGCGACCGCTCGGCACGCGCTCAGGCGGTGAACTGTCGCGTGCGCCCGGTCGCCCGGACCGCCTCGATCAGCGCGGCGCCGGCGCCGTCGGGTTTCGCCGCGAATGCGTAAAAGCGCGCGGCCGGCAGCGCCGGCAGCCCGTCGTGCACTCCGCATTCGCGCAGGCCGTCGCGCAACTGGCTGCGCGCGAGCGCCGTGACCGCAAAGCCGGCGAGCGCAGCCGACATGCAGCCGGCCATGCTCGCGCTTTCGAACAGCACGCGAAACGGCCGCAGCGCGGCCGCGAGCGCGGACACCGCGGCTTCCCGATACACGCACGGCTCCGGAAACAGCGCGAGCGGCACACCGTCGTCGGCGTCGAGCGCCGTATCCGCCGCGAACGCCCATACGAGCGGTTCCTCCCACAGCAGTTCGCCGGGCGTGTCGACCTGCCGGCATTGCTTGCCGAACACGATGTCGAGCCGGCCCAGCGTTTGCTCCCGCAACAGCGCCGCGGTGATGCCGACCTTCAGTTCGATCGACGTGCGCGGATGGCTGTCGCGGAACGTGCGCAGCACCTGCGGCAGCCACGTGCCCGCGAAGTCCTCCGACGCGCCGACGCGCAGCGGGCCGTGCGCCGGCGCACCGCGCAGGCGGGCGCGCACTTCGCGTTCCATGTCGACGATGTTGCGCGCGTATGCATACAGCGTGTCGCCGGCCGGCGTGAGCGCGACGCGGCGCGTGGTGCGCGCGAGCAGCACCGTGCCGGCCGCCTGCTCGAGCCGCTTGATGTGGCCGCTGACCGCCGACGGCGTCAGCGCGAGGCGTTCGGCGGCCGGCGCGAAGCCGTGGCGGTCGACCACTTCGAGGAAAGTGCGCAGCAGCGTGATGTCGAGCGCGCTCGATGCGGGGTCGGTCAGCGGTTCCATCGATGTATTCAACGCGATATTCGAAGAATGAATCATGATACTCCGCGAATCGTGACGAGACGTCGATCTACCATCGACCTCTGGACTGAACCCACAGGAGCGCGCGATGACTGCTTATCGACATGCGACGACCGCGTCGCTCGACGTCGCGTATCTCGAATGGAATCCGCGCGGCGCGCGCACGGCCGTGCTGCTGCATGGCTGGCCGGACAGCGCGGTCGGCTGGGAAGCGGTGGCCTCGATGCTCGCCGCGGGCGGCTATCGCGTGCTGGCGCCGGCCTTGCGCGGCTTCGCGCCGACCCGGTTTCGCGATCCGACGGTGCCGCGCAGCGGCCAGCTCGCGGCGCTCGGGCGCGACGTGCTGGATTTCGTCGACGTGCTGGGTCTCGAACGGCCCGTGCTGGTCGGCCATGACTGGGGCGCGCGCGCGGTCGCGAACGCCTGCGGGCTGCGCGCCGACGTCGCCGCGCACCTGGTGATGCTGTCGGTCGGCTATGGCACCAACGATCCCGGCCAGCCGCTGTCGCTGCAGCAGGCGCGCAACTACTGGTACCACTGGTATATGGCGACGCCGCGCGGCGAGCAGGCGCTGCGCGACGATCGTCGCGCGTTCGCGCGGCTGATGTGGGATACGTGGTCGCCTGCCGGCTGGTACCGGGTCGCGGAATTCGACGCGGCCGCCGACGCGTTCGACGGGCCCGACTGGATCGATGTCGTGCTGCACTCGTACCGGCAGCGCTGGGGCTTCGCGGCCGGCACGCCGGCCTATGCGGACGACGACGCGCGGCTGAATCCGGCGCCCGTGCTGTCCGTGCCGACGCTCGTGCTGCATGGCGGCGCGGATACCTGCAATCACCCGGACGGCTCGGCGGGGCGCGAGCGGTTCTTCGCGGGGCGCTACGAGCGCACCGTGCTCGACGGCGTCGGGCACTTTCCGCAGCGCGAGGCGCCGGCGATCGTTGCGGACGCGATTCTGCGGTTCTGCGAACGCGATTGATGCGCCGGCCGGCGCGGTGCGTAACGGGGCGGCGCTCAACCGCCGACGCGGGGCGCGAGCAGATCGGCGAGCCCGATGTTCCTGAACATTTGACGGCGGATGCGATCGCCGACGCGAAATACTTCCTCGGCGCCGTCCTGCGACGGGGCGACGAATGCGCGGTATGGACACTTGCCGGCTGGCGCCGCGGCGCGAGACTGCGTCGGATCACTCGGTGCGGTGCGGAACGTTGTCCGGGAACGGGTAGGGCGCATGCGGCCCCGGCCACTCGGGCACGGGCGGCTCGCGAAGCAATTCGCATCCGCCGAGCATGACCGACAGCAGCACGGCGAGCAGGCCGACGCGAATCGGGCGTGACATCGCGCGCGTGAACATGGCCGGCCTCCGTGTTCGCAATTCCTGCTGCTTGGACCGCCAACGGGCGCGCCGCGTTGCGCATTCGCATCGCATGCGGCAAAAACGAAAAACCCGCGAAGCGGCGAGCTTGCGCGGGTTTCGACAGAGGCAGCGCATGACGCTGCGAAATACTGGTGCCCAGGGCCGGAATCGAACCGGCACGCCTTGCGGCGGGGGATTTTGAGTCCCCTGCGTCTACCAATTTCACCACCTGGGCTTGATCCTGACCGCGCAGCGATGGTGCAGATTGCGCGCGGCGAAACGCGGATTATGGCGGAAAATGGGGCAGCGGGCAAGCAGCCCCGCGACCGGCCGCGTCCTACTGGCTCAGGTACACGAACTGGCCGTGCTTCACGATCCCCATCACGCTGGCGCGCTGGTCGAGGCCCACATGATCCTTGTTGCTGGTATTGACGACGCCGTTCGGCACGACGAGTTCATGCGCGCGTTCGAGCTCGCGCCGCAGCGCCGCGCGGAAGGCCGGCGTGCCGGGCTGCGCGGTCTTCAGCGCGCGGCCGACCGCGTCCGCGAGGCGCGGGTACACGCCCGCCGCGTCGCCCGCGAACTGCGTGACGGTGCCGGCGCCGTATTTCGCTTCATACGCGTCGACGAAGGCCAGCGCGGCCTTGCGCGCCGGATGGTCGGCAGGCAGCGTGCGTGCGACGACGACCGGCTGGGTCGGGAACAGCGTGCCGTCGACATCCTTGCCGCCGAGCTTGATGAATTCCGGCGTCGCGATCCCGTGCGTCTGGTAGATCGCGCCCTTGTAGCCGCGCTCGATCAGCGTGCGCTGCGGCAGCACGGCCGGCGTGCCCGAGCCCGCGATCAGGATCGCGTCGGGCTTCGCCGCGATCAGCTTCAGCGCCTGGCCGGTGACGCTCGCGTCGGTGCGGTTGAAGCGCTCGGTTGCGATCACGCGGATCTTGCGCACTTCCGCGAAGCGCGAGAACTCGTTCAGCCAGCTGTCGCCGTAACTGTCCGCGAAGCCGATGAAGCCGACCGTCTTCACGCCGTGGTTGGCCATGTAGCGCGTCATCACGTCGGCCATCGCGCTGTCGCTCTGCGCCATCTTGAACGCCCAGGTCCGCGCGCCTTCCTGCGGCTCGACGATCGCGCCGGAGCCGACCAGCGTGATCATCGGCGTCTGGGCAGCCGCCACCGCGTCGAGCGCCGCGAGCGCGGCCGGCGTGATGTTCGGCCCGACCACGACGTCGACGTGATCCTCGTCGACCAGCTTGCGGATGTTGCGCACGGCGGTGCCCGGATCGGACGCGTCGTCGAGCACCGTCACCTGCACCGGCTGCCCGGCGATCGTCTTCGGCCACATCAGGATCGCGTTCTTGCTGGTGATGCCGATCACGGCGGCCGGGCCGGTCGACGACAGGTCGACGCCGACCTTCAGGTCGGCGTGTGCGGCCGTGCAGGCGAGCACGAGGGTCGCGCCGGCGGCGCGGCGCAACAGGGCGGGAAGTCGCAACAGGGCGGGCAGCGTCATGCGGGAATCTCCATCTCCGTCGGGCAACAAAAAGGGGCGCAATGTGCGCCCCCGTGTTTATACCTGTCCGTCAAAGCTCGTACGATTCGGATTCGCCCTTGAGCGCCTGCTCGATCAGCTTGCGGTTCAGCGTCGGCGACAGCAGCTCGACGAGCGTATACACATAGCTGCGCAGGTAGGCGCCCTGCTTGAGCGCGACGCGCGTCACGTTGCTGCCGAACAGGTGGCCGACCGGAATCAGCCGCAGGTTGCGGTCGCGCTCCGGGTTGAACGCGATGTCGGCCATGATCCCGACGCCGAGGCCGAGCTCGACATAGGTCTTGATCACGTCGGCGTCGATCGCCTCGAGCACGATGTCCGGCGACAGCCCGCGCAGCGCGAACGCGTGGTTGATCTTCTTGCGGCCCGCGAACGCGTCGTCGTACGTGATCAGCGGATACTGCGCGAGATCGTCGAGCGTGACCGGCTTGCGTTCGAGCAGCGGGTGATCGGCCGGCACGACGGCCGCGTGATGCCACTGGAAGCAGGGCAGCGACACGAGCTCCTTGTAGTCGGCGATCGCCTCGGTCGCGATCGCGAGATCGGCCTGGTCGTGGATCACCATTTCGGCGACCTGTGTCGGGCTGCCCTGCAGGATCGACAGGTGCACCTTCGGGAAGCGCTTCTTGAATTCGGCGATCGCGGCCGGCAGCGAGTAGCGCGCCTGCGTGTGCGTCGCCGCGATCGTCAGGTTGCCCTGATCCTGTGCCGCATAGTCTTTTCCGACCCTTTTAAGGCTCTCGACCTCCTGCAGGATCCGCTCGACCGACGCGAGGATGATCCTGCCCGGCTCGGTCAGCGAGCGCACGCGCTTGCCGTGCCGCGTGAAGATCTCCACGCCGAGCTCGTCCTCGAGCTCGATGATCGCCTTCGATACCCCCGGTTGCGACGTATACAGCGCCTTGGCGGCCTCGGTGAGGTTGAAATTCTGCCGGACGGCCTCGCGCACGAAGCGAAATTGGTGCAGGTTCATTTATAACCCTTCCGCATATCAACAGAATTTTTTAGTCGTTTGAAATATAAGGCGAGTTTATTACGATTCACCGGAGTTTTTCAAATATGGATATCTGTTTTCGTCATTAGCAATCCAGCCGGGCAGCGGAAGGCCGGCGATGGCGGCGGAACGGAGATTCGGGCGCGACGTGGCTAGGACGTCGCGCGGTCACCACGAAAACCCTGGGGTCCCCGAATGTATCAGTACGACCAGTACGACCAGACGATCGTCGACGAGCGAGTCGCGCAGTACCGCGATCAGGTGCGCCGCCGCCTGTCTGGCGAGTTGAGCGAAGACGAGTTCCGTCCGCTGCGCCTGCAGAATGGCCTGTACATGCAGCGCCACGCGTACATGCACCGCATCGCGATTCCGTACGGCAACCTGCGCAGCGAGCAGCTGCGGATGCTGGCGCGCATCGCGCGCGAGCATGATCGCGGCTACGGCCACTTCTCGACGCGCTCGAACATCCAGTTCAACTGGGTCCAGCTCGAAGAAACGCCCGAGATCCTCGCGAAGCTCGCGTCGGTGCAGATGCACGCGATCCAGACGTCGGGCAACTGCATCCGCAACATCACGGCCGACCAGTTCGCCGGCGTCGCGCAGGACGAAGAGATCGATCCGCGTCCGTGGGCCGAGATCCTGCGCCAGTGGTCGACGTTCCATCCGGAATTCGCGTGGCTGCCGCGCAAGTTCAAGATCGCGGTGTCCGGCTCGAAGCACGACCGTGCGGCCGTGCAGATCCACGACCTCGGCGTGTACCTGAAGAAGAACGCGCAGGGCGAAGTGGTCGCGAGCATCCTCGCGGGCGGCGGCCTCGGCCGTACGCCGATCGTCGGTGCGGTGATCAAGGAAGACCTGCCGTGGCAGCACCTGATCACGTACTGCGAAGCCGTGCTGCGCGTGTACAACCGCTACGGCCGCCGCGACAACCTGTACAAGGCGCGGATCAAGATCCTCGTGAAGGCGCTGTCGCCGGCGAAGTTCGCGCAGCAGGTCGAGGAAGAGTGGCAGCACCTGAAGGACGGCCCGTCGACGCTCACGCAGGCCGAGCTCGACCGCGTGTCGCAGTACTTCCAGCCGCCCGTCTACGAGAAGCTGGCCGACACCGACGCGTCGTTCGAACAGCACCTGCTGGAGAACAAGGCGTTCGCGCGCTGGGTCGAGCGCAACGTCGCGCCGCACAAGGTGCCCGGCTATGCAGCCGTCACGCTGTCGCTGAAGGACCACCGCGTGGCCCCGGGCGACGCGACGGCCGAGCAGATGGAGCAGGTGGCCGACTGGGCCGACGCGTACTCGTTCGGCGAGCTGCGCGTGTCGCACGAGCAGAACCTGATTCTCGCGAACGTGAAGAAGCGCGACCTGTTCGCGCTGTGGGAAAAGGCGAAGGCGGCCGGTTTCGCGACGCCGAACATCGGCCTCCTGACCGACATCATCGCGTGCCCGGGCGGCGACTTCTGCTCGCTCGCGAACGCGAAGTCGATCCCGATCGCGCTCGCGATCCAGCAGCGTTTCGACGACCTGGACTACGTGTACGACCTCGGCGACCTGTCGCTGAACATCTCGGGCTGCATGAACTCGTGCGGTCACCATCACGTCGGCAACATCGGCATTCTCGGCGTCGACAAGGACGGTTCCGAGTGGTACCAGGTGTCGCTGGGCGGCGAGCAGGGCACGGGCCAGAACGGTGCGCGCCTCGGCCGCGTGATCGGGCCGTCGTTCTCGGCGGAAGAAGTGCCGGACGTGATCGCGAAGCTGATCGACACGTTCGTCGACGCACGCATCGACGGCGAGCGCTTCATCGACACGTACGACCGCATCGGCATCGCGCCGTTCAAGGAGCGCGTGTATGCGGCGCGCCAGGCAGTGAACGCGTAACCAACCGGGTAGAAGGAATTTGCAGATGGCTTCGATTATCAAGAACCGCGCAGTGATCGACGACGCATGGCAGGTCGTGCGCGCGGCGCAAGACGGTGCGCTGCCCGCGGTCGACGCATTGCCGGCCGGCAAGGTGCTGGTGCCGTTCGCGTTGTGGCAGGCCGAGCGCGCGGCGCTCGTCGCCGCGAAGACGAAGGACGAACTCGGCGTGTGGCTCGCGCCGGACAGCGAGCCGGCCGATCTCGCGGCCGACTTCGGCGCGATCTCGCTGATCGCCGTGGAATTCCCGCGCTTCGCGGACGGCCGCGGCTACAGCATCGGCCGCCTGCTGCGCGAGCGCCACGGCTGGACCGGCGAGCTGCGCGCGATCGGCGACGTGCTGCGCGACCAGCTGCTGTACATGTCGCGTTGCGGCTTCGACGCATTCGCGGTGCGTGCCGACAAGGACATCCACGACGCGCTGAACGCGTTCGGCGAATTCACGCAGCGTTACCAGGGCGCGTTCGACGAGCCGGCACCGCTGTTCCGCCGCCGTGCTGCCGCGTCCGACGTCGCGACGCCCGACGCCAAGGTGAGCGCATGAGCACCGCGCCCGCTACCGCACTGACGCCGGAACTCGCCGCGAAGGTCGAGCGGCTCGACGCGCTGCTCGCGCAGATCGGCGCGCGCCACGACAAGGTGAAGTTCGCGAGCAGCCTTGCTGCGGAAGACATGCTGCTCACGCATGCGATCCTGTCGAACGGCGTGCCGATCGGCATCTTCTCGCTGAACACGGGCCGCCTGCACGCGGAAACGCTCGGCATGATCGACCGCGTGCGCGAGCGCTACGGCTACGAGATCGAGCAGTTCCACCCGCAGCAGGACGCGGTCGACCAGTACGTCGCCGAGCACGGCCTGAACGCGTTCTACGAAAGCGTCGAGCTGCGCAAGTCGTGCTGCCACATCCGCAAGGTCGAGCCGCTGAACCGCGCGCTGGCCGACGTCGGCGCGTGGGTCACGGGCCAGCGCCGCGAGCAGTCGGTCACGCGTGCGGAGCTGCACGAGGAAGAACGGGACGAAGCGCGCGGGATCGCGAAGTACAACCCGCTCGCCGACTGGACGGAAGCCGACGTGTGGGCGTACCTTAAGGCGTTTGACGTGCCGGTCAATCCGCTGCACGCGCGCGGCTACCCGAGCATCGGCTGCGAGCCCTGCACGCGCGCGATCCGCCCCGGCGAAGACAGCCGGGCCGGTCGCTGGTGGTGGGAGTCGCGCGACACGAAGGAATGCGGGCTGCACATCACGATCACGCCGATTCCCGCGAATGCCGAAGCCGGCGCCGCGCACTGAAAGCCGACAAGAAACCGAATATTGCGCCGCCTGCGACAGCGGGCGGCACGAACCCAGAAGAGAAGGACTGAAATCATGAGCACGACGCTCGAGCAATCCGCCTTTGCCCCGCCCACCGGTGCCGACAACCGCATGGGCCACCTCGACTGGCTCGAAGCCGAGTCGATCCACATCCTGCGCGAACTGGTCGCCGAGTGCAGCAAGCCGGCGCTGTTGTTCTCGGGCGGCAAGGACTCGGTCGTCGTGCTGCACCTGGCACTGAAGGCGTTCGGTCTCGGCGCGAACCGCAAGACGACGCTGCCGTTCCCGCTCGTGCACATCGATACGGGCCACAACTACGAGGAAGTGATCGACTTCCGCGATCGCCGCGCGGCGGAGCTCGGCGCCGAGCTGGTGGTCGGCCACGTCGAGGATTCGATCAAGCGCGGCACGGTCGTGCTGCGCCGCGAAACCGATTCGCGCAACGCCGCGCAGGCCGTCACGCTGCTCGAGACGATCGAACAGCACGGCTACACGGCGCTGATCGGCGGCGCGCGCCGCGACGAAGAGAAGGCGCGTGCGAAGGAGCGGATCTTCTCGTTCCGCGACGAATTCGGCCAGTGGGATCCGAAGGCGCAGCGCCCGGAACTGTGGAGCCTGTACAACGCGCGCCTGCACAACGGCGAGCACCTGCGCGTGTTCCCGATCTCGAACTGGACGGAACTCG
Organism: Burkholderia sp. SR8; assembly: GCF_052851275.1. Classification (NCBI taxonomy): domain Bacteria; kingdom Pseudomonadati; phylum Pseudomonadota; class Betaproteobacteria; order Burkholderiales; family Burkholderiaceae; genus Burkholderia; species Burkholderia sp. SR8. The sequence goes on from NZ_JAULUC010000008.1 coordinate 60,437, forward strand.
ACGTGTGGCAGTACATCGCGCGCGAAAACCTCGAACTGCCGTCGATCTACTACGCGCACCAGCGCGAGATCGTGCGCCGCAACGGGCTGCTCGTGCCGGTCACGCCGCTCACGCCGATGCGTGAAGGCGAGACGAGCGAGATCGCGCAGGTTCGCTTCCGCACCGTCGGCGACATCAGCTGCACGTGCCCGGTGGCGAGCGACGCGGACGACGTCGAGAAGATCATCGCCGAGACGGCGGTGACCGAGATCACCGAACGCGGCGCGACCCGGATGGACGACCAGGCGTCCGAAGCCGCGATGGAACAGCGCAAGAAGCAAGGTTATTTCTGAAGCACACGAGGACATTCACATCATGAGCATCATCGAGAACACCGAAGACCTCGGCGTGCTGCGTTTCATCACCGCGGGCAGCGTCGACGACGGCAAGAGCACGCTGATCGGCCGCCTGCTGTACGACAGCAAGGCCGTGCTGTCCGACCAGCTGTCCGCGCTGTCGCGCGCGAAGAACAAGCGCACCGTCGGCGACGAGATCGACCTCGCGCTGCTGACGGACGGGCTCGAAGCCGAGCGCGAGCAGGGCATCACGATCGACGTCGCGTACCGCTATTTCGCGACCGCGAAGCGCAAGTTCATCATCGCCGACACGCCGGGCCACGAGCAGTACACGCGCAACATGGTGACGGGCGCGTCGACCGCGCACGCGGCGATCATCCTCGTCGACGCGACGCGCGTGACGGTCGAGAACGGCGTCGCGCAACTGCTGCCGCAAACCAAGCGCCACAGCGCGATCGTGAAGCTGCTCGCGTTGCAGCACGTGATCGTCGCGATCAACAAGATGGACCTCGTCGACTACAGCGAAGCGCGCTTCAACGAGATCCGCGACGCGTATGTCGCGCTCGCGAAGCAGCTCGGCCTGAACGACGTGCGCTTCGTGCCGGTGTCGGCGCTGAAGGGCGACAACATCGTCGGCGCGAGCGAGCGCATGCCGTGGTACGCGGGCGAGCCGCTGCTCGACGTGCTCGAATCGCTGCCGGTCGAGACGCAGGCGCATGACGCGCTGCGCTTTCCGGTGCAGTGGGTCGCGCGCCAGGACGGCAGCTCGGCCGACGATTTCCGCGGCTACATGGGCCGGATCGAGTCGGGCGAAGTGAAGGTCGGCGATGCGATCGTCGTGCTGCCGTCGAACCGCACCGCGACGGTCGCCGAGATCGTCGCGCCGGTGCCGGGCGGCACCGCGGCCGTCCCGCACGCGTTCGCGGGCCAGACGGTGACGATTCGCTTGGAGGAAGACGTCGACGTGTCGCGCGGCGACATGTTCGTGACGACCGCCGAGCCGGTCGAGCCGGCGAAGAAGCTCGAGGCGGACCTGTGCTGGTTCGACGAGACGCCGCTGTCGCCGCAGCGCAAGTACCTGCTGAAGCAGACCACCAGCACGGTGTTCGCGAAGATCGGCGCGGTCAAGGAAGTGCTCGACGTGCATACGCTGTCGCACGCGACCGACCGCCAGGAACTGAAGATGAACGACATCGGCCGCGTGGCGCTGACGCTGCAGAAGCCGATCGTCTGCGACACGTACGATGCGCATCCGGGCACGGGCGCGTTCGTGCTGATCGACGAGGCGACGCACCACACGGTCGCCGCGGGCATGATCCGCGCGTTCTCGGCGTAACCGGCATGACCGGCGTCCGGCGCCGCCGCCATGACGGCGGCGCGCGCCGGGCGCCGTTCGCACGAGCAGGACTAGCGAAGCGACAAACATGGGCAAGGTGTATCTGATCGGAGCAGGGCCGGGTGCCGCGGATCTCATCACGGTGCGCGGCATGCGGCTGCTCGAGCAGGCCGACGTGGTGCTGCACGACGCGCTCGTCGAACCCGCGATGCTCGACTACGCGCCGAACGCGCGCAAGATCGCGGTCGGCAAGCGCTGCGGGCAGCGCTCGACCGCGCAGCACTTCATCAACAAGCAGATCGTCGACGCGGCGCGCGAGCACGCATGCGTCGTGCGGCTGAAGGGCGGCGATCCGATGCTGTTCGGCCGCGCGGAAGAGGAAATGCGCGCGCTAGAAGCGGCCGGGATCGCGTTCGAGGTCGTGCCGGGCATCACCGCGGCGCTGGCCGGCGCGGCGTCGCTCAAGCGCTCGCTGACGCTGCGCGGCGTGTCGCGCAGTGTCGCGTTCGCGACGCACAGCCGCGCACCGGGCAGCGACGAGATCCGCGAGGCCGCCCGCGCCGATTCGATCGTCTATTACATGGGCCGCGACAGCGCGCCCGGTATCGCGCAGGAACTGATCGACGCCGGCCGGGCGCCCGCGACGCCGGTGGCGATCGTCGAGGCCTGCAGCACCGCACGCGAACGCACGCTGACGCTCACGCTCGCGCAGATGGCGGCCGGCGATGCGCAGGCGTGGCTCGATCCGGCGGAACCGAGCCTGCTGATGATCGGCGATGCATTCGCCGAGCGCGCAGGGCAGGCACAGGCGGAGAATGCATTGCGCAATGCCGCCTGAGCGCGGCCTGACCGCGGTCCCAAACGAAAAAGGCGCTGGCTGATGCCGGCGCTTCAGACTGCCGACAAACCCTCGCCAAACGCGAGGGTTTTGTTTTTTGATAGCAGGATGCTGAAGAAACCGACGCCCACGCAGCACAAACTCGAAATGGTGACGCTGGAGGAGTTCGTGCCGAAGGACCACCTGCTGCGCCAGATCGACGCGGCGGTGGATTTCGAATTCATCCGCGAGAAGGTGGCTGCTGCTGGCGCGGAGGAAGAAAAAGCGGGCCGACGGGCTCCGATTGGCGATTCGTACGCATCCTGCTGCGCCTGATGAGCCGCTTGCCCGGCAGATTCGACCGCACGCTTGCGGCGAGTCTGCAACCCTGATTCCAGAAAGACAAAACCCCACGCTTCGAAAAACTTGGGTTCCTCAGCAGCCTGGGCCCGGCAGAGTGCCGGGCTTTCTTTTTTGATGATCGAGCGTGCAGGTCAGACGGATAGATGGAACGAGCTGTCCGACTTTCCCTGCAGGGCGAACCGGGTACCGTCTACCTCCATCTGCGGGGCGAACCCGAGCATCGGGGGTTGCTCCCCGTTACCGGGGATCAGATAGCTTTGAATGACGAGCGCACTGCTGCCAATCCACCAGTTGTAATGAGCTGCACCCCACTGCCCCTGGCCGAGATATACGACGATCGTTTCAGAGCCAATGGAAATGTTGACGCCAAAATAAAAATTGAGGGCGCCAGGAGCGCCGCCGAGCGACCAATTGAGGGGCGTATATGCATGGGAAGCGCCGCCGGCAATATTATTGAAGCTCGTTGCGACGGGCGAGGTGTTGTCCCGATCGGAGTTCAACGTGAGCGTCCACACATTGTTCACCGGTGGAGGAATTTCGGGAGCAGGATCGTGATTTTGGTTGGCGCTGACGACGAGGGAATTGTCGATATAGTTGATGCTCGAGATGGTATATGGGCTGTCTATTGACAAGGTTACCGAATTGGAGTCCATGATGTCATCCTGTTCTCTGCGGCTTCGCGTTAAAGTGCGCTAGATTATTTACGGTTTGTCATGCCGTAATCCGGTTTATTGTCCATAAAATATTCCGACCTGAACCACACCTGGACATCCATTTGCAAATGATCCGGAATTGCAGATCGGAGTCGTCAGTTGATAACCCGAATTTTGCGTTTTCCCGTCTACCCATACGTCTCCGGCTTCCATGACGCAGAGATGCTGATGGGCAGTGAGCGAGGCGACCTGACCCGGACCGCCGCGCAAATTCTGGTCGATGACAGTGATATCGATCGCGAGGCCGTCTGTGTAATATCCGATAAACGAAACACTTCCGTAAGGTTGCAGGATTTCAGACGAGGGACCATTGATCGTTACACCTTGCCCGTTGTCGGGACATGCGTTCACGGTGAGCGGGTTGGCTGTCAGATTGGTAATGGTGATAACCAATCCATTCGCATCCACACCAGGCAAGGTTCCCATATTAAATGGGTAGCTTCGGGCGAAACCCCATCCTGACAATCCCTGATAAAAATCTGATGCGGAAGTGTTGGCCTCCCACACGTCGTTCATCGCCTCTTGCGACGGATACGCATTTACATTCGAAGAATCTGCAATCCAGTATTTTTTCCAGACGTTGCTTTTGAGCAGTTCGCTCCATGCTTCCCACTGTACCCACTGCGCATATGACGGCACATCGGGTATTGGCGAGCCGTTGGTTTCCTCGATCTGATAGATCTGATATTTCGCCGGCAGCAGCATCTGCATCGATGCAATGGTGTATCCGGGCAGTGAACTAGCTATCATATCCGCAGTCAGCAGGGGAGGCCATGACAACGAGTTCGGTCCTGCCGTCAAGAGAATATCGGCATAGGTGGCGCTCATCTTGCCCCAATCAGTGAGGATTGCCGTTTGCATATTTCCTGTGATGGTTGCCAGGGCATTGAAGTTTTTCATTAGCTCGGCGAGGAGAGCGGAATACGCCACCTGAAATGGATCGGGCGAAATCGACGTATCATCAGTCGCGGCCAGACCGATATTGATGCCAGCCATCATCAGATTGCCTAGCACGGCACCTACCGGTCCCATCATCTCGAGGGACGTGTACATGACCCCTTCGAATACGGCCAGGCCCAGCCCCCCCGTCGTGGTTCCTTGCTCCATGCCTGCATCCGTTCCGAGTTGGGTCAACTGCGCGTGCTTTACGGAAAATAGCTCACCCTGATACTCGTTGAAATTACTGAAAAGTTTGTTGATGGCGACAACCGCGGTTAGCTCGCGACTCACCTGAGACGTAACTGTTTGCCAATCCGCCGGCTGAACATTGCTCGGACATGAGGCAGTCTGAATCGTGACTTGCCAATTACTGAACGGTGAATTCAGATTTACATACTCGCTACGGATATCCGTAACGTCGAGCAGGGTATTGATGTCCGAATACGCGATTGCCTGATCGCCGCTGAACGCAGGAAATGGTACGGAAGGCTGCGCCAGAATGACATCAAGTGGACACGCCGGGCTGATTGTCCATTGATCGTTCGGTGGGATTGGATTCTCGATCGGATATGCAATGACCGGAGGATTGTTGCTTGCATATCCCCCGGCCACGTTCAATACATGGCCATTCGCACAATTGATGAATCTCAGTTGGCCATCGCCGTTATAGACCCATTGCAGCGAGTCGTCGGTCTGTGCCGGCGATGGAGCCAGCACGATGTATTGCCCGGATCCTGACTCGTAGTTTTGCCCGAGCATCGCGACAAGAGTTCCATCGGCCGCGGACAAGAGTCGCCCGTCGGCTGTAATCTGCCAGAGTTGCGTCGGCGTTTGGACCTGCAGCGGAGACAGGACGACGCCGTTCGTCCCATTCTGCTCGTCGATGACTGCTGTCATCACGTAGGGATTGTTTTGGTTGTCGGTTAGCGCGCTTTGGATATATACCCATTGCGATACGTAGGCCGATGACTGATCTTCTGGAAGAGTGTTGTTGGACACGATTCTTTCCTTTTCGATAAGCTTGCATACGATTTAAACCGCAAACATGTTTCCCTGCACCGTCCCGAGGGGTTGATGAGAAATTGCAATGGCAAATGTTAGAAATTTTCCGGTCGCGGACGAGGAAGTAACGGGTTCGTAATTCTGGAAGTAAATTCTCCCGATGGTAACGGCGGCTGCAGGGATATAAAGCACGCGGCATGCGTGATTCCGCATCCGCAGCCTGGCATAACACGGAAGTTGAGTTTTTGAAATAAGGAAGATGCGGCCCCGGGTTTCGTTCTTGTGCATAATTTATTATCGGCGGCGCGATTATATTTTCAACAAACGAATACTAATTGGACACAAATCTCACCAATCTTCCAAATTGCCTTCCAAAGCTTTTGAAATGTCATCGCCGACGCCGGACGTATCGCCGGATACGGTGTCGTGCGTCGCTGCAAGGAAGGCTGCAAGATCGGTCCGCTCTTCGCCGATGACGCTGGTGTTGCCACGGGATTGCGCGCTGGCGGAACGGCACGGTATGTCGAGCGTTTTCGAAACCGCGCGGATGCATACGAAGGACGCGCCCGCGATTGCGATCGATCGCGTGTTCGGCGTGACGTCGTTCGAGCTGGGGTGATCGCGGCGAGTGTGGCGGCGGCTGGCCGCCTCGAGAAAGCAATGACATCAACCGCGCTCAACCCGCCGAACCGCGATTCGCCTCGATCACCGTCAGCGCGGTCATGTTCACGATCCGCCGCACGGTCGCGCTCGACGTCAGAATGTTCACCGGCGCATTGCCCCCGGCAGGAACGGTCCGACCGCGACGTTGCTGCCGGCCTCGGTCTTCAGCAGGTGGTATGCAATATTCCCCGCATCGACGTTCGGGCACGCGAGCAGGTTCGCCGCGCCCGGAAAGCGCGCCTACGCGTCGCCGCCGAGCTGGTCGACGCAATAGCGCGCGATCGCGTCGAGCACGCCGTCGTCCTCGCCGACGGCCGTCGCGCACCGGATGTCGACGCCCGGATGCGCGGCGCGGCACGCGTCGACGAGCTGCGGCAGGTCGCGGCGGACATGGCCGCCCTGGCCGAAGAACACGGGCACCACGGTGATGCGCGTGCAGCCGGCCGCGACCTGCGCGGCGACGGCCGTGTCGAGCGACGGCGTCATCAGTTCGAGGAACGCGAGCGACACGTGCGGCGCGGCTGCGCCGGCGCCGCGCAACCGCGCGGCCAGCCGCTCGAACGGCTCGGCCCAGCGCGGATCGCGCGCGCCGTGGCCGAACAGGACGATGCCATGCGAACTCATGTCGAACCCTCCGTCGTGACGGCGCTCAGTGCCGGTCGACCCACTTCAGCGCGAACAGGCCGAGCGCGAGATAGATGAGGCCCGGCGTGGCCGCGGTCAGCGGCGCCGGCCACGTGTTCAGCGTGCCGATGTGCGAGAACAGCGTGTTCAGCAGCTGGAAGCTCATCCCGAGCATGATGCCGCCGAACACCTTCACGCCGACCACGCCGGCGCGCGTATGCAGATACGCGAACGGCAGCGACAGCACGAGCATCACGAACACCGCGAACGGGTAGAGCAGCTTGCGCCACAGCGCGATGTCGTAGCGCTGCGTGTCCTGCTGATTCTCGCGCAAGTGCTGGATGTAGCGGAACAGGTTGATCAGCGACATGCGTTCCGGCGACACGAGCAGCACCGACAGGATCTGCGGCGTCAGGTCCGAGCGCAGCCGGTATTCGGGCAGCGTCACCTGCTGCGACCGGTACACGGGGTTCAGCGCGTCGGCCGGCTCGCCGCCGACCGGCTTGATCGGCGTCAGTTCGGTTTCCGTCACGCCCTTGAGCAGCCAGTGGCCGGGCGGCTCGTAGCGGCCCGTCTGCGCGATCCGCACGTTCTGCAGCTGGAATTTCGAGTCGAACTCGTAGATGCGCACGTTGCTGATCGTCGCATCGGGCGACAGGCTGCCGACGTTGACGAAGCGCGTGACCTGCTCGCCGTTCTCGCGGGCCGCGAGCGTGTCCTTCACCCACACGCCCGACTGGAAGTTCGACGACACCGACGCGCCGAGCGCCTGCAGCCGCACGCGTTCGGACAATTGATCGGCGTACGGGCCGACGAATTCGCCGATCAGGTACGTGACGATCACGAGCGGAACGCCGATCTTCAGCAGCGAGCGCAGCGCCTGGTTGGTCGCGAGGCCCGATACGCGGAAGATCGTGAATTCCGAGTTTGCGGCCATCTGCGCGAACACGTAGATCGCGCTGATCAGCGCGGCGACCGGGATGATCTCGTAGAAGCGCGACGGCGTCTGCAGCGCGACGCGCAGCACCGCGTAGCCGAACTTGTAGTTGCCGTGCCCGACCGAGTTCAGTTCGCTGATCAGGTCGAAGAAGAAGAACAGGCCCGAGAACGCGAACAGGATGAAGACGAACGTGACGTAGATCTGCCGCGCGAAGTATTTTTCATAGAGCCGCATCGATCATGCTCCCGAGCGGCCGAACAGCGCGCGTGTAAACAGCGGACGATTGCGCACGCGCAACCAGAAGATGAACGCGACGATCGCCGCGACGATCACGTGCAGGCCGACGAGGCCGACGCCGAACGACATCTTGCCCTGTTCGATCTGTGCCTGCACGACGTTCAGCAGGTTCGAATAGGTGAGGTAGATCAGCACGGCCATCACGAGGTTGATCGTGCGGCTGCGGCGCGGGTTCTGGTACGACAGCGGGATGCCGAGCACCATCAGGTTGAGCGCGATCAGCGGCAGCCCCGCGCGCCATGCGAATTCCGCGAGGTTGTCGCGCGTCGGATTGCGCAGCAGGTCGGGCGTCGACGTGCTGTTGGTGGTCGGCACGTTGGTGACCGGCGTGCTCGTGATCTTCACGCCGTAGCGCTGGAACTCCATGATCTTGAAGTTCGGCTGGCCGGGCGTGCCGTCGTAGCGGCGGCCGTCTTCCAGCACGACGAAGCGGTCGCCGTCGCGGGTCTCGGTATGGCCCGTGTGCGACACGACGACGTTGACCTTGCCGTTCTCGGTCGACGTGACGAACACGTTCTGGACCTTGCTCTGGTCCGGCGACATCTTTTCGATGAAGAACACGCGGTGGTTCGACGCCGATTCGCGGAACTGGCCCGGCGCGAGCAGCGAGATTTCGTCGCGCTGCTGGAAGCGCGCCTTGATCATCTTGCTCTGCTGGTTCGACCACGGCCAGCCGACGAACGCGAAGAACGCGATCAGCAGGACGATCGGCGTCGCGAACACGCCGATCGGCTTGATCAGGCGCGTGAGGCTCACGCCCGACGCGAGCCACACGACCATTTCGGAGTCCCGGTACCACCGGGTCAGCACGAACAGGATCGACACGAACAGCGTGACGACGAGCATCACGGCGAGATAGCCGATCACGGTCAGGCCGATCAGCACGAGCACGTCGCGCGGATCGATTTCGCCGGACGCGGCATAGCCGACGATGCGGATCATCATCGTCGTGAGCATGATCGTGAGCAGCACCATGAACACGGCGCCAGCCGTATACGCAAGCTCGCGCTGGAGGGAGCGTTCGAAGATCATTCTTGATGAGAAGAGGGCGGGAGGCTGCGCACGCGTGGTGGAGCGCTCGCGCCGCCACGGGAAAAATAGCGGATAATTGCGGCTTTCATCCTTAGCCCAGATTTTATCCGAGGACAAGCGCGATGGACTTTAGCATAAAAGGCTGTGATTGGAGCAAAGGCGAGGCCAAGGGGTTCCTGACCGGGAAGTCCGACTGCATCGTGCTCGGCATCTTCGAGGCGCAGACCCTCTCCGGTGCGGCGCTCGACATCGACACGGCCACCAAGGGGCTCATCTCGCGCGTGGTGAAGGCCGGCGACATGGACGGCAAGCGCGGCAAGACGCTGTTCCTGCACGAGGTCTCGGGCATCGGCGCATCGCGCGTGCTGCTGGTCGGCCTCGGCAAGCAGGATGCTTTCAATCAGAAAGCCTACAACGATGCGGTGACGGCCGCGTGGCGCGCGCTGCTCGCGACCAAGGTCGTCCAGGTCACGTTCTCGCTCGCGCAGCTGCCGGTCGACGAGCGCGGCTCCGACTGGGGCGTGCGCGCGGCGATCCTCGCGCTGCGCAACGAGACGTACCGCTTCACGCAGATGAAGAGCAAGCCGGAGCCGGCGTCGCATACGCTCAAGCGCATCGTGTTCAGTGTCGACCCGGCCGACGAAAAGGCGGCGAAGCTGGCGGTCAAGCAGGCCGTCGCGCTGGCGAACGGGATGGATCTCACGCGCGACCTCGGCAACCTGCCGGGCAACGTGTGCACGCCGACCTATCTCGGCAACACCGCGAAGAAGATCGCGAAGGATTGGGGTCTGAAGGCCGAGGTACTGGGCCTGAAGCAGATCCAGGCGCTGAAGATGGGTTCGTTCCTGTCGGTCGCGCGCGCGTCGGTCGAGCCGCCGCAGTTCATCGTGCTGCACTACCAGGGCGCCGCCGCGAAGGCCGCGCCGATCGTGCTGGTCGGCAAGGGCATCACGTTCGACACGGGCGGCATCTCGCTGAAGCCGGGCGAGGGGATGGACGAGATGAAGTACGACATGTGCGGCGCCGGCTCGGTGCTCGGCACGATGCGTGCGGTCGCCGAAATGGGCCTGAAGATCAACGTCGTCGCGATCGTGCCGACCTGCGAGAACATGCCGGGCGGCAACGCGACGAAGCCGGGCGACATCGTCACCAGCATGAAGGGGCTGACGATCGAGGTGCTGAACACCGACGCCGAAGGCCGCCTGATCCTGTGCGACGCGCTCACGTATGCGGAACGCTTCAAGCCGGCTGCGGTGATCGACGTCGCGACGCTGACGGGCGCGTGCGTGATCGCGCTCGGCGCGCACAACAGCGGCCTGTTCTCGAAGGACGATGCGCTCGCGGGCGAACTGCTCGACGCATCGCGCGAAGCGAACGATCCGGCGTGGCGCATGCCGCTCGACGACGAGTACCAGGATCAGCTGAAGTCGAACTTCGCGGACATCGCGAACATCGGCGGGCGTCCGGCCGGTGCGGTGACGGCCGCGTGCTTCCTGTCGCGTTTCACCGAGAGCTACCCGTGGGCGCACCTGGACATCGCCGGCACCGCATGGAAGGGCGGCGCGGCGAAGGGCGCGACCGGCCGTCCGGTGCCGCTGCTCGCGCAATTCCTGATCGACCGCGCCGGCCAGTGATGGCAGGGTTCACGACGATGCGGGCAAGCGGGCAATGACGCGAATCGATTTCCATTCGAACGTCGGCGATTCGCTCACGTACGCATGCCGGCTGCTGCGCAAGGCCTATCAGGCCGGGCAGCCGGTCGTCGTGCTCGCGGAGCCCGCGCGCCTGCGCGTGCTCGACGAGCGGCTCTGGACGTTCTCGCCGCTCGATTTCATCCCGCACTGCGGCGCCGACAGCGCGCACGCGGCCGGCACGCCGATCGTGCTGACCGCGGATCTCGACCAGGCGCCGCATCATCAGGTGCTGCTGAACCTCGGCGCGACCGTGCCCGCGCAGTTCGCCCGTTTCGAGCGCCTGCTCGAAGTGGTCGGCAACGCGCCGGACGAACTCGCCGCGGGCCGCGACCGCTACCGCTTCTACCGCGATCGCGGCTACGCGCTGAACAATTACAAGCAGGGCGGCTAGCCGCAACCGTCGACGGAGCATTCCCGTGACACAACCCGAATCCCCTTCGATCCCGACGCTGACCGACGTGCTGGTGCCGGGCAAGCCGGTGCCGGCGCGTTCGTCCGCGGCCGATGCGCCGCCGCGCGACGATGCCGCCATTCCGGTGCTGACCGACGTGGTCGCGCCGGGCCGCGCGGCCGCTGGAACGGCTGCGTCCGAGCACACCGGAACCGACCCTGAATTCGTCGTGGTCGAGCCGGTGCCGACGCCGCACGTGCCGGCCGTCGAACTGCCCGGCGACAGCGACGCGCCGGCGCAACCCGGTGCGGCCGGGCATGTCGTCGCGGAGGAGTCGGCAGCCGCGCTGGCGCCACTGGCGTCCGCGCTCGCCGCCGAGGATCCCGAGCATCAGGGCGTCGCCGCGGCGCCGGTCGACGACGACACGATGCGGCGCCGGGAAGCCGCGCCGGCTGCCGACACGCTGGTCACCGATCATCTCACCGGCGGTGTGTCGCACGCGGCTGCGGCTGCGGGGCTGACGCCGGAGGATGCGCAGCATATCGCCGAGCGTCTGCGCAATCGGCTCACGAACTATCTGACCGGGGAAGGGCGCGAGGCAATCGAAGCGCGCTGCCGCGATGCGCTGCACGACCATACGGCGTGGCTCGTCGGCCAGATCACGCGCGAAGTCGCGCTGGCGCTCGAAACGGAAGTGATGGAGTGGGTTCGCGACGCGGTCGACGAAGAAATCGCGCGCCGCCGGACCGGTCATTCGGGCTGAGCGCGCGGCCGTGGTGGCCCGGGTGCCGCAGGGATGACGACCGTCGTGCGCGTGCTCGATGCGATCGGCGTGGTGGGTGCGATTCGCCTGCGGTCTGAGTGACGCGCGCTTGCCGCGTGTGTTGCGGGATGGTCGCCGGTCTCGAGCGCCGGCAGTCCGCACCGGCGCCTACCGGGTTCCCCGTTTTTCAATGCAGCGACAGCACCCACTGCGCGAGCGTATGCGCTTCGGCGCTCGTCAGCTGCGTATTGGCGGGCATCGGCACGCCGCCCCACACCCCGACACTGCCCTTGACGATCGATTGCGCGAGGTAATCGACGCCGTCGGCACGCGCCGCGTACTTGCCGGCGATGTCGTGGAACGACGGGCCCATCAACGGCTTGCCGACCGCATGGCACGCCATGCAGTTCTTGCGCTGCGCGAGCGCGAGCCCGTCGCGGGCCAGGTCGGCATGCGCGGCGGCCGCGCTGCCGGTCAGCAGCGCGACGAGCAGCGCGCGCAATATCGTCTGTTTCATGCGGTTCTCCGCCGGCGGAGACGGCCGGCTTCACGGTCCGCGCATTATAAGAGCAAAGGCAACGCACGTTTTGCGCGTTGCCCCGGCGGCCGTCCGCAATGGGGCCATATGCCCACGATCGTCGTCAGCCCGTGACCGCGCCCTTGTTCGCCGGACGCGCGAGGGCCGCGTACTTCGCGAGCACGCCGCGCGTGTAGCGCGGGGCCGGCTGCTTCCACGCTGCGCGGCGGCGCGCGAGCTCCGCGTCGTCGACGTTCAGTTGCAGCACCAGCCGGTGCGCATCGATCGTGATCGAATCGCCTTCCTGCACGAGCGCGATCGTGCCGCCGACGAACGCTTCGGGCGCGACGTGGCCGACCACCATGCCCCACGTGCCGCCCGAGAAACGGCCGTCCGTGATGAACCCGACCGATTCGCCGAGCCCCTTGCCGATGATCGCCGACGTCGGCGCGAGCATTTCCGGCATCCCGGGGCCGCCTTGCGGGCCGAGATAGCGCAGCACCAGCACGTCGCCCGCGCGGATCCTGTCACCGAGGATCGCGTCCATCGCGCTTTGCTCGTCGTCGAACACGCGCGCCGGGCCGGTGATGACCGGATTCTTCAAACCGGTGATTTTCGCGACCGCGCCGTCTTCGGCGAGATTGCCCTTCAGGATCGCGAGATGGCCTTCCTTGTACAGCGCGCGATCGATCGGAAAGATCACGTTCTGATCCGCGCGCGGCACGCCCGGCACGTCCTTCAGCTCCTCGGCAATGGTGCGGCCGGTGATCGTGATGCAGTTGCCGTGCAGCAGCCCCGCGTCGAGCAGGATCCGCAGAACCTGCGGGATGCCGCCGGCCCGGTGCAGGTCGGTCGCGACGTACTGGCCCGACGGCTTCAGGTCGCAGATCACCGGCACGCGCTTGCGGATGCGCTCGAAGTCGTCGATCGTCCAGTCGACCTCGGCCGCGTGCGCGATCGCGAGATAGTGCAGCACCGCGTTGGTCGAGCCGCCGGTCGCCATGATCAGCGACACCGCGTTCTCGATCGACTCCTTCGTGATGATGTCGCGCGGCTTCAGGTCGCGCTTCACGGCTTCGACCAGCACGCGCGCCGACTCGGCGGCCGAATCGACCTTCTCCTGATCGGGATTCGCCATCGTCGACGAATACATCAGCGACATGCCGAGCGCCTCGAACGACGAACTCATCGTGTTCGCGGTGTACATGCCGCCGCACGAGCCCGACGTCGGGCACGCGTTCTTCTCGACCCCTTCGAAATCCTCCTGGGACATCCGGCCCGCGGTGAACTCGCCGACCGCCTCGAACGACGACACGATCGTCAGGTCGCGCCCCTTCCAGTGCCCCGGGCGGATCGTGCCGCCGTACACGTAGATGCCCGGCACGTTCAGGCGCGCGAGCGCGATCATCCCGCCCGGCATGTTCTTGTCGCAGCCGCCGACCACCACCACGCCGTCCATCCACTGCCCCTGCACGCAGGTCTCGATGCAGTCGGCGATCACTTCGCGCGACACCAGCGAGTACTTCATCCCTTCGGTGCCCATCGACATGCCGTCGGAGATCGTCGGCGTGCCGAAGATCTGCGGGTTCGCGTCGGCCGCCTTCACCGCCGCGACGGCCGCGTCCGACAGCCGCTGCAGGCCCGAATTGCACGGTGTGATCGTCGAGTGGCCGTTCGCGATGCCGATCATCGGCTTGTCGAAATCGTCCTTCTGGTAGCCGAGGGCGTAATACATCGAGCGGTTCGGCGAACGCGCGACGCCTTGCGTGATGTTTCTAGAGCGGCGGTTGTAGGACATGGGGAGCTCCATCGTTGTTGTGGCGACGCCGGCGCGAACGGCGCGCCGGATGGATCGATCAAGAATGGAGTTTCCGGTTTGGGATGTCCAATATATTATTTGTGGCTTATTAAGTCGTTTTTCGAATGAGTAAATGGCCGATCCGACGCCCGACCTGCGCCAGTGGCGCTATTTCGTGACCGTTGCCGACGAGCGCCATTTCGGGCGCGCGGCCGAGCGGCTGTCGATGACGCAGCCGCCGCTGTCGCAGGCGATTCGCGCGCTGGAAGACGCGCTCGGCGTCGCGCTGTTCGCGCGCACGAAGCGCTCGGTCGCGCTGACTGCGGTCGGCGCCGCGCTGCTGCCCGACGTGCGCCGGCTGCTCGCGTCGGCCGACGCGCTGCCGCCGCTCGCACGGCGGCTCGCGCGCGGCGAGGCCGGCTCGCTGTCGCTCGCGTTCGTGTCGAGCGCCGATTACGGGCTGCTGCCGTCGCTGCTGCGCGCGTTCGGCGCGCGCTATCCGCAGGTGCGGCTGCAGCTCGCGGAGGCGACGAGCGACGTGCAGATCGACGAACTGGTCGCGGGCCGCATCGACGCGGGGCTCGTGATTCCGCCGGTGCCGCCGCGCCATGCGGCCGGGCTGTCGTACCTGCCGGTCGTGCGCGAGCCGCTGGTGGTCGCGATGCCGGCGGCCGCGGCGCCCGACGTGCCCGAAAACGAACCCGTGCATCTGGCCGAGCTGGCCGCGCTGCCGCTCGTGATCTTCCCGCGTCGTTTGGCGCCCGGCTTTTATGACATCATTACGGGCTGCTACGGCGCAGCGGGGCAAACCCCGCGCATCGGCCAGGAGGCGATCCAGATGCAGACGATCGTCAGCCTCGTGTCGGCCGGCATGGGTGTCGCACTGGTGCCGCAGTCGCTGCGTAACCTGCGGCGCACCGGCGTGGTCTACCGGCCGCTCGCCGGCGACGCGCCGGTCGTCGAGACGGGCCTCGTGTGGCGCACCGGCGACGTGAGCCCCGTGCTCGCGGGCTTCATCGACGTCGTGCGCGCGCACGGTGTGGCCGCTTGACGCGAACGACGGCGCGAACGATGGCACGCCGGCGCCGTCCAATGCGCGGTGCGGCGCCGTGCGAGCGTCGTACCGCATTCGAAAACTTCATCGCTAACCCATGATCATTCACCCGAATTTCGACCCCGTAGCGATCCATCTCGGGCCGCTGGCCGTGCGCTGGTACGGCCTCATGTATCTCGTCGGCTTCATCGCGGCGATCGTCGTCGGCCGGATCCGCCTGAAGCTGCCGCATGTCGCGGCGCAGGGCTGGACCGTGAAGGACATCGACGACATGATGTTCTACGGCGTGCTCGGCACCGTGCTCGGCGGCCGGCTCGGCTATGTGCTGTTCTACAAGGCCGACTTTTACTTCTCGCATCCGCTCGACGTGTTCAAGGTGTGGGAGGGCGGGATGTCGTTCCACGGCGGCTTCCTCGGCGTCACGCTCGCGATGGTGCTGTTCGCGTGGCAGCGCAAGCGCCATTGGCTGCAGGTCACCGATTTCGTCGCGCCGATGGTGCCGACGGGGCTTGCGGCCGGCCGCCTCGGCAACTTCATCAACGGCGAGCTGTGGGGCCGCGTGACCGATCCGAACGCGCCGTGGGCGATGCTGTTCCCGGGCGCGATGCGCGACGATGCGGCATGGCTGCCGAAGCATCCGGCGCTGGTCGAGAAGTGGCATCTGGCCGACGTGTTCATGCAGTACCAGATGCTGCCGCGCCATCCTTCGCAGCTCTATGAAATCGCGCTCGAAGGCATTGCGCTGTTCTTCGTGCTGTTCTTCTTCGCGCGCAAGCCGCGGCCGATGGGCGCGGTGTCCGCGCTGTTCCTGATCGGCTACGGGCTCGCGCGCTTCACGGTCGAATTCGCGCGCGAACCGGACGACTTCCTCGGCCTGCTCGCACTCGGCCTGTCGATGGGGCAGTGGCTGTCGCTGCCGATGATTCTCGCGGGCATCGCGCTGCTGGTGTGGGCGTATCGCCGCCGCGCGGTGAATGCGGTGGCGTGATGCGGTTGCGTGACGCGCGCCGTGTGCCGTGATGCATGACGCGATGCCGATGCGCAGGTTCCGCGCGCGCATCGAGCGCTGAATCGCAAACGCAAAACGCCGGCCCGAGGGCCGGCGTTTTCGCATCTGGCGCCTGGTGGCGCGACGCGCGTTACTTCATCTGCACCGAACCGTTGACCGTGACCGACACGGTCGCCTTGCCGCCTTCGACCGAGATCGGCGCGCTCATCTTCGCGCTGTCCATCGGCGCCGCGGCCATTGCCATCATGCGCGGGTACGGCTGCACGTTGCGGCCGCCGCCGACGTTCACGTCGCGGATCGAATAGCTGCTGTAGCCGAACGCCTTCGCGGCTTCGTCGGCACGCGCGCGGAACGACTTGATCGCTTCCGTCGTGAGCTTCTGCTCGGCCGCGCGCTGCGCTTCCGGCGACAGCGAGAACTCGACGTTCGCGACCTGCATCTGGTTCGACAGCTGGCCCGCGAGCTTCGACGCCGCGGCGAAATCGCGCGATTCGAGCACGACTTCGATCCGGCCGCGCCACGCGGAGATCTTGCCGTCGCGATCGGTGCTCGGATACACCGAGAACGCACCGGTGTGCGCGGTGACGCCCGACACGCCCTTCGCCTGCGCGAGCGCCGCATCGGCGCGCTGGTTCAGCGCGGACGTCAGGCTGCCCGGATCCTTCGCCTGCTGCTCGTAGAACAGCGTGATGTGGATGATGTCCTGCGGCACGTCGGCGCTGGCCTGCGACGACAGCGACAGCACGCCGGCCGGCTCGGGGAAATGCGGGTTCGCGGTCTGCGCGTGCGCGGCCGGCGACGCGAGCGTCAGCGCGACGGGCACGGCGGCGGCGAGGGCGAGCGACAGCGCGAGTGCGGATTTCTTGGTCATTGTTGGACTCCTTGTGCGAGGGCGCGCACGCGGATCGCGCGTGCGCGACGCGGGCGTACCGCGCGACGAAAAAACGGCCGCCGGCCCGATCGGGCGACAGCGGTTGCTTAGGCTGCGCGAACGCGCTCCGAGTTCCGTGATGGCCGCGCGTGTTGACTGGATTTGACGTTTGGCGTGCACCTGCTGCGCGCGTCTGCTGCGTGCGCGTCGTGCGCCTACTTCATCAGCTTTTCGGTGATGAAGCGCCATTCGGCGCGCGTGACCGGCGTGATCGACAGCCGGTTGCCGCGCGCGAGCACGCGCATGTCGGCAAGTTCGTCGTGTTCGCGTAGCGCGGCGAGCGGCACGAGCGGCGACTTTTTCACGAAGCGCACGTCGACGAGCAGCCAGCGCGGTGCTTCCTGCGTCGACTTCGGATCGTAGTACGGGCTGTTCGGATCGAACTGCGTCGGGTCGGGGTACGGCGTCGACGACACTTCCGCGAGGCCTGCGATGCCCGGTTCGGGGCAGCTCGAGTGATAGAACAGCACGCCGTCGCCGATCTTCATCGTGTCGCGCATGAAATTGCGCGCCTGATAATTGCGCACGCCTGTCCATGGCAGCGATTGCTGCGGCGCATGCGCGAGATCGTCGATGCTTGCTTCGTCCGGTTCGGACTTCATCAGCCAGTATTGCATGGATCGTAATCGACGCAGAAAGGGCTGCTGCAAAAGGAAACGGCATCGGGACTTCCCGATGCCGTTGGATAGGCCCCCGCCTTGGCCGCTAGGCCGGCATCCTGAACCTGAGGTTCAGAATTGGTCGCAGTTAGCAGCACTTCGGGTACATCAGACAGAGTGACGCGCGCGCCCGTGCTACAAATTTCCGCAACCGTGCACATGGCATTGGTTCAAGGAATATATGACCTTGGCGAACCAGGCAGGGAAGCTGACTGAACTGTGTTTCGTTGCGCCAATTTGACCACCGTTGATCGCCGAGATCAAGGGGAATCGACGCATCGATCAAACGTTACTGCGTCTCGTGCTGTGCGAGCACCGCGCCGAGCTGTTCGTTCATCTGGTGCATTGTACGACGGATTTCTTCCGCCGGAAATGCTTCACCGTGCCGCACGCTCGTTTGCAGCCGCAGCAATTCGGACGCGAGCGACAGCGCGGCCATCACCGCGATGCGATCGGTGCCGCGCACCGAGCTGTTCGCGCGGATTTTCGACATTTCGGCATCGACGCGCGCGACGGCCTCGAGCAGCGCCGCTTCGGTTTCGGCCGAACAGGCGAGCCGATACGGCTGACCGAGAATCGAGACTTCGATCTGCTTGGTGCTCATGCATGTTCTCCGTGGCTGGCCGCGTCGTCGCTATCCGTGCGCGCCTGCGCATCCAGCAGATCGAGCTGGTTGTCGGCTTGCTCCGCGCTCTTCGTGCGCGGCAGCTTTTCGAGAATCGCGTTCAGTTTGACCTGCGCGTCGTCGATCTTCGCCGACAGCGTGTCGCGCTCGGCCGCAAGCGCATTGCGTTCGTCGCGGAGCTGCTCGAGTTCCGCACGGACGGTGTCCGCTTCCGCGCGCATTTGCGCGACCTGCTCCTCGAGCGCGAGCCGTTCCGAGTGATAGCGCTTGTTCAGCGAGATCAAACGGCCAATATTTTGAGATAAGGTTTCGAGTTCGTTGAGCATCTGCTGCGTCCTCTAAAGACCCAGCATTTTAGCGCGGAATAACGCGCATTCCGACATCTGTAACGTTTCCAGTCGTAACACCCCGGCTTCTTGCCGCGAATATGCGTGTCCGGCATGGGTCGCGCGTGCGTTTCGACGCGTTCTTGACGCTCGCGCGGCCCGCTCCTAAACTGGCGCCGCCTCGGTGCTCGCGCGCATGTCGCGCGGTTAAACGGGAAGCAGGACGCGTGCTCCGCCAGGAGATCGCCAACCTGCGCTGCCCCCGCAACGGTAAGCGGCCGCGTCGCCCGACGCAGGCCGGCTCGGGCGCGTTTCGCGTGCAGGTTCGCACGCGGGCGCGGGCCACTGCGCGTCCACGCGCGGGAAGGCGAGCCGGTACGCCGCCAGCCCGGATACCGGCCGAGGCGGGGAGCCTGCACGGGCTTCATGACGCGCGGCCTGCGGGGAAGCGGGGCGCGCAGTGCTTCACGGGACCCGTCTTCGATGCTGACCCCAATCGTGCGCGCCGCACCCGGTGCATGCCGCCGCTCGGCGCCGCCGTGTGCCGCTCGCCGCCGCGCGGACTGCCGCGGCCGCCGGTTCGTGCGGATCGGCGCTGCCGTATGCCGTCGAGGCGCATCGATTGGCTGCGGTGCGCGCCGGCGCGCATTCGGCGCCGGAAGTCGCGGTTGCCGCGCTGACCGTGCCGGATGGTCGCGCAGCCACGCTGCCGATCGACCCGATTCGGCGGCTTCCACTATATTGCGCAGAACGCCGGCCGCGCGACACTGCGTCCCGGCGGAAACGCGATCGCCGACACTGCCGCGCGACGCCATCGCCGCGTCACGGTTCGCCGTGCGCGCATCAACCCCTGCCCAACGAGGATGACGAGCTTGCGTATGCCCACCACACGCCGTCGCGCGACGCCCGTGCCGCGTCCGGCCGGCGACGACGAGCCGCAGCGTCGCGCGTCGCGCACGACGCCGTGCACCGCATGAGCGCCGCGCGCGCCGCCGCGATCTGGGCCGTGCTCGCGGCGGTGGCCGCGTTGCTGTTCGTCGCGTCGCTGTCGATCGGCAGCGTGCCGACGTCGCCGTGGCAGGCGCTCGCGTCGCTCGTGCCGCACGGCGGCGGCGATGCGCTGTTCGCCGACATCGTGCGCACGCTGCGCTTGCCGCGCGCGCTCGCGGGCTTCGCGTGCGGCGCGCTGCTCGCGCTGGCCGGTGCGCTGCTGCAGGTGCTGCTGCGCAATCCGCTCGCGGAGCCGTACGTGCTCGGCGTGTCCGGCGGCGCGGCCGGCTTCGCGCTCGTCGCGATGATCGCGGGCGCCGCATGGTGGCTCGTCGACGCATCCGCGTTCGCCGGCGCGCTCGTGTCGGTCGCGCTCGTGCTCGGGCTCGCGCGCCGCGAGCTGTGGCGCGGCGATTCGCGCGACGCATCGCCGCGGCTGCTGCTGACGGGCGTCGTGATCGCGGCCGGGTGGGGCGCGCTCGTCACGCTGCTGCTGTCGCTCGCCCCCGATGCGCGGCTGCGCGGCATCATCTTCTGGCTGACGGGCGACCTGAACGGCGTGACGGCGCCGTGGTTCGCATGGGGCGCGCTGTTGCTGGCCGCGTGCGTCGCGCTGCCGGCGGCGCCGCAACTGAACGTGCTGCTGCGCGGCAACGCGACCGCGCTCGCGCTCGGCGTGCCGGTCGCGCGCTTGCGCGTGCGGATCTACCTCGTCGCGTCGCTCGCGGCCGCGGCCGCGGTGACGACGGCCGGCACGATCGGCTTCGTCGGCCTCGTCGTGCCGCATGCGCTGCGGCTGGCATTCGGCAACGACCAGCGCATGCTGCTGCCGGCCGCGATGCTGGCGGGCGGCGGCGGCGTGATGGCCGCCGACCTGCTCGCGCGCACCGCGATCGCGCCCGCGCAATTGCCGGTCGGCGTGATGACCGCGCTCGTCGGCGTGCCGGTGTTCCTGTGGATGTTGCTGAGGAGGCCGATGCGATGACGCACGCCGCACCGGACACCGCCGGCGACATGAATCATGCAGCGGTCGGCCTGACACTGAAGGCCGGCGAGCGGACGCTGCTCGACGGCTTCACGCAAACGTTCCGGCCCGGCGAGATCTGGTGTGTCGCGGGGCCGAACGGCGCGGGCAAGACGACGCTGCTCGAGACGCTCGCGGGCCTGCAGCGGCCGGCCGGCGGTCACGTCGAAATCGGCGGCCGGCCGCTTGCCGAATGGCCGGCCGATGCGCTCGCACGGCGCCGTGCGCTGATGCCGCAGCAATTGCACGACGCGTTCAGCGCGACCGTATTCGACACGGTGCTGCTCAACCGCTTTCCGTATCTCGGTGGGTGGGGCTGGGAGCGCGACGGCGACCGCGCGGCCGCGCGCGACGCGCTCGCGACGTTCGGACTCGGCGCACTCGCGTCGCGCGATGTGCTGTCGCTGTCGGGCGGCGAGCGGCAGCGCGTCGCGCTGGCCGCGACGCTGTGCCAGGACGCGCCGCTGATGCTGCTCGACGAACCGCTCGCTCACCTTGACCTGCATCACCAGATCGACGCGCTCACTGCGCTCGGTGCGTGGGTCGATGCGGGCGCGCGCACGGTGCTGTTCTCGTGCCACGACCTGAATCTCGCGCGGCGTTTCGCGACACACGCGCTGCTGCTCGACGGCCGCGGCCACGCATGGGCCGGCCCCGTGCACGACGTGCTGACGCCCGCGCGCGCGAGCGATGCGTTCGGCTATCCGCTCGTGCTGATCAGCGAGAACGGCCGCGACGCGCTGCTGCCCGCATGGCCCGAGCGGCGATGACTCTTCTTCTTTCGATGCGCGGCACCGGCCGCGCCAACGAGGCAACCTTCCGATGACGAACCCGACCGCCCACACCGACTTCCCGCCCGCGATCGCGCCGCTCGACGACGCGCTGCGCCAGCGTCTGCAGCATGTGATCGATTACAAGACCAAGCCGCCCGGCAGTCTCGGCCAGCTCGAGGCGCTCGCGCTGCAGCTCGGCCTGATCCAGCGCACGGAGCGGCCGCACGTGCAGCGTCCCGTGACGATCGTGTTCGCCGGCGACCACGGGATCGCGGCCGAAGGCGTGAGTCCGTATCCGCAGTCGGTCACCGCGCAGATGGTCGCGAACTTCCTGGCCGGCGGCGCGGCGATCAATGCGTTCTCCGGCGTCGCGCAGAGCGTGCTCGAAATCGTCGATGCGGGCGTCGCGTCGCCGCTGCCGGTGTCCGACCGGCTCGTGTCGCTGCCGGTCGCGCGCGGCACGCGCAACTTCGCGGCCGAACCCGCGATGACGCGCGACGAAGCGCAGACGGCGCTCGCCGCCGGCGCGGCGCGCGTGCGCCTGCACGCCTCGCTCGGCACGAACGTGATCGGCTTCGGTGAGATGGGGATCGCGAACACGTCGTCGGCCGCGTGCCTGATGAGCCGCCTGCTCGACGTGCCGATCGACGCCTGCGTCGGACGCGGCACGGGCCTCGACGACCAGGGGCTCGCGCACAAGCGCGCGGTGCTCGGCCGTGCGCTCGTCCGGCATTCGCACGCGATCGCGCCGCTCGACGTGCTCGCGACCTTCGGCGGCTTCGAGATTGCGATGATGACGGGCGCGTATCTCGCCGCCGCGAGCGAGCGGATGACGATCCTCGTCGACGGCTTCATCGCGACGGCCGCGCTGCTCGTCGCCGAGCGCATCGCGCCCGGCGTGCGCGACTACTGCGTGTTCTCGCATACGTCGCACGAGGCCGGGCACCGCCGCATGCTCGAGCATTTCGGCGCGAAGCCGCTGCTCGCGCTCGATCTGCGGCTCGGCGAAGGCACGGGCGCCGCGCTCGCGCTGCCGCTGGTGCGCGCGGCGGCGGCATTCCTCGGCGAGATGGCGAGCTTCGAATCCGCGGGCGTCGACAATCGTGACGCCTGAGCGCGCGCAAGGCATCCGCGCCGAACTGCGCTACTTCTTCGTCGCACTCGGCTATTTCACGCGCGTGCCGGTGCCGCGCTCGATCGGCCACGAGGCCGGCGATCTCGACCAGGCTGCGCGCTACTTTCCGCTCGTCGGCGCATGCGTCGGCGCGTGGGGCGCGCTCGTCTATCTCGCGGCGCTGCGCGTGCTGCCCGCATCGATCGCGGTCGGGCTGTCGATGGCCGCGACGCTGGTCGCGACCGGCGCGTTCCACGAGGACGGCCTCGCCGACAGCTGCGATGCGTTCGGCGGCGGCTACACGCGCGACGACGTGCTGCGCATCATGCACGATTCGCGGATCGGCACGTTCGGCGCGGTCGCGCTCGTGATCGCGCTCGGGCTGAAATGGCAGGCGCTCGCAGCCATGCCGCCGTTGCGCGCCGCGTGGACGATGATCGCCGCGCATGCGGCCAGCCGCGCGGCGGCCGTGAGCCTGCTGATGTCGCTCGACTACGTGCGTCCCGAGGGCAAGGCGAAACCGGTCGCGCAGCGCATGGGCGCGCGCGCGGCGTGGGTCGCGGCCGCATTCGGACTGCCGTGGCTGTTCTGGCCGGACTGGCGCGCGGGGCTCGCGGCCTTCGTTGCACTCGCGCTCGCGCGTGCATGGGCCGCCCGCTATTTCGTGAAGCGGATCGGCGGCTATACGGGCGACTGTCTCGGCTTCGCGCAACAGTTGTGTGAACTGGCGATCTATCTCGTGATGCTCGGATGGATCTCGTCCTGATTCGTCATCCGGCCGTCGATGTCGAGCGCGGCATCTGCTACGGCCGCAGCGACGTGCCGCTCGTCGCGCCGGCCGACACGGGCGCGCAGCACGTGCGCGAGCGTCTCGCGATGCTCGGCGCGCCGCCGCCCGAACTGATCTGGACGAGCCCGCTTGCGCGCTGCGCGTCGGTCGCCGCACGGCTCGCGCACGCGCTCGACGTGCCGTTGCGGCAGCACGCAGACTGGCAGGAAATGGACTTCGGCACGTGGGAACTGCAGCGCTGGGACGATATCGACCGCACCGCGCTCGATGCATGGGCCGCCGATCTGATGCATGCGTGCGCGCATGGCGGCGAAAGTGTTGCGCGGTTCGCCGCGCGCGTGGCGCGCATCGCCGCTGCGGTCGCGCACACCGGCACGCCGCAATGGGCGCTTACGCATGCAGGCGTGATCCGCGCGTTCGCATCGCATGCGTTGCGCGTGCCGCTCGATACGCTGCTGTCGCGGCCGGTGCCGACGGGCGGCGTCGTGTGGTTGCGGATGGACGGTGCCGCACGCACATGGGAAGTCGTGCACTGGGACGAGTAGGCGATTGCCTGCGCGGTTGATGCGCAACTGCGCAGGAAGCCGGCAATCAGAACGCGGGCCGTTTCCCCCGCGCCGCGTCCATGTCCTCGCGCGGCGCCGCCGCGCCTCGCGCGATCCGTGGTGACGGCCGCGTCAGCAGATCGCCGTCGCCGCGCAGCCGTAGACGAGCCGCCAATCAGCGTGCGGGCCGCTTCGCCCGCGCGGCGTCCAGGTATTCGCACAGCGCGGCCGCGCCTTGCGCGATCCGCGGCGACGGCCGCGTCAGCAGATCGCCGTCGATCGCGAACAGGTTGTCGCGTGCGACGGCCGTCAGCGCGGGCCACGCACGCCAGCGCGCGAGGCTCGGCAGCGGCGCGTCCGAGCGCGTCGCACCGGCGCTCGTCGTGACGATCGCTTCGGGATTCGCCGCGAGCACGGCCTCGTCGGTGACGGTCGGCGCGAGCGGCTTCAGCGCCGCGAACACGTTGCGGCCGCCGCACAGCGCAATGACGTCGCTGAACAGATGCGCGCCGTTGAGGGTCGTCAGCGGCCGGTCCCATACCTGGAAGAACATCGTGACGGGCGGCTTCGCGGAATAGCGCGCGCGCAGCGCCGCAATGTCGCGCGAGAACGCTGCCGCCGCCGCATCGGCGGCCGGTTCCGTGCCGAGCAGCGTGCCGAGCCGGCGCAGCGATGTCGCGACGTCGTCGAGATGCTTCGGTTCGCTGAAGAACAGCGGGATGTGCAGCGCACGCAGCGCGTCGGTTTGCCGCTCGGCATTGCCGTGCCGCCACACGACGATCAGGTCGGGCTTCAGCGCGGCGATTCGCTCGAGGTCGAGCGCCTTGTTGTCGCCGACGCGCGGCACCTTCTGCGCCGCGGGCGGATAGTCGCTGTACGTGACCGTGCCGACCAGCTTCGCGCCGCCGCCGGCCGCGTAGACCAGTTCGGTTGCGTGCGGCGCGAGGCTGATCACGCGTTGCGCGGGTGCGGCGAGCGTGACGGTATTGCCGGCGTCGTCGCGGGTCGTGACGTCGGCGTGCGCGAACGTCGCGTATGCGAGTGCGGCGAGCATCGCGAGCGGCGGCAGCCGGCGGAGCGAGCCGGTGCTCATGCGGATGCCGGCTGCAGTGTCGTCACGCACTGCGCGAGCGCGTCGGCGAAGCGCTGCCATTCGGCTTCGTTGCCCGGCAGGCCGACGCGTACGCTCGACGGTCGCGCGAAGTGCCGCGTCCAGATGCCATGCGCGGCGAGCGCCGCATGCAGCGCGGCGGCACGCGGATCGTCGGTCCAGCTGAAGAGCGGGGTCGCGTGCACCGCCAAGCCGTGCGCGCGCAGCAGCGCGGCGAGGCGTTCGCCGTCGGCCGCGAGCCGTTCGCGGGCGGCAGCCTGCCATGCGCGGTCGGCGAACGCGGCCGCGACCGCATGACGCGCAGGGCCGCTGACGGTCCACGCGCCGAGCATGTCGCGCAGCGCCGCGAGCGGCTCGGGATGCGCGAGCACGAAGCCCGCGCGAATCCCGGCAAGCCCGAAGAACTTGCCGACCGAGCGCAGCACGACGAGACCCGGACGATCGGCGTAGCGCGCGAGCGATGGCGCGACACCGGTATCTGCAAATGCCTCGTCGACGATCAGCGTGCCGCCGCGTGCGGACAGTTGCGCATGCCAGCCGAGCAACCGTTCGACCGGTACCCACTCGGCGGTCGGATTGTTCGGGTTCCCGACGATGACGTGACGCAGCGTCGCGGGCAATGTATCCGCGCCGATGTCGAGCGGGACGACGCGATGACCGTGACGCGCGAATGCCGGCGCGTATTCGCCGTACGCGAGCGGCGCGACGCCGGCGTCGCCGGGTGCCAGCAGCGCGGGCAGCGCGCGGATCGCGGCCTGGCTGCCGGCGACCGGCAGCACGTGCGCGGCATCGGGCGCGCCGTAGTAGCCGGCCGCGCACGCGGCGAGCGCGTCGCCGTCGTCGGGCAGCCGGCGCCATGCGTCGGCCGGGACAGGCGGCACCGGATAGCCGACCGGATTGATGCCGGTCGACAGGTCGAGCCACGCGTCGTACGGAATGCCGTGGCGGCGCGCGGCTTCATGCAGGTTGCCGCCGTGCGGAATGCGTGCGTCAGACATGATGGGTAGCAAGGAGGAGGGCGCCGCTCGCGACGAGCAGCGCGAGCCACAGCGCGAGCGTGCGCGTGACGAGCGACAGCGCGGCGGCGACGTGCAGCGCCGTCGCGGGCGCGCCGGTGCCGAGCGCGGGACGGTCTTCGATCTCGCCGTGATAGACGGCCGGGCCGCCGAGCTGCACGTTCAGGCTGCCGGCGCCGGCGGCCATCACCGGGCCCGCGTTCGGGCTGTCCCAGTGGCGCGCCTGCGTGCGCCAGCAGCGCCACGCGGCGGCCGTGTCGCCGAGCAGCGCATAGCTCGCGGCGGTGAGGCGCGCGGGGATCCAGTTGAGCGCGTCGTCGATGCGCGCGGCCGCCCAGCCGAAGGTCAAAAAGCGCGGCGTGCGGTAGCCCCACATCGCATCGAGCGTGTTCGCGAGCCGGAACAGCAGCGCGCCGGGGCCGCCGGCGACGACGAACCAGAACAGCGCGCCGAAGATCGCGTCGTTGCCGTTCTCGAGCGCCGATTCGACGGCCGCGCGCGACAGCGCGCCTTCGTCGGCTTCGCTCGTGTCGCGCGACACGATCCGCGCGGTGAGTGCGCGTGCGGCAGCGAGATCGTGCCGCAGCAGCGCGGCCGCGATCGGCGCGACATGATCGGCGAGGCTTTTCGCGCCGAGCGCGAACCACAGCAGCGCGATGTGCAGCGCGGCCGCGAGCGGCCACGGCAGCACGGCCGTGAGCCATGCGGCCACGGCCACCGGCGGCACGACCGCCGCGACCCACGCGGCGACGCCGACCGCACGGCCGCGTCGGCCCGTGTTCAGCGCGCCTTCGATGCGCGCGGCGAGCCGGCCGAACGCGACGAGCGGATGCCAGCCGGCCGGTTCGCCGAGCGTGCGATCGACGATCGCGGCCGCGACCGCGAGCATCGCGACGATCGGCAGCGACAGCATCAGCATGACGGCGCTCCGCCCTTGATTGCGAGCGGCAGACCGGCGACGAGCAGCGTCACGCGCGTCGCGAGCGCGGCGATGCGCTGGTTCAGGCGCCCGAGCTCGTCGACGTAGCGGCGCGTGACCGATCCGAGCGGCACGACGCCGAGCCCGATTTCGTTGCTGACGACGATCACCTGCGCGCGCGCTTGGCGCAACGCGTGTTCGAGCCGCTCGACCTGCGCCGTGTACGGTGCGTCGTCGAGCGGTTCGCCGTCGAGCGGACACAGCAGGTTCGTGAGCCACAGCGTCAGGCAGTCGACGAGCAGGCACGCGCGCGGATCGTCGAGTCGCGCGAGCGTGCCGGCGAGATCGACCGGCGCGTCGGCGAAACCCCAGTCGGCCGGCCGGCGCGCACGGTGATGCGCGATGCGCTGTTCGAATTCGGCATCGGCGGCGGTCGACGTCGCGGTCGCGATATAGGTGACGGGGCGGCCGCTGGCGGCGGCGAGCCGCTCGGCGTGCGCGCTCTTGCCCGAGCGCGCGCCGCCGAGGACGAAGGTGAGGTCGTGCGGAATCATCGCGTGATTGTAACGGCGCGGGCGATAATGCGGCCTTCGCTTCGCCACGACTTTTCATACGATGAACGCACCCGAACCGCAGCCGCGCGGCACGTTGATGATCCAGGGCACGACGTCCGACGCGGGCAAGAGCACGCTCGTTGCCGGCCTGTGCCGCCTCGCGCGCCGCGCGGGCGCGCGCGTCGCGCCGTTCAAGCCGCAGAACATGGCGCTCAACAGCGCGGTGACGGCCGACGGCGGCGAGATCGGCCGCGCGCAGGCGCTGCAGGCACTGGCCGCGGGCGTCGCGCCGCATACCGATTTCAATCCGGTGCTGCTGAAGCCGACCAGCGATCGCGGCGCGCAGGTGATCATCCACGGCAAGGCGCGCATGAATCTCGATGCGCGCGCGTATCACGACTACAAGCCGGTCGCGTTCGATGCGGTGCTCGAATCGTACGCGCGGCTGCGCGCCGGCTACGACACGGTGCTCGTCGAAGGCGCGGGCAGCCCGGCCGAGATCAACCTGCGCGAAGGCGACATCGCGAACATGGGCTTCGCCGAACGCGTCGACTGCCCGGTCGTGCTGGTGGCGGACATCGACCGCGGCGGCGTGTTCGCGCACCTGGTCGGCACGCTCGCATGCCTGTCGGACAGCGAGCGTGCGCGCGTGCGCGGCTTCGTGATCAACCGCTTCCGCGGCGACCTCGCGCTGCTGGAACCGGGGCTCGACTGGCTGCGCGCGCAGACCGGCAAGCCGGTGTTCGGCGTGCTGCCGTACCTGCACGGGCTGCTGCTCGACGCCGAGGACATGCTGCCGTCGCAGGCGCACAGCGCCGCCGCGCGCGCCGATGCCGGCGTGCTGCGCGTCGTGGTGCCCGCGCTGCCGCGCATCAGCAACCACACCGATTTCGATCCGCTGCGCGCGCATCCGCAGGTCGAATTCACGTACTGGAAGAGCGGCCCGGTGCCGGCCGCCGACCTGCTGATCCTGCCCGGCTCCAAGAGCGTGCAGCGCGATCTCGCGTGGCTGCGCGACGCCGGCTGGGACGCGGTGATCCGCCGACATCTGCGCTACGGCGGCAAGGTGATCGGCATCTGCGGCGGGATGCAGATGCTCGGCCGCACGCTCGACGATCCGCTCGGCCTCGAAGGCGCGCCGGGCAGCGTGCCGGGGCTCGGGCTGCTCGACTTCGACACGACGCTGCAACCGCACAAGACGCTGAAGAACGTGACCGGGCAGCTCGCGTTGCCCGGCGCGGCTGCCGTGCACGGCTACGAGATCCACATGGGCGACACGCGCGGGCCGGCGCTCGCGGCGCCCGCGCTCGAACTGGCCGCGGACGATGCGCCGGGCGGCGCGCGCCCGGACGGCGCGATGTCCGCCGACGGGCAGATCCTCGCGACCTACGTGCACGGCCTGTTCGACGCGCCCGACGCGTGTGCGGCGCTGCTCGCGTGGGCGGGGCTCGATGGCGCGGCGCGCATCGACTACCCGGCACTGCGCGAGGCGTCGCTGGAGCGGCTGGCCGATTCGTTCGCCGAGCATCTCGACCTGCGTGCGCTGTACGCCGCATTCCGCTGACGAGCGGCGCGGCCAGCTGGCATTTTGCGGCGGATCGCATACAACTCAGGAGGGCGGAGGTCCGCCCGAAGGAGCGCGACGATGAAGGGTCGATGGTGGTTGAGCGTGCTGCTCGCGGCGCTGCTGGGCGCGTCGGCGGCGCATGCGTGCGATTCGTACGCGCCGGGCGGCGGCCCGGCCGGCTCGGGCGATGCCGCACAAGGCAAGAGCGGCGGCTGAAGGGCATCCCGGCCGCCGCATACCGGATCCGAGGGCATGATCGGTCATGCCCTTTTTTACGACCCGATTCGTTCTCGATAGGAATCAGTTAAAGCCGTTTGGCGAGTTTATTGGCCGATTCGATTCGAATACAGTGCGATCCAGTCCCATCCACTTACGAAGGAATTCACCATGAACCCCAATCGCCTGAACGATCTCGGCGCGACGCTGCTGCGCGTCGCGCTCGGCGTGCTGTACCTCGCGCACGTCGCGCAGAAGGTGTTCGTCTTCACGCTGCCGGGCACCGCGCAGTTCTTCGCGTCGATCGGGCTGCCCGGCTGGCTCGCGTACGTGACGACCGTCGTCGAGCTGGCCGGCGGCCTCGCGCTGCTCGCGGGCTTCCGCGTGCGCACCGCCGCGCTGGTGCTGCTGCCGTTCATGCTGGGCGCGGTGTCCGCGCATCTGCCGAACGGCTGGGGTTTCGCGTCGCCGCACGGCGGCTGGGAATACCCGGCGTTCTGGGCCGTCACGCTGGCCGTGCAGGCGCTGCTGGGCGGCGGCGCGTTCGCGCTCGACACCCCGCGCGCCGCAACGCGAACCGCATGAACGGGGCATAAAAGGGCCGGGCATCGGCGCAACCCGTTCCGGTGACACCCGGTTTGCCGATATCATCGTTCCCTGTATCCGCAATCGAGCGGCGCGCGCCAACGGCGGCACGCGCCGCGCGGCTTTTTCGGGGGAATTCATGACGGTCATCGTGGTGGCGAATCCGAAGGGCGGCGTGGGGAAGAGCACGCTGTCCACCAATCTTGCCGGCTATTTCGCGGCGCAGGGCGCGTGGGTCGCGCTCGCCGATCTGGACCGGCAGCAGTCCGCGCATGCGTGGCTCGACCTGCGGCCCGCGGGCCTGCCGGCGATCGAGGCGTGGGATCTCGATCCGGAGGCGCCGTCGAAGCCGCCGCGCGGCCTCGAATATGCGGTGATCGACACGCCGGCCGGCCTGCACGGCAACCGGCTCAACGTCGCGCTGCAACTGGCGGACAAGGTGATCGTGCCGCTGCAGCCGTCGATGTTCGATATTCTCGCGACCCAGCAGTTTCTCGAGCGCCTCGCGGCCGAGAAGGCCGTGCGCAAGGGCAGCGTCGAGATCGGAATCGTCGGGATGCGGGTCGATGCGCGCACGCGTTCGTCGGACCAATTGCACCGGTTCGTCGAAGGGCTCGGGCTGCCGGTGCTCGGCTACGTGCGCGACACGCAGAACTACGTGCAGATCGCCGCGCACGGCCTCACGCTGTGGGACGTCGCGAAGAGCCGCGTCGACAAGGATCTCGACCAGTGGCGGCCGATCGTCGAATGGGCCGAGCGCCGCGCGTCGAAGGCGGAGAAGGTCGCGAAGGCGTCCTGACCGGCGCACCGTCCGCATCGGCCGCGCCGGAAGCGGCGAACGCGGCGAACGCGCAACGAATGGCGCCAAAAGAAAGGGCCTGGGCCGGCATCGCGCCGGACCAGGCCCTTCGTACGTAGGCGGCTGCGCGGCGCGGGCCGCTGCGGCGCCCGGGGCGCCACCGCGGTCACCCGGCGTGTCGCGACACGCCGGCGGCCGCGTCGCTCAGCTCCAGCTCTGCGTCGGCACGTGATCGCGGTGGCCCTTGATCTTGTTGCCTTCGTCGATGAACACGAGCTTCGGCTTCCAGCCGGCCTGCAGCTCGGCTTCGTCGACCATCGCGAACGCCGCGATGATCACGAGGTCGCCCAGCTGCGCGCGGCGCGCGGCCGAGCCGTTCAGCGAGATCATTCCGCTGCCGCGTTCGCCCTTGATCGCGTACGTCGAGAAGCGCTCGCCGTTGTTGATGTTCCAGATGTCGATCCGTTCGTTTTCGATCAGGCCCGCCGCTTCGAGCAGGTCTTCGTCGATCGCGCACGAGCCTTCGTAGTGCAGCTCGCAGTGCGTGACGGCCGCGCGGTGGATCTTCGATTTGAGCATATGGCGCTGCATGGTATCTCCGTGATGCGTGTGAGGCGACGGCCGGCGGCCCGTCAGATTTCCAGGTTGTCGATCAGGCGCGTCGCGCCGAGCTTCGCGGCCGCCAGCACGACGAGCGGCTCGCCGGCTTCGAGTTCGGCGGCGCTCGGCGCGATCAGGTTCGCGCGGCGGCGGATCGCGATGTAGTCGGGCGCCCAGCCGCGCTCGGTCAGGTGCGCACGCGCGTGCGCCTCGAGCTTGCCGAGGTCGCGTTCGCCGCCGAGCACGCTGTCGCGCACGCGCTGCAGCGTCTTCGCGAGTTCGGGCGCTTCGCTGCGCTCGTCGGTCGTCAGGTAGCGGTTGCGCGACGACAGCGCGAGGCCGTCGTCGTCGCGCACGGTCTCGGCCGCGATGATGTCGACCGGCAGCGCGAGCTGCTGGCACATCCGGCGCACGATCATCAGCTGCTGGTAGTCCTTCTTGCCGAACACGGCGACGCGCGGCTGCACGCAGGACATCAGCTTCGTGACGACCGTGCACACGCCGGCGAAGAAGCCCGGGCGAAACTCGCCTTCGAGAATCCCGCCGAGATCGTCGGGCGGCAGCACGCGGTACTCCTGCGGCTCCGGATACATGTCGCGCTCGGTCGGCGCGAACAGTACGTAGACGTTTTCCTTCTGCAGCTTCTCGATGTCGTCCTGCAGCGTGCGCGGATATTTGTCGAAATCCTCGTTCGGACCGAACTGCAGCCGGTTGACGAAGATGCTCGCCACGACCGGGTCGCCGTGCTGGCGCGCGAGGCGCATCAGCGACAGGTGACCTTCGTGCAGATTGCCCATCGTCGGCACGAACGCCGTGCGGTTCTGGCCGCGCAACTGGTCGCGCAGTTCCTGGATCGAGCTGATGACTTTCATGATCGGATAGCGGGTTCCTCGCGCATGCGCGCGTTGGCGCCGCAACAGCGGCGTCGGGGTCGAAGCGGAGAACGCCGGCGCGCGGGCGGCGCATCGGGCGTCGGCGGATTGTAGAGGATTTGGCCGCCGGACGCATCGAAAAAAGAACGATCGTTCACTTTTTAATCGGGCGTGCCGGGAGCGGGCCGCGCGGACGGCCCGGCAGCGAATGGTGCGTTGCAGTGTGTTGCGGCGGATGCCGACGCGGCGGCGCGCGTTACGCGGGCAGGTAGGCGAGGCGCACGTAGATCGGCGCGAACGGTTCCGGCTGCGTGATCTCGACGAGCGATTCGCGCGCGAGCTCGAGCATCGCGATGAAGTTCACGACGACGACCGGCACGCCGCGCGACGTGTCGAACAGGTCGGCGAACTCCATGAAGCGCGCGTTCTGCAGCTTGCGCAGGATCAGGCTCATGTGCTCGCGCACCGACAGCTCCTCGCGGGAGATCTTGTGGTGCTGCACGAGCTTCGCGCGCTTGAGCACGTCGGCCCACGCGGCGCGCAGGTCGTCCGAGTTCACGTCGGGAAAGCGCGGCGTGATGCTCTGCTCGATGTAGACCTCGGCGCGCAGGAAGTCGCGGCCGAGCTGCGGCAACTGGTCGAGGCGCTGCGCGGCGAGCTTCATCTGCTCGTATTCGAGCAGGCGGCGCACGAGTTCCGCGCGCGGATCCTCGGCTTCCTCGCCGGTATCGGCCTTCTTGACCGGCAGCAGCATCCGCGACTTGATCTCGATCAGCATCGCGGCCATCAGCAGGTATTCGGCCGCCAGCTCGAGGTTCGACGTGCGGATCTGGTCGACATAACCCAGATACTGCGCGGTCACCTGCGCCATCGGGATGTCGAGCACGTTGAAGTTCTGCTTGCGGATCAGGTACAGCAGCAGGTCGAGCGGCCCCTCGAACGTCTCGAGGAACACCTCGAGCGCATCGGGCGGGATGTACAGATCCTGCGGAAGCTTGAAGAGCGGCTCGCCGTACAGGCGAGCGAACGCCGCGACACCGTCCACTGTGTCGGGCGTCGAATCGGCGCCCGCGGGCGCGGCGATCGCGTCGTCCTGCCGGGCGGCGCTGGCCTCGTCGGCGGCGCTCACGGCGTCAGAAGTTCTGGTAGTACACGTAGGGCGTTTGCTTCACGCGCGATTCCTGCTGTTCGGCGCGCTCGTCGAGGTCGATCGGCTGCTTGTCCCACAGCAGGGAACGGCCCTTGCGCTGCTCTTCTTCGAGCGTCGGCTTCTGTTGCTTGAGCTGGTTCAGGAACTGCGTGACGTCGGACTGGTACGGCATGGCTTGGCTTTCCGTTTCGGGCGGCGCACGATGCGCCGGATTCGCGATGGCGGGATTTTACCGCATCGCGGGGAACAGCCGGCGGCAATCGCGCGTCGAATCCGCTGGCCGGTGCGCGCGGCACGGCCCGCCGGCGCAGCGCGCGCGTCGTTGCGTGCAAGCGTCAAAGCGGCGCCGGAGCGGGCATGGCCTCCGCCCTGTGGTCAAATACAGGGTTTTCCACGAAATCACGACAACCGAGGGCGAGGTCCTATTTGGCGGGTCAGGCGAACCAGCAAGCACATCCGGCGCACGACGCGGCCCCGCGCGCGGCCCGCAACGCCGGCCGGCGCGCGCGGCGCGGCGCCGGTGCCGCGGCCCGGGCGGCCCTCGCCGGCTGTCTCGCCGCGCTCGTCGCGCTGCCCGCGTACGCGAAGTACGACGTCGACATCGACGCGCCGCGCTCGATCCGCAAGCTGCTCAAGACCCATCTCGACATCGCGCGCTTCGCGAAGCGCGACGACATCAGCGACGACCAGTTCGACTTCCTCGTGACCGCCACGCCGCAGCAGGTGCGCGACCTGACCGCGACCGCCGGCTATTTTTCGCCGGTCGTGCGTACCGACGTGCGCACGCGCGACGGCAAGCGCGACGTGCGCGTCGCGGTCGATCCGGGTCCGCAGACCGTCGTGTCGACGGTCGACCTGACGTTCAAGGGGCCGGTCGGCACCGAGGATCCGAAGCAGGAGGCCGCGACCCGCTTCGCGTTCTCGCTGAAGCCGGGCGACCCGTTCACGCAGTCCGACTGGGACGGCGCGAAGGGAGCGGCGCTCAAGCAACTGCAGTCGCGCCGCTACCTCGGCGCGAAGATCGCGTCGTCGGAGGCGCGCATCGATCCGCGCACGCAGCGCGCGACGCTGGCCGTCACGTTCGACAGCGGCCCGACGTTTACGATCGGCAAGGTCGACGTCGACGGCGTGCGCCGCTACCCGGAGAAGATCGTCACGAACGTCAATCCGCTGTCGGAAGGCGAGATCTACGACGCGCGGCGGATCACCGAGCTGCAGCGGCAACTGCAGAACACGCCGTATTACGCGAGCGTCGCGATCGACGTCGGCGACGATACGTCGAAGCCCGAGCGCACGCCCGTGCACGTGAAGGTCAGCGAGTTCCCGTACAACAGCATCCGCGGCGGCGTCGGCTATGCGACCGACACCGGCCCGCACGTGCAGGGTTCGTACACGTATCTCGATACGTTCGGCGCCGCGTGGCCGCTCACCGTGTCGGGCCGGCTCGACCAGATCCAGCAGTACGGGCAGATCCAGCTGTCGATGCCGCCCGGCGAGAAAGGGTGGACCAACAGCGTGCTCGCGTCGTACACGAACACCAACGTGTCGGACACGCGCATCTACAGCGCGCGGGTCGGCGCGCAGCGTACGCGCACCGGCCAGTTCATCGACTATGCGTACTCGCTGATGTACTACCAGGACCGGCTCGACCAGAACAGCGCGGGCCCGACCACGAGCCGCGCGCTGGTGCCGCAGTGGGCGTGGACGCGCCGCAACGTCGACGATCCGCTGTTTCCGCGCTCGGGCAACCTGATCCACGCGGAGGCCGGCTTCGCGATCAAGGGCGTGCTGACCGACCAGACCTTCATCCGCGGCTACGCGCGCGGCCAGCAGTACGTGCCGATCGGCCGTCGCGACCTGTTCGTGTTCCGCGCGGAGCTCGGCGGCGTGTTCACGAGCGGCAGTTCGAACGGCGTGCCGGCGTCGCTGCTGTTTCGCGCCGGCGGCTCGAACTCGGTGCGCGGCTACGGCTACCAGAGCATCGGCAACAACGTCGACGGCTCCGTGCTGCCGACCAAGTACCTGATGACGGGCACCGCCGAATACCAGCACTGGTTCAACCACGACTGGGGTGCCGCGACGTTCTTCGACATCGGCACCGCGACCGATGCGTGGGGCGAACGCGTGTTCTATCCGGGCGTCGGCATCGGCGCGCGCTGGCGCAGCCCCGTCGGCCCGATCAACGTCGACGTCGCGTACGGGCTGCGCAACCACAGCGTGCGCCCGTACCTGACGCTCGGCATCGCTTTCTGACCTTGTTGCCCGATCCACGACGAACCGCATGACGAAGGACCCGAACGACACGCCGCCGCCGAACGATCCGGACTCGCCCGAGCGTGCGCCCGACGCGCCGCCGCGCGCGCCGCGGCGCCGGCGTGCCGGCCGGATCGTCGCGTGGACGCTCGCGACGGTCGTGCTGCTCGTCGTGCTCGCGGCGGGGCTCGTGCTCGCTGCAGCGACGAGCGAACGCGGCACGCGGCTCGCGTGGCAGACGGCCGTGCACGTGCTGGGCGGGCGGCTCGCGGGTACGCTGGAAGGCGGCGCGCTCGCGACCGGCGTGCGGCTGCGCGATTTCGCATGGACGAGCCCCGGCGGCGCCGGCACCGAAGTGCGGATCGACCGGCTCGACGGCCGCTGGGCATTGACGCGCGCGCCGTGGCGGCTGTCGGTCGCGTATCTGCGCGCGGGCACGATCGACGTGCGGATCGTGCCGGGGCCGTCGAAGCCGGCCACGACGCCGCAGGACCTGAGCCTGCCGCTGCAGCTGCGGATCGACGACCTGCGCGTCGATCACCTGGCGATCCACGAAGGCGCGTCGACGACGCAGCTCGATCATCTGGCGCTGAACGGCCGCAGCGACGGCCGTCACCATGAACTCGCGCTCGATGGCGTCGACACGCCGTACGGCGCGCTGACCGCGCGCGCGAAGCTCGACGGCATGAAGCCGTTCGCGCTGACGGGCAACGCGACGTACGTGGGCAAGCTCGCCAACGAGCCGGTCAACGCGAGCGCGAACGTGTCCGGTTCGCTCGAAGCGCTCGTCGCGGACGTCTCCGCGAGCGGGATGAAGCTGAACGGGCGCGCGCACGTCGAGGCCGCGCCGTTCGGCGCGGTGCCGCTCACGCGCGCGTCGCTCGTGTTCGATCACGTGAATCCGCAGGCGATTTCCCCCGGCGCGCCGGCCGCCGATCTCGCGGTGCGCGCGGAGCTCGCGCCCGTGACCGCGCCGGCCGGCGCCGCACCCGCCAAGGGCTTCGCGGTCACGGGGCCGGTGTCGATCGTCAACGCGAAGCCCGGCACGCTCGGCGAGCACCTGCTGCCGGTCGTCGACGCGCACGCGACCGTGAACCTCGACGCGCACGCGCAGCGGATCGACGGCCTCGCGCTGAAGCTGATCCGCGACGGCAGCGTGACCGGCAGCGGCACGCTGACGGGCGGCAAGGGCCGCTTCGACCTGACGGTCGCGAATCTCGATCTCAATGCGTTCGTCGCCGAATTGCGGCCGATGCGCCTCGGCGGCCCGCTCGGCGTGACGCTCGCCGGTGGCGTGACGACCGTCGACTTCAACCTGAACGATCCGAAGCTCGCGCTCGGCGCGCGCGCGAAGGTCGCGCTCACGCAGCAGCAGACGGTGCTGACCGATGCACGCGTGACGGCCGGCAAGGGCCGCATCGACCTGACCGGCGTGTTCCGTCATGACGCGCATTCGAGCTACGACGCGAAAGCGACGCTGACCGCGTTCGATCCGCTGCTGCTCGCCGCGATGAGCGCGCCGGTTGCTGCGAGCGGCAAGCCGGCTGCGAAAGGGGCTGCGAGACCGGTGAAGACGGCGGGCAAGGCGCCGGCGAAGCACGGCGAAACGCGCGTGTCGGGCACGCTGACGGCCTCCGGCGCGTTCGCGCCGCAAGTGTCGACTAAGGCGACCTTCAAGCTTGGCGACAGCCTGTACGACGGCGTGCCGCTGACCGGCGCCGGCGTCGTGCAGGTCGCCGGCACGCGAATCCTGCCGAGCAACGCGACGCTGTCGATCGCGGGCAACC
This sequence comes from Burkholderia sp. SR8, assembly GCF_052851275.1. NCBI lineage: Bacteria > Pseudomonadati > Pseudomonadota > Betaproteobacteria > Burkholderiales > Burkholderiaceae > Burkholderia > Burkholderia sp. SR8. The sequence continues at coordinate 97,930 of NZ_JAULUC010000008.1, forward strand.
ACGTCGACCTGCGCGGCAGCTTCGGCGCGCCGGGCGACCGGCTGCGCTTCGTCGTCGACGCGCCGGAACTCGACCGGCTCGGCTTCGGCATGCAGGGGCTCGTGAAAGCGCAGGGCGACCTGACCGGCAGCTTCGCGCACCCGAACGTGACGGCAACCTACAACGCGCAGCACGTCGTGGTCGGCTCGAACCGGATCGGCGCCGCGCAGGGCCGCGCCGACATCCGCGACGGCGCGCACGGCGCGCTGGTGTTCACCGCCGACGCAACCGACCTCGCGCTCGGCTCGCTGCAGCTGAAATCGCTGCGCGCGAACCTCGACGGCACGCGCGCGAAGCACACGCTCGACGTGTCGGCGCTCGGGGCGGCCGGCGGCCGCATGATCGACCTGACGCTCGCCGCGAACGGCGGCGTGGTCGAGAACCGCGACGGAATGCGCTGGGACGGCACCGTCACGCGCCTCGCGAACCGCGGCACGCCGTCGGTCGCGCTGCAGGCGCCGCTCGCCGTGTCGGCCGGTGCCGGACGCGTGACGCTCGGCGCGACGCGGCTCACGCTCGAGGGCGCGGCGATCGACCTGAAGTCGTTCGTGTTCGATCACGGGCAGATGCGTTCGGCCGGCACCGTGCGCGACGCATCGGTTGCACGCTTCTTCCAGGTCCGCCAGGAACTGACGGGCCAGCGCCCGCCGGTGCGCACCGACGTCGTGCTCGATTCCGACTGGGATTTCTCGCTCGGCGCGAACGCGACCGGCTACGTGCAGGTGAAGCGGCGCGGCGGCGACGTGACGATCGAGACCGGCCGCGGCATCGCGTCGCTCGGGCTGACCGACCTGTCCGCGCGCGCGAGCTTCGTGCCCGGCAACCGGCTGAACGTGGTCGCGCTCGCGAAGGCGAACCGGATCGGCTCGCTCGACGCGAACGTCACCGTGCCGTTCGCGCTGCGCGACGGCGTGTTCGGCGTCGTCGACGACGGCCCGCTGGCGGGCCGCATCGACGCCGACATCCCGTCGCTGAAGGCGACCGGCAACCTGTTCGGACCGAGCTACCTGCTCGGCGGGCGCGCGGCGCTGCACCTGACGGTCGCCGGCACGCCGGTGAAGCCGAACGTGTCGGGGATGCTGACGGGCGACGATCTGTCGGCGACGCTCGTCGACCAGGGCGTGCAGCTGAAGGACGGCATCGTGCGCGTGAAGCTCGCGGAGAACCTCGTCGAATTCCAGCAGGTCGAGTTCCACGGCGGCGACGGCACGCTGCGCGCGATCGGCCGCGTGCGGCTCGACGGCGAGGCGCCGGACCTGACCGCAAGCATCGTTGCGGACAAACTGGAGCTGTTCGCGGCGCCGGATCGCAAGCTGTCGCTGACGGGCAAGGCGACCGTCGCGAACGACGGGCCGCGCGGCGCGCTGTCGATCGACGGCAAGTTCGTCGTCGATCGCGCGCTGTTCGACCTGCCCGAGCAGTCGGCGCCGCATCTGTCCGACGATGTCGTGATCGTGCGCCCGGACGGCACGGTGCGCGGCGACGTGCAGACGGGTACCGCGGCCGCGAAGCCGCAGAAGGTTGGCGACAAGCCGGCGCCGTCGCTCGCGCCGCGCGCGAACATCGACATCGGGCTCGGCAACGACTTCCGCTTCAAGGGGCACGGCGCGGATCTCGGGCTGCGCGGCACGATCACCGTGATGAGCGCGCCGGGCGTGCCGCTGCGTGCGATCGGCAACGTGCGCGTGACCGAAGGATCGACGTACACGTCGTTCGGCCGCAAGCTCGCGGTGGAGAACGGCTTCTTCACGTTCAACGGCCCGGTGTCGAATCCGGGGATCAACATCCTCGCGATGCGGCGCAACCAGGAAGTCGAGGCCGGCGTGCAGGTGACTGGCACGATCCAGGCGCCGACGGTCAAGCTCGTGTCCGAGCCGAACGTCACCGACAACGAGAAGCTGTCGTGGCTGCTGTTCGGGCACGGCACCGACCAGGGCAACAACGTCGGCCAGCAGAACGCGATGACGGCCGCGCTCGCGCTGCTCGGCAGCGCGACCGGCAAGCGCGTCGCGCAGACCATCGGCCTCGACGAATTCTCGATCGGCCGCAGCGACGTCGGCCTGACCGATCCGCAGGTCGTGCAGATCTCGAAGGCGATCAACGAGCGCTTCGTGCTCGGTTACGAGCAGGGGCTGCAGTCGGCCAGCAACGCGTTCAAGGCGACGATCAACCTGACACGCTTCTGGTCGGTGTCCGCGTATGGCGGCACGTTCCAGGGCGTCGACCTGAACTACACGCGGCGCTTCGATCGCTGGTTCAGCCAGCGGTAAGCCAGCACGCGCTGCGTGCCGCTGGCGAGCCGCCATCGCGCGCACAAAAAAGCCCCGCACGACGTGCGGGGCTTGTTGCGCCAGCGGCAGCGTGTGCGGGTTACTTCACGCGCATGCCCGGCTTCGCGCCGCTGTGCGGCTCGAGGATGTAGAGGCCCGGTTCCGCCTTCTCGTCGGCCGCCGACGCGGCGAGCACCATCCCTTCGGACAGCCCGAACTTCATCTTGCGCGGCGCCAGGTTCGCGACCATCACCGTCAGCTTGCCGACCAGTTGCTCCGGCTGGTATGCGGACTTGATGCCCGAGAACACGTTGCGGGTTTTTTCCTCGCCGATGTCGAGCGTGAGCTGCAGCAGCTTGTCCGAGCCTTCGACGGCCTGGCACGCAACGATCTTTGCGATGCGCAGGTCGACCTTCGCGAAATCGTCGATCGAGATCGGGCCGTCGTCCGCACCGTTCGCGGCGGCTGCCTTCGCGTTCGCCTTCGCGCTCTTCGCGTCCTTCGCGGCGTTGGCTGCGGCTGCGCCCGCGGCGGCGGCACCGGTGGCCTCGGCCTGCAGCGAGTCGCGGTTCGCGGCAAGCAGCGCGTCGATCTGCTTCGCGTCGACACGCGTCATCAGGTGCTGGTACGCATGGATCGGCTGCGCCGACGACAGCGGCTTCGCGGCATCGGCCCACGCGAGCGGCGCGATCCCGAAGAACGCTTCGACCGCTTCGGCGACGCGCGGCATCACCGGCTTCAGCGCGAGCGACAGCAGGCGGAACGCCTCGAGGCTCACGCTGCAGGTTTCGTGCAGCGCGACTGCATTGGCCGGATCCTTCGCGAGTTCCCACGGCTTCGCGCCGTCGACGTACGCGTTCACTTCGTCCGCGAGCTCCATCGTCTGGCGCAGCGCGCGGCTGTATTCGCGCGCTTCGTAGTGCGCGGCGATCGCCGGAATCGCATCGCGCAGCTTCGCGACGAGCGGATGATTCATCGCGCTGTCCTGCACGCGGCCGTCGAAACGCTTGATCAGGAAGCCGGCCGCGCGGCTCGCGATGTTCACGTACTTGCCGACGAGGTCGCTGTTCACGCGCGCCTGGAAGTCGTCGAGGTTCAGGTCGATGTCTTCCATCGTCGCGTTCAGCTTCGCGGCGAAGTAGTAGCGCAGCCATTCGGGGTTCAGGCCCGTGTCGATGTAGCTCTGCGCGGTGATGAACGTGCCGCGCGACTTCGACATCTTCGCGCCGTCGACCGTCAGGAAGCCGTGCGCGAACACGTTGGTCGGCGTGCGATGGCCCGAGAACTCGAGCATCGCCGGCCAGAACAGCGTATGGAAATACAGGATGTCCTTGCCGATGAAGTGGTATTGCTCGGCGGTCGAGCCCGAGCGGATCCACGCATCGAAGTCGATGCCCTTGCGGTCGCACAGGTTCTTGAAGCTCGCGTAGTAGCCGACCGGCGCGTCGAGCCACACGTAGAAGTACTTGCCGGGCGCGCCCGGGATCTCGAAGCCGAAGTACGGCGCGTCGCGCGAGATGTCCCAGTCGGCGAGCTTCGCTTCACCCGCGTCGCCGAGCCATTCGCGCATCTTGTTGGTGGCTTCCGGCTGCGCGAGGCCGCTGACCCATTCGCGCAGGAACGATTCGCAGCGCGGGTCGGACAGGCGGAAGAAGTAGTGCGTCGACTTCTTGCGCACCGGCGTCGCGCCGGACACGACCGAGTACGGATTCAGCAGTTCGGTCGGCAGATAGGTCGAGCCGCACACTTCGCAGTTGTCGCCGTACTGGTCCTTCGCGTGGCACTTCGGGCACTCGCCCTTGATGAAGCGGTCCGGCAGGAACATTTCCTTGACGGGATCGTACGCCTGCTCGATCTCGCGCTCGGCGATCAGGCCGTTTTCCTTCAGCGCGACGTAGATCTTCTCGCTGAGCACGCGGTTTTCTTCCGAATCGGTCGAGTAGAAGTTGTCGAACGACACGCCGAAGCTGTCGAAATCGCGCTTGTGCTCGGTCCACACGCGGTCGATCAGCTGCTTCGGCGTGAGGCCTTCCTTCTCCGCGCGCAGCATGACCGGCGTGCCGTGCGTGTCGTCGGCGCCGATGTAGTAGACCTCGTGGCCGTGCATTCGCAGCGTCCGCACCCAGATGTCGGTCTGGATGTATTCGACCAGATGGCCGATGTGGATCTGCCCGTTGGCATAGGGCAGTGCGGACGTAACGAGGATCTGGCGGCTGCCTTGCGGCGCCGCGGCCTGCACGGAAGTGAGGTCGGATGCGGACATAGGGTCTGTAGGAGAACGGCGGGGAAAACGACGGAAACTGCGATTCTAGCAGGGGCGCGGGCAGGTCAGCCGGGGCACGCGCGTTGGGAAGGGCCGAGGAAGGACCGCGCGCGCGGCGGGGGCATGCCCGAGGGTGCGATGCTGCATCGCAGCACGGAATTTGCGGGCAAAAAAAACCGGGGCGGATACGGCCCCGGAGCAACAACGACAAGAGGAGAATGGTGACGCGCCGGCAGCGCCAGCCGCGTACCGTAAAGACAGACCGTGGGTCGCGACAGAAGTTCGAAATTTTTTTCGATTTGTTACGGATCCCGCGGAAAGCCTTGTGGGGCGGGGCCGAGCGCGTGCGCGGCCCCGGTTCCTCTCGTCGCGGTGCTTACTGCTGTGCTGCGCGCAGGTAGATTTCGACGCGGCGGTTTTGCGCGCGGCCGGCTTCGGTCGCGTTGTCCGCGATCGGGTTCGACGGGCCCATGCCCTGTGCCGACAGGCGGCCGCCGGCGACGCCGCGCTGCACGAGCGCGTTGACGACGCTTTGCGCACGGTTCTGCGACAGCGTCTGGTTCAGTTGCTGCGAACCCGTGCTGTCCGTGTAGCCGACGATCGAAGCCGTCACCTGCGGGTTCTGGTTCAGCGTCGTCGCCAGGTCGTTCAGCAGCGGCGTGAAGGCCGGCGTGATCGCGTACCGGTTGGTCGCGAACGTGACCGAGCTCGGCACGTTCAGCTTCAGCGAGCCGTCCGGCTGCTCGGTCACCTGCGTGCCCGTCTTCGCTGCCGACGGCGCGAGCTTGTTCTTGATCGCCTGCCAGTTGTAACCCGTCACGCCGCCGACCAGCGCACCGACGCCCGCGCCGATCGCCGCGCCCTTGCCGCCACCTGCCAGTGCGCCGATGCCCGCGCCCAGCGCCGCACCCGTGCCGGTGCCGACGGCCGCGTTGTTGCCTTGCTGCGTGGCGCAGCCTGCCAGCAGTGCGCCGGCGAGTGCGAAGACGGACAGGCGAGTCGCGATTTTCATGTTCATCTTGGATTCCTCTCTTGGTTTGAACGAGTCGACAACAATGACAAACAACAGTGACGGCTCCCAGCACGGACTGCCCGAAAAAGGAGGACAGGCCCGCACTCGCGGCAGCCGCCGAGGCGGCCGCATGCCCTGTTCGCCAGCGTGGCTGTTCGGACAGGGTGACGCGTCAGCCTCTACAATATAGGCGGTTGGCGGCCGATTTGGCCCCATAGGATGCCGCACGCGAAGATTGCTCCGCCGCGCGCGTTCGCGCAATGGCGTGCAACAGATTCTTTCACTTTTCCCGCTTTTCGCAGCGTTATTTGATATTTCTTGACGTTTGCGCGAGAGAAAAACGTTTTCACGGAGTTTCGATGAGCATTGACCGGGCACAAGTCGACGCCGCGCTGGCGGCCGTCGTCGATCCCAATACCGGCCGTCCGTACGCGGCGAACAAGGGCGTGCGCAACGTCGCGATCGACGGCGACGCCGTGGCGGTCGACGTGGTGCTCGGCTATCCCGCGCGCAGCCAGCACGACGACGTGCGCGCGCGCATCGCCGACGCGCTGAAGGCCGTGCCGGGCGTGCGCGATGCGCGCGTCGCCGTGTCGCAGGAGATCGTCGCGCACACGGTCCAGCGCGGCGTGAAGCTGCTGCCGAACGTGAAGAACATCGTCGCGGTCGCATCGGGCAAGGGCGGCGTCGGCAAGAGCACGACGGCCGTGAACCTCGCGCTCGCGCTCGCCGCGGAAGGCGCATCGGTCGGCATTCTCGACGCCGACATCTACGGGCCGTCGCTGCCGACGATGCTCGGGATCCACGGCCAGCGCCCCGAGTCGCCGGACAACCAGTCGATGAACCCGCTCGTCGGCCACGGGCTGCAGGCGAACTCGATCGGCTTCCTGATCGAGGAAGACAACCCGATGGTGTGGCGCGGCCCGATGGCGACGTCCGCGCTCGAGCAGCTGCTGCGCCAGACCAACTGGCGCGAGCTCGACTACCTGATCGTCGACATGCCGCCGGGCACCGGCGACATCCAGCTCACGCTCGCGCAGCGCGTGCCGGTGACGGGCGCCGTGATCGTCACGACGCCGCAGGACATCGCGCTGCTGGACGCGAAGAAGGGCCTGAAGATGTTCGAGAAGGTCGGGATTCCGATCCTCGGCATCGTCGAGAACATGAGCATCCACGTGTGTTCGAACTGCGGGCACGAAGAGCACATCTTCGGCGCGGGCGGCGCCGAGCGGATGGCGCAGGACTACGGCGTGAACGTGCTCGGCAGCCTGCCGCTCGACATCGCGATCCGCGAGCGGGCGGACAGCGGCATGCCGACGGTCGCGGCCGAGCCGGACGGCGCGCTGGCGCGGCGCTATCGCGACATCGCACGCGGGGTCGCGCTGGCGATCGCCGAGCGCGCGCGCGACATGACGTCGAAGTTCCCGTCGATCGTTGTTCAAAATACGTAAAACCCTTGCGGGGCGGGGCCTCACGCTGTTTACGGCGCCGCGAGGCGCGGTATCATGGCGACTTTTCCCGGGTCCCTTTACCCGCCCGGCATGGCGGCCGTGTCGAACGGCCGCCAGCCGGCATGAGGATCGAATGAACCAACGACATCACGGCGTGCGCGCCGGCCGCGTGCAGCGCGCGCTGCTGGCCGCCGCCGCGCTGGGCCTGCTGGCCGGCTGTACCTCTTTTTCCTCGTCGCACGAAAAGCGCGCCGACGCGCAACTGCAGCCGACCGTCGGCTCGCAGACGCGCGGCGCGGTGACGTTCGTCGAACGCCCCGACGGCGTCCAGGTCACGTACAACCTGGTCGGCCTGCCGCCGAACAGCGATCACGCGCTGCAGGTGCACGAACGCGGCGACTGCAACGCGGGCGACGGCTCGAGCGCCGGCCCGGTGTTCGCGCCGGCTGCCGACCGGCTGCGCGCGGGTGCGCGCGTCGCCGGCGATCTCGGCAACATCCATGCGGATGCCAACGGCGTCGCGGCCGGCTTCATTGTCGCGCCCGATCTGGCCCTCGACGGTGTGCGCTCCGCGCTGAACCGCGCGGCACTCGTGCACCGCGAGGCCAGCGATCCGGCGTTTCCGCAGCATGGCGCGGGCCCCGCGCTCGCGTGCGGCGTGATCCGTTGACGGCCGCCGCATGCGCGGGCCGATGATCGCGTAAAATGTGCGCCTTTCCCGGCCGCCGCTTCGCGGGTCCGGCCCTCACCGACTGTCACGCAGCGTTTCCAGGCGCCCTGATATGAGCATCAAGTCCGACAAGTGGATTCGGCGCATGGCCGAAGAACACAAGATGATCGAGCCGTTCGTGCCCGATCAGGTCCGCGCGTCCGAGGACGGTCGCAGGATCGTCAGCTACGGCACGTCGAGCTACGGCTACGACATCCGCTGCGCGGACGAATTCAAGATCTTCACGAACATCAACTCGACGATCGTCGATCCGAAGAACTTCGACGAAGGTTCGTTTGTCGATTTCAAGGGCGACGTGTGCATCATCCCGCCGAACTCGTTCGCGCTGGCCCGCACCGTCGAATATTTCCGCATTCCGCGCACCGTGCTGACCGTCTGCCTCGGCAAGTCCACGTACGCGCGCTGCGGGATCATCGTCAACGTGACGCCGTTCGAACCCGAATGGGAAGGCTACGTCACGCTGGAATTCTCGAATACCACGCCGCTGCCCGCGAAGATCTACGCGAACGAAGGCGTCGCGCAGGTGCTGTTCTTCGAAAGCGACGAAGTGTGCGACGTGTCGTACGCCGATCGCGGCGGCAAGTATCAGGGGCAGCGCGGTGTCACGCTGCCGAAAACCTGATCTGTTTGCATTACGTCTCACCAGTTTCCGGGTGACCGCTGCGCGTGACGCGCCGCGGTCGTTCTTTTTGGAGAATCGCCCATGAAGTTTCGTTTCCCCGTCGTCATCATCGACGAAGATTTCCGCTCCGAGAACATCTCGGGCTCCGGCATCCGGGCGTTGGCCGAAGCGATCGAGAAGGAGGGCGTCGAAGTCCTCGGCCTCACGAGCTACGGCGATCTGACGTCGTTCGCGCAGCAATCGAGCCGCGCGTCGTGCTTCATCCTGTCGATCGACGACGACGAACTCATGCTCGGCGAAACGGGCCCGGACGGCGAGCTGCCCGAACTCGCGACCGCGATCATCGAGCTGCGCGCGTTCGTCACCGAAGTGCGCCGCCGCAACGCGGACATCCCGATCTTCCTGTACGGCGAGACGCGTACGTCGCGCCATCTGCCGAACGACATCCTGCGCGAACTGCACGGCTTCATCCACATGTTCGAGGACACGCCGGAGTTCGTCGCACGCCACATCATCCGTGAAGCGAAGGTCTATCTCGACTCGCTCGCGCCGCCGTTCTTCAAGGAGCTCGTGAAGTACGCGGACGAAGGCTCGTACTCGTGGCACTGCCCGGGCCACTCGGGCGGCGTCGCGTTCCTGAAGAACCCGCTCGGCCAGATGTTCCACCAGTTCTTCGGCGAGAACATGCTGCGCGCGGACGTCTGCAACGCGGTCGACGAGCTCGGCCAGCTGCTCGATCACACGGGCCCGGTCGCGGCGTCCGAGCGCAACGCCGCGCGCATCTTCAGCGCGGACCACCTGTTCTTCGTGACCAACGGCACGTCGACGTCGAACAAGATCGTGTGGCACGCGACCGTCGCCCCCGGCGACATCGTGCTGGTCGACCGCAACTGCCACAAGTCGATCCTGCACGCGATCACGATGACGGGCGCGATTCCGGTGTTCCTGACGCCGACGCGCAACCATTTCGGCATCATCGGGCCGATCCCGCGCGACGAGTTCAAGCCGGAGAACATCCGCAAGAAGATCGACGCGAACCCGTTCGCGCGCGAGGCGATGCGCCAGAACCCGGACCTGAAGCCGCGCATCCTGACGATCACGCAGAGCACGTACGACGGCGTCATCTACAACGTCGAGATGATCAAGGACCTGCTCGGCGACCTGCTCGACACGCTGCACTTCGACGAAGCGTGGCTGCCGCACGCGACGTTCCACGACTTCTACCGCGACATGCACGCGATCGGCGACGGCCGTCCGCGCACGGGCGCACTCGTGTTCGCGACGCATTCGACGCACAAGCTGCTCGCGGGCATCTCGCAGGCGTCGCAGATCGTCGTGCAGGATTCGGAGAACCGCACGTTCGACAAGCACCGCTTCAACGAGGCGTACCTGATGCACACGTCGACGAGCCCGCAGTACGCGATCATCGCGTCGTGCGACGTCGCGGCCGCGATGATGGAGCCGCCGGGCGGCACCGCGCTCGTCGAGGAGTCGATCGCCGAGGCGATCGACTTCCGCCGCGCGATGCGCAAGGTCGATGCCGAATACGGCGACGACTGGTTCTTCAGCGTGTGGGGCCCGGACGACCTGTCGGAAGAGGGCATCGGCTCGCGCGACGACTGGATGCTGAAGCCGAACGACCACTGGCACGGCTTCGGCCCGCTCGCGGAAGGCTTCAACATGCTCGACCCGATCAAGGCGACGATCATCACGCCGGGGCTCGACGTCGACGGCGAGTTCGGCGAGACGGGCATTCCGGCCGCGATCGTCACGAAGTACCTGGCCGAGCACGGGATCATCGTCGAGAAGACCGGCCTGTACTCGTTCTTCATCATGTTCACGATCGGCATCACGAAGGGCCGCTGGAACTCGATGGTGACGGAGCTGCAGCAGTTCAAGGACGACTACGACAACAACCAGCCGCTGTGGCGCGTGCTGCCGGAATTCGTCGCGCAGCATCCGCGCTACGAGCGCGTCGGCCTGCGCGACCTGTGCACGCAGATCCACGACGTGTACCGCGCGAACGACATCGCGCGCCTGACGACGGAGATGTACCTGTCGGACATGGAGCCGGCGATGAAGCCGTCGGACGCGTTCGCGAAGCTCGCGCACCGCAAGATCGACCGCGTGCCGCTCGACGAGCTCGAAGGCCGCGTGACGAGCATCCTGCTCACGCCGTACCCGCCGGGCATTCCGCTGCTGATCCCGGGCGAGCGCTTCAACAAGACGATCGTGAACTACCTGCGGTTCGCGCGCGACTTCAACGAGCGCTTCCCGGGCTTCCATACGGACATCCACGGCCTCGTCGCGGAAGAAGTGAACGGCCGCGTCGAGTACTTCGTCGACTGCGTGCGCGACTGATGGCGGCGCAGGGACGAATCCGGACGATGCGCGCGGCGCTGGCCGCGCTCGCCGTCTGGTCGGCAGGATTGGCGGGGCTCGCGCTCGCGGGCGTCGCCCATGCGGAAGTCGCCGCGGCCGACCCGATCGATGTCGCGATGCGGCAGTGTCTCGCGCGGCGCGACCGGTCGTCCACGGCCGGGCAGATCCAGTGCATGGGCGAAGCGCAGCAGCAGTGGCAGGCCGTGATGGACCGCGCGTACCAGCGCCTGTCGAACGATGCGCCGGCCGACGCGAAGCGCGGCTGGCAGGACAGCCAGCGCCACTGGGTCACGTGGCGCAAGGATGAAATCCAGCTGCTGAAGGCCGTGTACGACACGACGCGCGGCACGTCGTACGCGATGTCGAGCGCCGACATGCAGCTGCAGCCGGTGCGCGATCGCGCGCTGGCGTTGCGCGCGGCGGCCGACCGCTATGCGCCGCCGCCGGCCGCGGTGCCGGTCGCGGCCACGAGCGGCGCGCAGGGCGCTGCCCAAGGCGCGACGGCTGTGCCGCCGGGCGCCGCCGCGGCCGCCGGCAAGCCGGTGAACGTCGCACCGCGCGATCCGGCGATCCGCCGCGTGCGGCCGTGCGTGCAGGACGCCGCGTGCGAACACGCGCTGTTCGACCTGAACCGCTATTACCAGAAGCTGCGCCGCAAGATGCCCGCGCATTCAGCGGCGACGCTCGTGCGGGCGCAGCGCGCGTGGGTCGCGTTCCGCGATGCGACGGCGCCGCTCGTCGGCGAGGACGGCCGCGTCGACCTGATCGGCGCGCGCATCGCGACGATGAAGCGGCTGTCGGAGACGGCCGGCAACCAGTAGGAATCGCCGCGATGCCGGGGTTCCGGCACGGCAACGCAAAATGGGCACCCGAGGGTGCCCGTCTGCATTCGGGAGGCGGCCGCGTGCGCGCTTACGCGGGCTGCTGCGCGTCCAGACGGCCGAACCACGACGGCACGAGCGCGACCGCATCGTCGAGCGACGCGAGCACGTGCAGGCTCAGCGCGACGATCTCGGGTGTCGGCGCCTTCAGGTCGGGCACGGTGATCACCGACGCGCCGGCGCCGGCGGCCGACAGCGCGCCGAAGTCGCTGTCCTCGAACGCGACGCACGCGTGCGCCGGCACGCCGAGGCGTTCGGCCGCGAGCCGGTACACGGCCGGGTCGGGCTTGCCGCGTGCGACTTCGTCGCCGCCCGCGATCGCGCGGAAGAACGGCAGCACGCCGACCGCGCCGAGCCGTGCACGAATCACGTCGCCCGCGGACGACGACGCGACCGCGCACGGAATGCCGGCCTGCGCGAGCGCCTCGAGCAGCGCAAGCGCGCCCGACTTCAGCGGAAACTTCGGATGCGGTTCGGGTGCGGCGAGCTGCTCGCGCACACGGAAGCGCACGGCGTCGAACGTGTCGGGGTCGCCGATCAGCCGCGCGAGGATCACCTGGCCTTCGGCGAACGAGCGGCCGACGATCTGCAGGTAGTCGATCTCGGTCAGCACGACGCCGTGCGCGTTCGACACGTCGATCCACGTGTTCATGATGGTCCGCTCGGAATCGACGAGCAGGCCGTCCATGTCGAAGAGCGCGGCGGAGAAGGTCATCGGCGGTATCCGGAAACGGGGAAGCGGGAGAGCAGGGGGGCGGGGCACGCGGCGGGCGGCGCGATGGCCGCCCGAACCGGGAACGGACGCCGCGGGCGTCCGCTCGCGGCGGCGTGCTTACTTGCCGAGCGCGGCGCGGGCAGCCTTGGCCGCCGCACGCACCTGGTCGGGCGCGGTGCCGCCCGGGTGGTTGCGGCTCGCGACCGAACCTTCGAGCGTCAGGTAGCCGAACACGTCGTCGCCGATCAGGTGCGCGACGTTCGGCAGTTCCTGCTTCATTTCGTCGAGCGTCAGGTCCGCGAGGTCGATTCCGCGGTCGTCGCAGATCTTCACCGCGTGCGCGACGGCTTCGTGCGCGTCGCGGAACGGCAGCCCGCGCTTGACCAGGTAGTCGGCGAGGTCGGTGGCCGTCGAGAAGCCCTGCAGCGCGGCCGCGCGCATCGCGTCCGGCTTCACGGTGATGCCCGCGACCATCTCCGCGAAGATCCGCAGCGTGTCGGCGACGGTGTCGACCGTGTCGAACAGCGGTTCCTTGTCTTCCTGGTTGTCCTTGTTGTACGCGAGCGGCTGGCCCTTCATCAGCGTGAGGAGTGCCATCAGGTGGCCGTTCACGCGGCCCGTCTTGCCGCGCGCGAGTTCGGGCACGTCCGGGTTCTTCTTCTGCGGCATGATCGAGCTGCCGGTGCAGAAGCGGTCGGCGATGTCGATGAAGCCGACGCGCGGGCTCATCCACAGCACGAGTTCTTCCGAGAAGCGCGACACGTGCGTCATCACCAGCGCGGACGCCGCCGTGAATTCGATCGCGAAGTCGCGATCCGACACCGCGTCGAGCGAGTTCGCGCAGATGCCGTCGAAGCCGAGCGTCTTCGCGACCGCGTGACGGTCGATCGGGTAGCTGGTGCCGGCGAGCGCGGCCGCGCCGAGCGGCAGGCGGTTCACGCGGGTGCGGCAGTCGCGCATGCGTTCCGCGTCGCGCGTGAACATCTCGACGTACGCGAGCAGGTGATGGCCGAACGTGACCGGCTGCGCGACCTGCAGGTGCGTGAAGCCCGGCATGATCGTGTCCGCGTTCTGTTCAGCGAGGTCGATCAGCGCGCCGCGCAGGTCGTTCAGCAGCCCGCCGATGCGGTCGATTTCGCCGCGCAGCCACAGGCGGATGTCGGTCGCGACCTGGTCGTTGCGCGAGCGGCCCGTGTGCAGGCGCTTGCCGGCGTCGCCGATCAGCGCGGTCAGGCGCGCCTCGATGTTCAGGTGGACGTCCTCGAGATCCAGCTGCCATTCGAATTCGCCGCGCTCGATCTCGCCCTTGATCTGCGTCATCCCGCGCTCGATCGCGGCGAGGTCGTCGGCGCTGATGATCTGCTGCGCCGCGAGCATGCTCGCGTGCGCGAGCGAGCCGGCGATGTCGACGAGCGCGAGGCGCTTGTCGAAAAACACCGACGACGTGTAGCGCTTGACCAGCTCCGACATCGGTTCCGAGAAGCGGGCCGACCAGGCCTCGCCCTTTTTGTGCAGTTGGGACGTCATGGCGATTCTTCGAAGGGGAGTTGGGCGGCCGTGCGCCGCCGAGGGAATCCCGCGATTCTAACATTCGCGGGGCGCGCGGCCTGCCTTCGCGGGCGCGCGGCGCCCGTTCAGTCGCGCACCAGCACGACGAGCTTCAGGTCCTCGCGATGCGCGGGCTTCAGCGTGATCTGCTGATACACGACGCGGCCGTCGGCCGGATGGTCGAACTCGCGCATCCCGCCTTCGCGCTCGAACACGTCCTGCGACGCCCAGTACTGCGCGAATGCGTCGCTGCCGGCCATCAGCGCGTCGATCAGCGCGCGCGTCGGCGCGTCGGCGAGATGGCGGATCGAGTCCGCGCGGAATTCGGCCGCGAGCCGCCGCGCGCGGGTTTCCCAGTCGACGATCAGCGTGCGCGCGGCCGGCGCCATGAACGTGAAGCGCAGCAGGTTGCGATCGTGGTCGCCGTCGAGCCAGCCGGTAAACAGCGCGGCGGCCGGCGCGTTCCACGCGAGCGCATTCCATTGCCGGTCCAGCACGTACGCGGGCGTGGCGATCGCGGCGACGGTGGCCGCGAGCGTCGGCGGCAGGTCGCCGGCCGCGACGTCCGGCTCGGCCGGATCGCGTTGCGCGGCCAGCTCGAACAGGTACGCGCGCTCGGCCTTCGACAGCTGCAGCGCGACCGCGATCCGTGCGAGTGCGTCGGCCGATGCCGACACCGGGCGGCCCTGCTCGATCCACGTGTACCAGGTCGGGCTGACGCCGCACAGCTGCGCGACTTCCTCGCGCCGCAGCCCCGGCGTGCGGCGGCGCGGGCCGGGCGGCAGGCCGACGGCCTGCGGCGACAGCCGTTCGCGGTGCGCGCGGATGAATTCGCCGAGCGCGCGGGCGGGCGTGGCGTCGAGCGGCGGGGTCGGGGCGGAGGACGGCTGGTTCATGCGGAAACGGCTGACACGACTGAAGCGACGAAAAAAGGCGCACTGTGGCGCGGCAAAGGATCAGGCAGGTGTAACAAATACCAGAATAACTGCTTAACTTGTACTGGTACAAGCGCGGCCCTATTGTAGCGATTCGCGCGCTGGCAGGCAGCGGGCGCCCCACCAGAAGAAGGAGCGAACGATGAAACACCACGATCAGGTCGCCGACGCATTCGGCACGACGGCAGCCGCCTATCTGACGAGCACGGTCCACGCGACGGGTGCCGATCTGCAGGCGCTGGCCGACGCCGTGCGCGCGACGCCCGACGCCGCGGTGCTCGATCTCGGCTGCGGTGCGGGCCACGCGAGCTTCGCGGTCGCACCGCACGTGCGCGACGTGGTGGCGTACGACCTCGCCGCGCCGATGCTCGCGACCGTCGACGCCGCCGCACGCGAGCGCGGGCTCGCGAACATCCGCACGCAGCAGGGTCCGGCCGAGCGGCTGCCGTTCGACGCGGGCACGTTCGACTGGGTGGTGAGCCGGATGAGCGCACACCACTGGCACGACGTGCGCGCGGCGCTCGCCGAGGTGCGCCGCGTGCTGAAGCCGGGCGGCCGCGTGCTGATGATCGACATCGCGGGCAACGACCATCCGCTGCTCGACACGTATCTGCAGGCCGCGGAAGTGCTGCGCGATGCGTCGCACGTGCGCGACTACCGCGCGGACGAATGGCTCGTGATGTTCCGCGGCGCCGGATTCGACGCGCACGTGCAGCGCCGCTGGCGCCTGTCGATCGATTTCGCTACGTGGGTCGAGCGGATTCGCACGCCGGCCGACAGCGTCGCGGGCATTCGCGCGCTGTGGGCGCATGCGCCCGACGAGGTGCGCGGCTACTACGCGGTGCGGCCGGACGGCTCGTTCGAGCACGACGCGTTGCTGATCGACGCGCAATGAGCGTGCGGGACGGCGCGATCGCCGATGCGCTCGTGCCGTCCGATGAAAAAAGCCGCGATACGCGTGGTCGCGTATCGCGGCTTTCGTTTTGCGATGCCGGCGTGGCGCGGGACAGGCCCGCGCCGCGCGCGGATCAGCCGGTATTGCGCAGGCCGGCCGCGATCCCGTTGATGGTCAGGTGAATCCCGCGGCGCAGCCGCGCGTTCGTGTCGCCCGCGCGGTGACGCTTGATCAGCTCGACCTGCAGGTGGTTCAGCGGATCGAGATACGGGAAGCGGTTCTTGATCGAGCGCGCGAGCAGCGGGTTGGTCGCGAGGCGGCCTTCGTGCCCGGTGATTTCCGCGAGCGCCTGCGACGTGCGCTCCCATTCCGCGACGATCCGCTCGAACACGTGCTTGCGCAGCTTGCGGTCGGCGACCAGCTGCGCGTAGCGCGATGCGACCGCGAGATCGGTCTTCGCGAGCACCATGTCCATGTTCGACAGCAGGTTCGCGAAGAACGGCCAGGTCTTGTTCATCTTCTTCAGCAGCGTCACGCGCTTCGCGCGTTCGGCCGCGTCCTGCGCGCCGTCGAGATACGCGCTCACCGCGCTGCCGAAGCCGTACCAGCCGGTCAGCAGCAGCCGGCACTGACCCCACGAGAAGCCCCACGGGATCGCGCGCAGGTCCTCGATCTTGCGGTTCTTCGGGTCCTGCAGCTTGCGCGATGCCGGACGGCTGCCGATGTTCAGCTCGGCGATCTCGGTGATCGGCGTCGACGAGAAGAAGTAGTCGGTGAAGCCGGGCGTTTCGTAGACGAGCGCGCGATACGACGCCATCGCGGCATCGGACAGCGTCTGCATCGCCGCTTCGAACGCGGGCAGCTGAGCGGGCGCGTTC
Organism: Burkholderia sp. SR8; assembly: GCF_052851275.1. Classification (NCBI taxonomy): domain Bacteria; kingdom Pseudomonadati; phylum Pseudomonadota; class Betaproteobacteria; order Burkholderiales; family Burkholderiaceae; genus Burkholderia; species Burkholderia sp. SR8. The sequence goes on from NZ_JAULUC010000008.1 coordinate 114,551, forward strand.
GACTGCGGCAGCAGCGATGCCTCGAGCGTCGCGGCGACGACCGTCTCGAGGTTGCGCCGGCCGATCTCCGGGTTCGCGAACTTGCTCGCGATCACCTCGCCCTGTTCGGTCAGGCGGATCTGGCCGTTCACGGTGCCCGGCGGCTGCGACAGGATCGCCTGGTAGGTCGGGCCGCCCCCGCGGCCGACCGTGCCGCCGCGGCCGTGGAACAGGCGCAGCGTGATCTTGCGTTCGCGGAACAGGTCGACGAGCGCGAGTTCGGCGCGATACAGCTCCCAGTTCGACGTCAGGAAGCCGCCGTCCTTGTTGCTGTCCGAGTAGCCGAGCATCACTTCCTGCTCGGCGCCCTGGTGCGCGATCACGGCATCGACGCCCGGCAGTGCGAAGTAGTCGCGCATGATGCGCGCGGCGTCGCGCAGGTCGGGGATCGTCTCGAACAGCGGGATCACCATCAGCCCGTTTTTCGCATGGCTGCCGAGCGTGCCTTCGAGCAGGCCCGTTTCCTTCTGCAGCAGCAACACCTCGACGAGGTCGCTGACGGTTTCCGTATGCGAAATGATGTAGTTGCGCACCGCGCGCGCGCCGAACTGCGCGCGCACTTCGCGCGCCTTCTCGAACACGCCGAGCTCGCTCTGCGCGAGCGCAGAGTATTCGAGATACGGCGAGCGCAGCGGGCGCGGGTCGGCGAGCGCGGCGAGCAGCACGCGCAGCTTGTCTTCCTCGGCGAGTGCCGCGTAGTCGGCTTCGACGCCCGCACGCGCGAACAGCTCGGCGACCACGGCTTCGTGGATGTCGGAGCTCTGGCGCAGGTCGATGCTGGCGAGATGGAAGCCGAACACTTCGGCCGCGCGCACGAGCGGCGCGAGGCGCGGCGCGGCGAGCGACGCGCCGTGGTGTTCGTCGAGCGATGCGGTCAGCACCTTGAGATCGGCGACGAATTCTTCGGAATCCGCATACGGAATCGCGCGCACCGGCGGCGCGCCGCGGCCGGCGCTGCGCACCGGCACCGTGCCTTCGCCGAGACGCACGCGCGCGCTTGCCGCGAGCCGCGTGTAGATGCCGATCAGCGCGCGGCGGTACGGTTCGTCGACGCGGTGCGGCGACTGGTCGGGCGATGCGGCGGCGAGCGCCTTCACCGCGTCGTTCGCGCCGACCAGCAGGTTCGACACCGACAGCTCGGCGCCGAGCTTGTGCACCTGTTCCAGGTAGTGTTCGAGGATCACCGCGGCCTGGCGGTTGATCGCTTCCTCGAGCGTCGGCGCGGTCACGTTCGGGTTGCCGTCGCGATCGCCGCCGATCCAGCTGCCCATCTGGAAGAACGCGGGCACGCGCGCCTGCAGGCCGTGCTCGGCGAGCGCGGCCTCGATGTCGCCGTACAGCGCGGGCAGTTCGTCGAGGAACGTCGCGCGGTAGTACGACAGCGCGTTCTCGATCTCGTCGCCGACCGTGAGGCGCGCGTCGCGCAGCATGCGGGTCTGCCACAGCGCGGTCACGCGCGCGCGCAACATCGATTCGTTGTACGCGCGTTCGCGCGCGGTCAGCGGCTGGTCGCGCTCGGCGAGCAGGCGCGCGATGTCGTGCTGCGCGTCGAGGATGCTCTTGCGCTGCACTTCGGTCGGGTGCGCGGTCAGCACCGGCACGATCAGCGCATCGTCGAAGAAGCGCTGCAGCAGCCGCTTCGACGCGTTGCCGGTCGTCTTCAACTGGTCGAGCGCGTATGCGACGGTGCCCGGCTGCGGCGCGGAGCCGGCCAGCGCATGGATGCGGCGGCGGCGGTTGTGGTGGCGGTCTTCCGCGATGTTGGCGAGATGCGAGAAATAGCTGAACGCGCGCACGACGCTGACCGTCTGTTCCGGCGTCAGCTTGCGCAGCTTCTTCTCCAGCGTCTGCGCGGCTTCGCTGTCGTCCTCGCGGCGAAACTTCACCGCGGTCTGGCGAATCGTTTCGACCACGTCGAACACCGTGTCGCCTTCCTGCTCGCGCACCACGTCACCGAGCAGGCGGCCGAGGAAGCGGATGTCCTCGAACAGCGGGCGGTCCTTGTCCTCGCGCGTGCGCGCGCCGGGCTTCGCCGTGCCGGCCGCGCGGGCAGCGGTACCGGCGGGCTTCATCGCGCGTTTTGTCTGACGTATCGGGTCTTTCGGTTTCGTTGCCGTTTTCGCACGGCCGTTCGCGGCGGTGGCGAGGGTGCCCGTCTGGGCGTCGGGGGAGGGCAAGGCAGCATTGCGGCGCGCCGTACGCGCCGATCCGGAAGACTTCACGATGGGTTTCCTTGGGAAAGCTCGAGTCAAAAGGGACTGCGGGGACTGCGGAAACTACGGGAACTGCATTCAAGCAACCAGCTACGTGCGGCACATCCGCGCATCGGTATCGCCGCGCGCGCGAAGGCGCGGCGGGCGCAGGCTCCGGGCCCGGGCGGGCCGGGGCGTGCGTGCTACCATTGTTCGGTCTTCAATCCCGTCCTTCGATGTTCCAGCAATGAATTCCGAGACCCTTTCGGCGCCCGCTCCCGCGACGCTGACGATCGCTTCGCGCGAGAGCCGCCTCGCGATGTGGCAAGCCGAACATGTGCGTGATGCGCTGCGCAAATTATATCCAGCTTGCGACGTGAAAATCCTCGGGATGACGACCCGCGGCGATCAGATTCTCGATCGCACGCTGTCGAAGGTCGGCGGCAAGGGCCTGTTCGTGAAAGAGCTGGAGAATGCACTGGCCGACGGCCGCGCCGATCTGGCCGTGCATTCGCTGAAGGACGTGCCGATGGCGCTGCCCGACGGCTTCGCGCTGACCGCGATCATGGAGCGCGAGGACCCGCGCGACGCGTTCGTGTCGAACGACTACGCGTCGCTCGACGCGCTGCCGGCCGGTGCCGTCGTCGGCACGTCGAGCCTGCGCCGCGAGGCGATGCTGCGCGCGCGCTATCCGCACCTGAACGTGCTGCCGCTGCGCGGCAACCTCGATACGCGGCTGTCGAAACTCGATCGCGGCGACTACGCGGCGATCATCCTCGCGGCCGCGGGCCTGAAGCGTCTGGGGCTGGATGCGCGAATCCGTGCACTGATCGACGTCGAGGACAGCCCGCCGGCTGCCGGCCAGGGCGCGCTCGGCATCGAGATCGCCGCGCACCGCACCGACGTCGCCGCATGGCTCGCACCGCTGCACGACTTGCAGACCGCACTCGCGGTCGAGGCCGAGCGGATGGTGTCGCGCGCGCTCGGCGGCAGCTGCGAGGTGCCGCTCGCCGCGCACGCGGTGTGGCGGGCAGGCGAGCTGTACCTGACGGGCCGCGTGTCGACGACCGACGGCCGCCGCGTGCTCACGGCGGAGGAGTGCGGCGCCGTCATGAACGTCGCCGATGCGCTCGCGCTCGGCCGCGCGGTATCGGACGAACTCGAGGCGCAGGGCGCGCTCGACATCGTCAACGCATTGCTCGCCGGCTCGCAGGCCGGCAAGGGCGACGCCTGATGGCGGGCGCGCGCGCGTTCACCGCCGTCCTGACGCGCCCGGACGGCCAGTCCGCCGCGCTCGCGGCCGAGCTGGCCGACGCCGGCTGCGACGTGCTCGAATTCCCGCTGATCGACATCGCGCCGGTCGCCGATCCGGCGCCGCTCGACGCCGCGTTCGCGGCGCTCGCCGATTACGCATTGGTGATCTTCGTGTCGCCGAACGCGATCGACCGCGCGCTCGCGCAGTACGGCGCGATCTGGCCGAACGCGCTGCCGGTCGGCGTCGTCGGCCCCGGCAGCGTCGCGGCGCTCGAGCGCCACGGCATCGCGGCGCCCGCGCATCGCGTGATCGCGCCGCAGGCGCCCGCCGACGGCGGCGTCCCGAATTACGACTCGGAAAGCCTGTTCGCGAGCATCGAGGCCGCGTTCGGCGGCGCACACGCGCTCGCCGGCAAGCGCGTGCTGATCGTGCGCGGCGACGGCGGCCGCGAATGGCTCGCGGAGCGGCTGCGCGAAGCCGGCGCGGACGTCACGCTCGTCGCCGCGTACCGGCGCGTCGTGCCCGAGCCGCGCATCGGCGCGTGGGAGCGCGTGCACGCACTGCTGGCCGGCGCGCCGCACGCGTGGCTCGTCACGAGCTCGGAAGGTGTGCGCAACCTGCACGAGCTCGCGCGCACGCACCTGAACGACGCCGAGATCGACGCACTGAAGCATGCGCCGCTCGTCACGCCGCACCCGCGCATCGAGCAGACCGCGCGCGCATTGGGTTTTGATAGGATTACGCTGACCGGCGCGGGCGATGAGCGCATCGTCCGCGCGTTTCGAACGATGGCCGACGAGGCCGTCCAACCGGCGACAGCCGCACCGGTGACTAAACGCATGACAGATACCAACGATTCCAAAAGCGTCGCTTCCCAGCCGGCCGCTGCATCCGCACCGCCGTCCAGCCGCCCTTATCCCGCGTCCGAACCGCCTGCGCGCCGCGGCAGCAGCGCGGCGCTGTGGTTCGTCGTCGTCGTGCTCGGCTGCGCGGCAGGCGTCGGCGGCTACGCGCTGAACCGCAAGGTCGACCGGCTCGACGATTCGTTCGTCGCGCGCCAGAAGGCGCTCGATGCGCAGACGGCCGAGATCCGGATGAAGACCGAGCAGGCGCTCGCGAGCACGCACCAGGTCGACACGCAGCTCGCGCAGCTCGACGGCAAGCTCGCCGACGCGCAGAGCGCGCAGCAGGCGCTGCAGCAGCAGTACCAGGACCTGTCGCGCAACCGCGACGCGTGGATGCTCGAGGAAGTCGACCAGATGCTGTCGAGCGCGAGCCAGCAGCTGCAGCTGACCGGCAACACGCAACTCGCGCTGATCGCGCTGCAGAACGCCGACGCGCGCCTCGCGACGTCGCAGAGCGCGCAGGCGGTCACGGTGCGCAAGGCGCTCGCGCAGGACATCGAGAAGCTGAAGGCCGCGCCGTCGGCCGACCTCACGGGCCTCGCGATCAAGCTCGACGACGCGATCGCGAAGATCGACGCGCTGCCGCTGTCGGGCGAGGCGATCGTCCCGCACGCGGCGCCGAAGGGCGAGCCGGCCGATGCCGCATCGTCGGCCGCGGCGATGGCCGGCGAGCCGCGCTGGAAGGTGTGGTGGCATGACTTCTCGGCCGGCCTCGGCCAGCAGCTGAAGGGCCTCGTGCAGGTGCGCCGGATCGACAACGCGGACGCGATGCTCGCGTCGCCGGACCAGGGCTACTTCGTGCGCGAGAACGTGAAGCTGCGCCTGCTCACCGCGCGGCTGTCGCTGCTCGCGCGCAACGACACCGCGATGAAGGCCGACCTGCACGCGGCGCAGGCGTCGCTCGGCAAGTATTTCGACCAGGCATCGAAGGACACGCAGTCCGTCGAGGATCTGCTGAAGCAGGTGGACGGCGCATCGCTGACGGTCGCGGTGCCGAACCTGAACACGAGCCTGAACGCCGTTCAGCAGTTCAAGAGCCGGGGGTAACGATGACGCTTCGAGGAATCGTCTGGCTCGCGATCCTGTTCGCGATCGCCGCCGCACTCGCCACCGTCGGCCGCTTCGATGCGGGGCAGGTGCTGCTCGTCTATCCGCCGTACCGGGTCGACGTGTCGCTGAACCTGTTCGTGATCGCCATCGTCGTGCTGTTCATCGTCGTGTATGCGCTGCTGCGCATCGTGCGCAACATCTGGCGCATGCCGCAGCGGGTCGCCGCGTATCGCGCGCGTTCGCGCAACGAGAAGGCGGCCGCGTCGCTGCGCGATGCGATCGCGAACCTGTACGCGGGCCGCTTCTCGCGCGCCGAGAAGGCCGCGCGCGACGCGCTCGCGGTCGACGCGAACCAGGGCGCCGCGAGCCTCGTCGCGGCGACCGCCGCGCACCGGATGCACGAGTACACGCGCCGCGACGACTGGCTGTCGAAGGTCGACGCACCGGAATGGCAGGACGCGCGGCTGCTCGCCGCGGCCGACATGCGCGCGGATGCGCGCGATGCCGACGGCGCGCTCGCCGCGCTGGCCGACATGCAGGCCGGCGGCAAGCGGATCCATGCGCAACAGGTCGCGCTGCGCGCGCAGCAGCAGCTGAAGAACTGGGCCGAGGTGCTGAAGCTCGCGAAGGCGCTCGAGAAGCGCGAAGCGCTGCATCCGGCCGCGGCCGTGCGGCTGCGCCAGCAGGCGGCGGAGAACCTGCTGCGCGAACGCCGGCACGATCCGGACGCGCTGCTCGAGGTGTGGCAGTCGCTGTCGCCGCTCGAGCGCCAGTCGCCGCGCCTCGCCGATCTCGCGGCCGATCTGCTGGTGCCGCTCGAGCGCCGCACGGAAGCGCGCCGCATCGTCGAGGAAGCGCTCGCGCACAACTGGGATGCGCGCCTGCTGCGCCGCTATCCGGACACGGCCGGCGGCGATGCGCTGCCGCTGATCCAGAAGGCCGAAGGGTGGAAGAAGGATCATCCGGATGATGCCGACCTGCTGTTCGCGCTCGGCCGCCTGTGCCAGCAGCAGCAGCTGTGGGGCAAGGCGCAGTCGTTCCTCGAAGCCGCGTTGAAGCAGGCCGACAACGAGGCGCTGAAGGTGCGTGCGCATCGTGCGCTCGCGCGCCTGTTCGAGCATCTCGGCGAAACCGACAAGGCGGCGAAGCACTACCGCGAAAGCGCGCTCGCGATCACCGTGGTCTGACGCGGCGGCGGTTGCCGGCCGCGCGTGAAAATGCCCCGAACGCCGTCAGGCCTTCGGGGCATTTTTCCGGTGCGTCGGCGATAGGCGTGTTGCGCGGCGCGGCGCTGCCGCGCCGTCACGCAGGGCACATTACTTGTCGACGAGCCCCTTCGGCACCGACAGCGCGAGCAGCCCGCCGAGCACGAGGAAGCCGGCGAGCATGTACATGCCCGCATCGTTGGCGCCCGTCGCCTGCTTGAGCCAGCCCATCAGGTACGGGCTCAGGAAGCCCGCGAGGTTGCCGATCGAGTTGATCATCGCGATGCCGGCCGCGGCCGCCGCGCCGCCGAGGAACGCGGTCGGCAAGCTCCAGAACAGCGGCAGCGTCGTCAGGATGCCCATCGTCGCGAGCGTGAGGCCGAGCATCGCGAGCGCCGTCTCGTGCGCCCAGATCACCGACAGCACGAGCCCCACCGCGCCGAACGCGGCCGGGATCGCCAGGTGCCAGCGCCGTTCGCGGCGCTTGTCCGCGCTGCGTGCGATCAGGATCATCGCGACCACCGCCGCTGCATACGGAACCGCCGACAGCAGGCCGATCGTGAACGTGTCGGTCACGCCGGTGGCCTTGATGATCGTCGGCAGCCAGAAGCCGACGCCGTACAGCCCCATCACGAACGAGAAGTAGATCAGCGCCATCAGCCACACGCGCGGGCTCGACATCACCGCGCCGAGCGGCAGGTCTTCCTTGGTCGCTTCCTCCGCGTCGACGTTGCGCGCGAGCAGCGCCTTCTCGTCGTCGGTCAACCATTTCGCCTTCGCGATCCGGTCGTCGAGCGCGAAGAACACGAGCACGCCGGCCAGCACCGACGGGATCCCTTCGAGCAGGAACAGCCACTGCCAGCCGTGCCAGCCGCTCACGCCGTTGAACGCCTTCAGGATGAAGCCCGAGATCGGGCCGCCGATCACGCCGGACAGCGCGACGGCCGTCATGAAGAACGTCGTCATCCGGCCGCGCCGATGGGCCGGATACCAGTACGTGAGATACAGGATCACGCCGGGGAAGAAGCCTGCTTCCGCGACGCCGAGCAGGAAGCGCATCACGTAGAACATGGCGGGCGTCGTGACGAACATCGTCAGGATCGAGATCACGCCCCACGTCGCCATGATCCGCGCGATCCACACGCGCGCGCCGACCTTGTGCAGGATGATGTTGCTCGGCACTTCGAACAGAAAGTAGCCGAAGAAGAAGATCCCGGCGCCGAGCCCGTAGACGGTATCGCTCAGATTCAGGTCGCTCGCCATCTGCAGCTTCGCGAAGCCGACGTTCACGCGGTCGAGATACGCGACCACGTAGCACAGCAGCAACAGCGGCGTGAGCCGCCACGATACCTTGCGGTAGGTTGCTTCCTCGAATGCGCCGGACGAGCCGGGCAGCGACTGCGTCGATGTTGCCATGTTGTCTCCTGTCCTTTCTTGTGGTGGCCGGAGCCGGCGCGGCGCGCCCGATCCGGTGTCGTGCAACAGCAATGACTACGCGGGAATGCGGCGCCGCCCGATGCTGCCGGCGCGGCGCGATCACGGTCGTGCGGCTAGATGCAGCGCCCGCCGTCGACTTCGAGACAGACGCCGGTGATGAACTCGGCGTCGTCGGATGCGAGATAGAGGGCCGCGTTCGCGATGTCCTGCGGCGTCGAGAAGCGGCCGAGCGGAATCTTCGCCAGGAAGCGGCGGCGGTTCTCGGGCGTATCCTCGCAGCCCATGAACTCGGTCATCAGGCCCGTCTCGCCGAGCACCGGGTTGATGCAGTTCACGCGGATCCGGTCGGCACCGAGCTCGGCCGCGAGCGACTTGCTCGCGGTGATCATCGCGCCCTTCGTGCTGTTGTACCAGACGAGGCCCGGGCGCGGCCGCACGCCGGCCGTCGACGCGACGTTCACGAACACGCCGCCGCCCTGCGCGCGGAAGTACGGAACGAAGGTCTGCACGCTCCAGAACAGGCTTTTCATGTTCACGGCGTACACGCGATCGAACTCCGCCTCCGTCACGTCGAGCACCGGCTTGTTACGGTGCGTGGTGCCGGCGTTGTTCACGACGATCTGCACCGAATGGAAGTCGTCGAGCGCGGCCTGCAGCAGCGCGCGCCAGTCGGCGTCCTTCGATACGTCGCCCGCGACCGCGATCGCCTTGCCGCCGGCCAGCGCGATCTCGCTCGCGACGCGTTCGGCCGCCGCGCCGTTCAGGTCGTTGACGACGACGTTCGCGCCTTCGCGCGCATACGTCTTCGCGATGCCTTCGCCGAAGCCCGAGCCGCCGCCGGTGACGATGGCCGTCTTGCCGCTCAACCGCATGGTGTGTCTCCTGTGTTGGCGAGTGCAGGGTGTGGCGGTGGCGCGGCCGGCCGCTGCCAACCGGCCGCGCGCGGATCAGCCGTGCCGGATCGCGATCGTCTTCAGTGCGGTGAAGCCGTACAGCGCCTCGAAGCCTTTCTCGCGGCCGTGACCCGAGTGCCCGACGCCGCCGAACGGCAGCTCGACGCCGCCGCCCGCGCCATAGTTGTTGATGAACACCTGGCCCGCGCGCAGACGCCGCGCGAGACGCAGCTGGCGCGCGCCGTCGCGTGTCCAGATGCCGGCGACGAGCCCGTACGGCGTGCCGTTCGCGAGCGCGACGGCTTCGTCCTCGTCGACGAACCGCATCGCGGCGAGCACCGGGCCGAACACTTCCTCCTGCGCGAGCCGGTGCGACGCCGGCACGTCGCGCAGCAGCGCGGGCGCCTGATAGAAGCCGGTTTCGGGCGCATCGGCGACGACCTGGCCGTGTCCGGCCATCGGAATGCCGTCGTGCTGCGCGTCGGACAGGAAATCCCACACGCGCTGCTGCTGCTTCGCGTTGATCAGCGGACCGCAGTCGAGATCCGCACGGCTCGGGCCGACGCGCAGCCCGTTGAATGCGGTCGCGAGCCGTTCGACGAGCGGCTCGTACACCGCACGCTCGATCAGCACGCGGCTGCCGGCCGAGCAGGTCTGCCCGCCGTTCTGCACGATCGCCGACACGAGCACGGGCAGCGCCGCTTCGAGATCGGCGTCGGCGAACACGATCTGCGGCGACTTGCCGCCGAGCTCGAGCGTGACGGGCACGTGATTCTCGGCCGCCATCTGCGCGACCAGCTTGCCGGTCGCGGGCGAGCCGGTAAACGAGATGTGGTCGATGCCGGGATGGCGCGCGAGCGCGGCGCCCGCTTCATGGCCGTAGCCGGTGACGACGTTGAGCGCACCGGCCGGCAGCCCGGCTTCGGCGGCGAGCTCGGCCACGCGCAGCACCGACAGGCACGCATCCTCGGCCGGCTTCACGACGCACGCGTTGCCGGCCGCGAGCGCGGCGCCGACGCTGCGCCCGAAGATCTGCATCGGGTAGTTCCACGGCACGATGTGGCCGGTGACGCCATGCGGCTCGCGCACCGTCAGCACCGTGTAGCCGGCTTGATAGGGGAGGGTTTCGCCGTGCAGCTTGTCGGCGGCGCCGGCGTAGAACTCGAAGTAGCGCGCGAGTGCGGCGGCGTCGGCGCGCGCCTGCTTCAGCGGCTTGCCGGTGTCGCGCGCCTCGATCGCGGCGAGTTCGTCGAGATGGTCGGCGACGCGTGCGGACAGCCGCATCAGCACGCGGCCGCGCTCGGCGGCGCTCGCCGCGCCCCACGGGCCGGCGAATGCGTCGCGGGCGGCGGCCACCGCGCGCTCGATGTCGGGTGCGGTGCCGCGCGCGATCGTCGCGAACGGCTGGCCGTCGGACGGATCGACGACCGGGATCGTCTCCAGTTGCGCGGGCAGCGTCCATTCGCCCGCGATGAAGTGCTTCGCTTCTTCCATGCCTGCTCCTGTCCCATGCTGTGCGGTCGACGGGCAACGTCGGCGGTCATTCGATGGCCGGACATCCGGAACGATTATCGCGCCGATCGTCATCCGGACGCCACCGGTCGATTGGCTATAATGGCGCATTCCCTGCGGGGACGCCCGCGGCGGTGCATCGGCCGCGGCGCCCTGTCCCGAATTCCCATCGACCAACAGAGAGCGCTATGAGCTTCAATCATGTTCCGGCCGGCAAGGACCTGCCGCACGATTTCAACGTGATCATCGAGATCCCCGCGCAAAGCGATCCGGTGAAGTACGAGGCGGACAAGGAGCTGGGTCTCCTCGTCGTCGACCGCTTCATCGGTACCGGCATGCGCTATCCGGTGAACTACGGCTACATCCCGCAGACGCTGTCGGGCGACGGCGATCCGGTCGACGTGCTGGTGATCACGCCGTTCCCGCTGCTGGCCGGTTCGATCGTGCGTTCGCGCGTGCTGGGCATGCTGCAGATGACCGACGAGTCGGGCGTCGACGCGAAGCTCGTCGCCGTGCCGCACGACAAGGTCTGCCCGATGACGGCGAACCTGAAGTCGATCGACGACGTGCCCGAGTACCTGAAGGACCAGATCAAGCACTTCTTCGAGCAATACAAGGCGCTCGAGAAGGGCAAGTGGGTGAAGGTCGAAGGCTGGGCCGGCATCGACGCCGCGCACAAGGAAATCGCCGACGGCGCTGCGAACTACAAGAAGTAAGCCGGCTGGCCGGCCTCGCGGCCGGTTCGTTCGGAACGCAAACCGCGCGTGTCTCGTCAGGAGGCCGCGCGGTTTTGTTTTGTGCGCGGTACGGCGCGTGCGGTGGTGTTCTTGCGTGGGCTCGCGGGTGCGGGCAGGGCGGCGGCGGTGGGTGCGGCCTTCGCACGCGTGGCGCGCGGCGCGTCCGTCGTACCCGTCACATCCATTGCACGTGTCGCACCCGTCGCACGGCGCTGAGTGGCGACCGCGGCAGCCGCTTCGACGGCTTCGGCAGTGGACCTGCCCGGCGACGCACGGCGGCGCGCAGGCTTGGCAATGGTGCCGCCGTGCTCCTGCGCAACGGGGTTGCCACCGGCAGCCGGCGTTTTTCGTTTCGGCGCTGCGCGCGTCGCCGGCTTTTTCCGCTTTGCCGCGGCGCTGCGCGACGCGGTTTTCTTTACTTCGGCGGCGTCGCCCATATTCGCACGCTGCGCGGCAGCGGCGAGCTTTGCCCTCGTGGGAGTTGGTGAGGCTTGCCCCGGTTTCGCGGCCCGTGTCTTTGCGGACGGGGACGCGGTCCCGTCATTACCGGCCTTCTCTGCCTTCGCCGCCTTCTGGCGAGGCCGTTCCGCTTTGGCCACCGGCGCCGCGACGTCGATGGACTGCACCTTCTTCGTCACCGTCTTGGCGGCCTTCTTCTTCCCGCGCGAAGCGGCTTGCACCGCGTCCGCATCGATACTCCCGTCGATCGACATCCCCATCGGCAGCACCGACTCGAGCGTCCGTATCCCGGCCGCCAACTCGCGCTTCTGCGCGGCCGTGAGCCGTTTCACCCAGTACTCGGCGCGCGACGCGATCGACCGATCCGGCAGCGGGAACGACGCGAGCACCGCGCGCGGCTTGCGCGAGCGCGTGTAGCGCGCGCCCTTGCCGCACGCGTGCTCGTCGAAGCGCGCGGCGACGTCGGTCGTGATGCCCGTGTAGACGCTGTCGTCGGCGCACTCGATCAGATACAGAAACCAGGACATGGAAAGGGGGCGGGCTGCGAAGCTGCCAGTGTCTCAGAATTCGCGCGTGCCGCCACGGGCGATGCGATTCGCGACACCGTCACGGGCCGCGCCGAAACGGATCATGCTCGCGCAGCTCGTCGACATACGCATGGATCTGTTCGGTCTCGCGTGCGAGAAAGTGCGCGACCGCATCCGCGAAGGCCGGATGCGCGAGCCAGTGCGCGGAATGCGTGACGGTCGGCAGGAAGCCGCGCGCGAGCTTGTGCTCGCCCTGCGCACCGCCTTCGAACGTATCGAGCCCGGCCTCGATGCAGAACTCGAGCAGCTGGTAGTACGCCGTTTCGAAATGCAGGCAGGGCACGTGCTCGAGCGCGCCCCAGTAGCGGCCGTACAGCGTGCCGCCGCTGCCGTTCGGGCCGCGGCGGTAGACCGCGAGCGAACTCGCGATCGGCTTGCCGTCGGCCTCGGCGATCACGAGCAGCAGGTTCTCGGGCATCGTCGCGCCGATCGTGCGGAAGAAGTCGAGATTCAGGTACGGGCTCGAATAGTGCTCGCGGTAGGTCTGCCGGTAGCAGCGGGAAAAGAAGCGCCAGTCGGCGTCGGTGATGCGCTCGCCGGTGACGCGCCGGAACGTGACGCCGGCCTCGCGCACCTTGCGCCGTTCCGCGCGGATGTTCTTGCGCTTCTTCTGCTCGAGCGTGCCGAGGAAGTCGTCGAAGTCGCGATAGCCGTCGTTGAGCCAGTGGAACTGCACGCCTTCGCGCAGCATCATCCCCATCGATTCGAGCAGCCGCGCTTCGTCGCCGGTCGGGAACAGCACGTGCAGCGACGACACGTCGCTCTGTTCCGCGAACGCGAGCAGCGTGGCCGCGAGCCGGCGGCGCGCGTCGTCGTCGGCGGCAAGCAGGCGCGTGCCTTGCACGGGCGTGAACGGCACCGCGCACAGCAGCTTCGGGTAGTAGGACAGGTTGTTGCGCTGGTACGCGTCCGCCCACGCCCAGTCGAACACGTATTCGCCGTACGAATGCTGCTTCGCGTAGACGGGCGCGGCCGCCGCGAGCCGGCCCGTGCGCGCGTCGGTGAGCGTGACGAAATGCGGCGACCAGCCGGTGTCGTCGACCGCGCAGCGCGCGACGTGCAGCGCGTCGAGGAATTCGTGGCGCAGGAACGGCGTCGGCTGCGCGTCCTGCTCGAGCAGCGCGTTCCATTCGTCGGCCGGCACCTCGGCGGGGGACGACAGGATGCCCGTGCGATAATCGATGCGTTCGTGTTTCAAGCGTGAATCCGTACCGTTGGATGCCGCCGGATGCGTGCCGCCGTGGCCCGCGTCCGGGACGATTTCGTCAGCCATTCGAGGCGCGCCGCTGCGCTGCGCCGATCCCGTCATGAAGACCCGACTCGCTCTCGCCCAGATCAACGTCACCGTCGGCGATTTCGCCGGCAACGTCGCGCGGATCGTCGCGGCCGCCCGCGCCGCGCACGACGATGGTGCGCAACTGATGGTCGCGCCCGAACTCGCGCTGTCCGGCTATCCGCCGGAAGACCTGCTGCTACGGCCCGCGTTCTACACGGCCGCCGCCGCCGCGCTCGACGCGCTCGCCGATGCGCTGCGCGCATTCGACGGGCTCGCGGTGCTGGTCGGCCATCCGTGGCGCGGTGCGGGCAGCGGTCCGGGCGGCGATGCACAGGCGCCAGCCGTCGATGGTAATGCAAACCGCCCGATCGAGCGCGGCGTGCCGCCGTCCGACACCTACAACGCGGTGTCGCTGATCGTCGGCGGCGAGATCGTCGGCACGTACCGCAAGCAGGATCTGCCGAACGCCGACGTGTTCGACGAGAAGCGCTACTTCGCGACGGACACGCGGCCGCTCGTGTTCGAGCTGAACGGCGTCAGATACGGCGTGATCATCTGCGAGGACGCGTGGCATGCGTCGGCCGCGCAGATCGCGAAGGCCGCCGGCGCGCAGGTGCTGCTGATCCCGAACGGTTCGCCGTACCACATGAACAAGGAAGCGCTGCGCATCGACATCCTGCGCGCGCGGATCCGCGAAACCGGGCTGCCGATGGTGTACGTGAACCTCGTCGGCGGCCAGGACGAACTCGTGTTCGACGGCGGCTCGTTCGTGCTCGACGGCGACGGCGCGCTCGTCGCGAAGATGCCGCAGTTCGACGAAGGGCACGCGATCGTCGAATTCGACGGCGCGCGGCCGCTGCCCGGCGCGCTCGCGCCCGAGCTGCCGGTCGACGCGCAGGTCTATCGCGCGCTCGTCACCGGCGTGCGCGACTACATCGGCAAGAACGGCTTTCCCGGTGTGCTGATCGGGCTGTCGGGCGGCGTCGATTCGGCGCTGGTGCTCGCGGTCGCGTGCGACGCGCTCGGGCCCGACCGCGTGCGCGCGGTGATGATGCCGTCGCGCTACACGGCCGACATCTCGACCACCGACGCGGCGGAGATGGCGCGGCGCGTCGGCGTGCGCTACGACGAGATCGCGATCGCGCCGATGTTCGACGCATTCCGGGCGGCGCTCGCGGGCGAATTCGCGGGCCGCGCGGAGGATGCGACGGAAGAGAACATCCAGGCGCGCATCCGCGGCACGCTGCTGATGGCGCTGTCGAACAAGTTCGGCTCGATCGTGCTGACGACCGGCAACAAGAGCGAGATGGCGGTCGGCTACTGCACGCTGTACGGCGACATGGCCGGCGGCTTCGCGGTGATCAAGGACATCGCGAAGACGCAGGTCTACCGGCTGTGCCGCTATCGCAACGCAACGGCCGACTACGGCTCGCGCGACGTGATCCCCGAGCGGATCCTCACGCGCGCGCCGTCGGCCGAGCTGCGCGAGAACCAGACGGACCAGGACAGCCTGCCGCCGTACGACGTGCTCGACGCGATCATGCGGATGTACATGGAGGAGGACCGGCCGCTCGCCGAAATCGTCGCGGCCGGCTATGCGGAAGCCGACGTCGCCCGCGTGACGCGGCTCATCAAGGTCAACGAATACAAGCGCCGCCAGGCGCCGATCGGGATTCGCGTCACGCACCGCGCGTTCGGGCGCGACTGGCGTTATCCGATCACGTCGCGCTTTACCGAACGTCTCGACTGAGCGGCGCCGGACCGTACGCGGCCGGCCAGCGGACTTACGGCTTACACTTGCGGCTTGCAATCGAAGCCGCGATTTTTCATCCAAACGAGCATTGAGGGACAACCATCATGAAACGCATCACCGCCATCATCAAGCCGTTCAAGCTGGACGAAGTCCGCGAAGCGCTCGCCGAAGTGGGCCTCACGGGGCTGACCGTGACGGAAGTGAAAGGCTTCGGCCGCCAGAAGGGGCACACCGAGCTGTATCGCGGCGCCGAATACGTCGTCGACTTCCTGCCGAAGATGAAGATCGAGGTGGTCGTCGCGGAAGCGCAGGTCGATCAGGTGATCGACGCGGTGATCGGTGCGGCGCGCACCGGCAAGATCGGCGACGGCAAGATCTTCGTGTCGGACGTCGAGCGCGTGATCCGCATCCGCACCGGCGAAGAGAACGAAGCGGCGGTCTGACCGCGGCATCCGCGTCATTCGGGTCGCGTCGCAGCCGTTTCCCGGCCGCTTCGGCCGCTTCGGCCGATCGGGCCACGGGGCGCACGAACCCGGCCCGCCAATAAAAAAAGGTGCGATACCCGGGTGGGTACCGCACCGATACGCGCCTCTCGCAGCAGCGTGGAAAGTGTTGTCGAATCGTTCTCTGGACGGCGCCTGATCAGAACAGGTGCTGGATGCCGGCGTACACGCCGGTCTGGCTGCCGCCTGGATGCGGGTTGCCGGTCGACACGGCGGTGCCTGCACCGTTCGCGTTCAGGCCGAAGTTGGCCGTCGAGCTGTTGCGCACCGTCGCGACCTGCACGTCGAACAGCGTGCGCTTCGAGATGTTGTACGAACCGCCGACCGTGTAGATGTTCGCGTTGCCGCCGCCGTGGTTCGCGTTCACGTGGTACACGGCCGCGATCAGCGCTGCCGCCGGCGTTGCCTGCCACGTCACGCCGCCCCAGACCTGCTGCGTACCGGTGATGCCGTTGTTGACGGCCGGGCCGCCGCTGCCGTCCGCATGCGACGACTGGTAGGCCGCCTGCAGCTTGAACTGGCCGAGGAACACGTTCAGGCCGGCGAAGTATTCGCGCGAGTAGTTGAACACGTCCGAGAAGCGGCCGTTGCTGTCGCGCGTTTCGTCGTAGATGCCGCGCACCTGGAACAGCGAATTCGTGTACGTGACCTGCGCACCGGCTGCACGGCCCGGCTGGCCGGCCGTCGTGTTGCCGTTGAAGCTGGTCGAGTTCGAGAACGCGAACTGGCCGTAGAAGTCGAGGCCGTAGAACGACGGCGACTGGTACGACACGTTGTTGCTGGTCTTGTTCCAGTTGCGGCCGCGCACGAGCGAGGCCGACGACCAGCTCGACTGGCCCAGCGGATCGAAGTCCCACACGCCGTTCGCGATCGCGAGTTCGCGACCCAGCAGCAGCGTACCGTAGCGGTCGTTGGAGATGCCGACGGTCGCGAAACGATCCCAGATCGAGCCGCTGAAGCCGCCCGTCATCGTGTTGAACGCGCCTTCGAGGTGGAACAGGACCTTGTTGCCGCCACCGATGTCCTCGCTACCCTTCAAGCCCCACAGGCTCGTGCCCCAGTCGCCGCTTTCCGCGCGCACTTGGTGGCCGTTCTGCAGGCCGTTCAGGTACTCAAGGCCGGCATCCAGGCGACCATACAGCGTCACGCTGCTCTGCGCGTGCGCCGTAACCACCCCAGCAGCCATCAGCGCGGCCGCGACCAAAGCTTTCTTCATCATCTCCTCCATACCCTGTCAAAAAGTCAACCCAGACTGCACGAGATGCCCGGCGCTGCGAGCGTCGGGCAAAAGCGAAAAGCGGGATAACCAGGGAGACCTCGTGCAGGGCCGGTAAGCGCGGCACGCGGGCAAGCGGACGGAAAACCGTTGAGCGGTCCCGCGCGGCCGGGTCGGCTTGCGGGGTCTCCTTGTAGTGTCGTGAAGCTAAACTACATTTCACGAACTTCGTTTTGCTACTTTGGTTACTAATTTAGCAAAAATACAATTTTGTGGCGATGGAAATCGTTGTTTGACTAACACGTGTCGCCAATTTGCCATGCAACACGGTGCGCGGCGGGTGCGCGAGGGGGCGCCATGGCCCGGAAAACCCTTGTCCGACAAGGCAGACACGGTTTCGGCGAGCATGGGTCAAGGATTGCCACTATTGACGACGCGATGGGCGTCATCGTAGGCATCCAGCATGTCAAATTGGTAAGTATTTCGTAATAAATTGACGGCGGTTCGAAGGCGCCGCGGCGCTGCGCGAACGCTTGCCGGGCGGGCCCAGGCGGATGTTGCGCGTTGCCTGTCTCAGTCGGCCGCCGGCCGCGCGGCGAGCAATTGCGCGCGAAGCCAGCGATGCGCATCGGTGCGCGCATGCTTCGCGTGCGAGTACACCTTGACCGTGTAGCGCGGAATGTCGAACGGTGCAGGAAAGATGCGGATCGGCACCGCGTGGCGCAGCGCCTGCGCGGCGCGGTTCGGCACGGTCATCAGCAGCGCCGATTCCGCGATCACGAACGGCGCGGCGAGCACGCTCGGCAGCTGCACGGCGACCTGCCGCGCGAGGCCGAGCCGGTCGAGCACATAGTCGACCACGCCGCGCGGCTCGTTCCACGGCGTGACGACCGCGTGGCGCGCGGCCAGATACCGGTCAAGCGTCAGCCGCCGGCGAATGTCCGGATGCGCGGCGCTCGCGATCACCACGTAGTCGTCGGAGAACCAGTCGAAATCGTCGATGCCCGGCGCGGCGGCGGCCGTTTCCTCGTGATAGCCGAGCGCGAAGTCGATGCGGCCGGCCGCGAGCTCGTCGATCGCGATCTTGCGGTCCGAATGGACCACGCGGATCCGCAGCCGCGGCGCGACCTGCTCGATGCGCGCGAGCAATGCCGGCAGCACCGCGAACGCCGTGTAGTCGCTCGCGGCGAACACGAACGTGCGGTCGCTTTGCGCGGGATCGAAGCGGCGCGCGCGGGCGAGCCCCTTCGACATCGTGTCGAGCGCGTCGCCGGCCCACACGGCGATGTCGTCGGCGCGCACGGTCGGTTGCATCTCGTTGCCGAGGCGCACGAACAGCGCGTCGCCGATCGCGTCGCGCAACCGCGCGAGCGCGTGGCTCAGCGCCGACGGGCTCATCGCCAGCTCGTGCGCGGCAGCGGCGACCGACCGGTGGCGGTACAGCGCGTCGAACGCGAGCAGCAGGTTCAGGTCGAGGCGGCGCAGGTCGGGATGCATCATGTTCATGTCCTGATGAAGAAACTGCACTTCCTGCAGTTCAGGCGTGAACGTAGCATGTGACTCTGACCGGCGCCATGCGCAATCGCGCGGGCGCCGCATTCCGTATTCAGCCCGGGCCGGGGAGGGCCCCCATCGTGCAAATCGACATCCGTTCCGCCACCGTCGCCGACGTGCCGCAGATCCTGCGTTTCATCACCGAGCTCGCCATTTACGAGAAGGCCGAGCACGAAGTGGTCGCGACGCCCGCGTCGCTCGAGCGCAGCCTGTTCGGCGACGACACGCCCGCGCGCGCATTGATCTGCGAGGTCGATGGCGAGCCGGCCGGCTTCGCCGTGTATTTCTTCTCGTATTCGACGTGGCTCGGCCGCCAGGGGCTGTATCTCGAGGATCTGTACGTATCGCCGCGCTTTCGCGGCGCGGGCGCCGGGCTGCGGCTGCTGAAGGCGCTCGCGCGGATCGCCGTCGATACCGGCTGCGGGCGTTTCGAATGGAGCGTGCTCGACTGGAACGAGCCGGCGATCCGCTTCTACGAAAGCGTGGGCGCGGCGGCGCAGAGCGAATGGGTGCGCTACCGGCTCGCGGGCGATGCGCTGCGCGCGTTCGCGGACGGCGCGCCGATCGAAGCCGCGTAAACGCAAAACGGGCGCCGCATGGCGCCCGCTGGGGCGGCGTAACGCGGGATGCGCGTTACTTGAGGCTGCCCGACAGGAAGCCGCGCAGGCGCTCGCTTTTCGGGTTCGCGAATACCTCGGACGGCACGCCTTCTTCCTCGACGCGCCCCTGGTGCAGGAACATCACGTGGTTCGACACGTTGCGCGCGAAGCCCATCTCGTGCGTGACGACGATCATCGTGCGGCCTTCCTCGGCGAGCTTCTGCATCACCTTCAGCACTTCGCCGACGAGTTCCGGATCGAGCGCGGAGGTCGGCTCGTCGAACAGCATCACGTCCGGATGCATCGCGAGCGCGCGCGCGATCGCGACGCGCTGCTGCTGACCGCCCGACAGGTGCGACGGATACTGCTTCTCGACGCGCGGCGCGAGGCCGACCTTCTCGAGATACTCGCGCGCGCGGTCCTCGGCTTCCTTCTTCGGGATCCCGAGCACGTTGACGGGCGCTTCCATCACGTTCTCGATCACGTTCATGTGCGACCACAGGTTGAAGTGCTGGAACACCATCGACAGCTTGGTGCGCACCCGCTGCAGCTGCTTCGAATCGGCCGCGCGCAGCGCGCCCGTCTTGTCCTTCGCGGTGCGCACTTCCTCGCCGTCGACGACGATGCGGCCCGCGTTCGGCTGCTCGAGGAAGTTGATGCAGCGGAGCATCGTGCTCTTGCCGGAACCGGAGGAGCCGATCACGCTGATCACGTCGCCCGAGTTCGCCTTCAGCGACACGCCCTTGAGCACCTCGTTGTCGCCGTACCGCTTGTGGAGATCGTCGACGAAAAGCTTTTGAGTCTGGGAATTCATCAATAGTCCTGCGGAAACTTACTTGCCTTGCGGGCGCAGATACGCGAGCCAGCGGCGCTCGGCCTGGCGGAACAGCCACACGAGCGAGAACGAGATCGCGAGATAGAGCAGGGCGGCGATGCCGAATGCGTGGAACGACATGTAGGTCGCCGAGTTCACGTCGCGCGCGATCTTCAGGATGTCCGGCACGGTCGCGGTGAACGCGACGGTGGTCGCGTGCAGCATCAGGATCACTTCGTTGCTGTAGAGCGGCAGCGAGCGGCGCAGCGCGGACGGCAGGATCACGCGGCGATACATCGTGAAGGTCGACATCCCGTACGCGCGCGCGGCCTCGATCTCGCCGTACGACGTCGCCTTGATCGCGCCCGCGAAGATTTCGGTGGTGTACGCGCAGGTGTTCAGCGTGAACGCGAGCAGCGTGCAGTGCATCCCGTCGCGGAAGAACGCATCGAGCAGCGGCGTGCCGCGCACGGCCTGCAGGCTGTAGAGGCCGGTGTAGCAGAGCAGCAGCTGCACGTAGAGCGGCGTGCCGCGGAACACGTACGTGTAGAGCCACACGGCGCCCGACAGCCACTTCTTCTTCGACACGCGGGCCACCGCGAGCGGCACCGACAGGCAGAAGCCGAGGCCGATCGACACGACCAGCAGCCACAGCGTGATCGCGACGCCGGTGATCCGGAAACCGTCGGTGTAGAGGTAGTTGCGCCAGTATTCTTGGATGAGTTCGATCATAGGTCAGCCTTGCGGACACCGGTCGAGTAACGCTTTTCGAGCCACATCAGCACGAAGTTCGAGATCGTCGTGATGGCGAGGTAGACCGCACCGGCGATCAGCGTGAAGAAGAAGAACCGCAGCGTGCCCTTGCCGGCGTCCTGCGACGCCTTCACGACGTCGGCGAGGCCGATGATCGACACGAGCGCGGTCGACTTCACGAGCACCTGCCAGTTGTTGCCGATGCCCGGCAGTGCGAAGCGCATCATCTGCGGAAACATGATCCGCGTGAACACCTGCCAGTTCGTCATCCCGTACGCGCTGCCGGCCTCGAGCTGGCCGCGCGGCACCGACAGGAACGCGCCGCGGAACGTCTCGGTGAAGTACGCGCCGTAGATGAAACCGAGCACGAGCACGCCGGCGAGGAACGGGTCGATGTCGATCTGGTCCCAGCCGAGCGCGTCGGTCGCCATGTTCAGCCAGATCTGCAGGCTGTAGAACAGCAGCAGCATCAGCACGAGGTCGGGCACGCCGCGGATCAGCGTCGTGTAGACGGTGCCGACGCCGTTCGTGAAGCGGTTGCGCGACAGCTTCGCGCCCGCGCCGAGCAGGCCCAGCAGGAACGACAGCGCAAGCGAAAGCACCGCCAGTTTGACGGTTTGCCAGGTGCCGGCGAGGATCAGCGGGCCGTAGCCTTGTAGAAACATATGTGGTCCCTGGTGTGGTCCCGGAGGGCGCACGCCGTGCGCCTCGAAAGACGCGCCCGCCATGCTGCGCGGAACGCCCCCGTGCTTGTCATCGCCGTCCGCCCCCGGCATCGGTGCCGGGCGAGCCCGTCGCGCGAAGCGGCGGGCGATCGGGCGGGCGGCGCGCGGTTGACTGCCTGTGTTGCCCGGACGCGGGGCCGCCCCCGCATCCGCTTCGCGTCATTGTCGGCGCTCAGCGAGCCGAGTAGACGCTGAACGCGAAATACTTGTGCGACAGCCGGTCGTACGTGCCGTCCTTGTGCATGTCGGCCAGCGCCTTGTTGATCTTGAGCTTCAGGTCGGTGTCGTCCTTGCGCAGGCCGATCGCGGTGCCGTCGCCGATCGTCTTCGGATCCTTCACTTCCGGCCCGGCGAACGCGAAGCCCTTGCCGCGCGGCGTGCGCAGGAAGCCGTAGTCGGCCTGGAGTTCGTCCTGCAGCGTCGCGTCGAGGCGGCCCGAGCCGAGATCGGCATAGACCTGGTCCTGGTTCTGGTAAGGCACGATCGTCACGCCCTGCGGTTCCCAGTACGCCTTCGCGTACGATTCCTGCGTCGAACCCTGCTCGACGCCGACGCGCTTGCCCTTCAGCGATGCGACCGTCGGCAGCAGCGGCGAGCCGGCCTTCGCGATCATCCGCGCGGGCGCGTCGTACACCTTGTCGGAGAAGTCGATCTGTTCGCGGCGCTTGTCCGTGACCGTCAGCGACGACACGATGACGTCGTATTTCTTCGCCTTCAGCGCGGGGATGATCCCGTCGAGATCCTGCGAGACCCACACGCACTTCACGTTGATCCGCTTGCAGATTTCCTTGGTGAGATCGACGTCGAAACCGACGATCTCGCCGCTCGGCGCGGTCGACTCGAACGGCGGGTAGCTGGCATCGACGCCGATCCGCACGGTCTTCCACTCTTTCGCGAAGGCGCTGCCCGCCACGAGGGCGAGGGCGGCGCACAGGGCGGCCTTCTTCATTTCCATGCTGTTGTCGCTCACTTCCGGGGGACGCTCGCGGCCGGTCGTGCCGGGCGCCGCGGCGTATTCTAGACGGCCAAAATTCGTGTTTCGGCGCGCTGGCAACGGCGTGCGCCGGACGGGCGAACGCCAAAAGGGCGGTATTTTACCCGAACGCGTTACCCGGAAAACGGCAATCCGGCGCGACCGACCGATTCTTCGAATCGGCCGTTGCGGCAATGGTGGTATTCGCAACGAGTATTGCGTCGATTGGGCGCGTGAGTGCAACGATGCGGTGCGCGGGCGCCGGATTGTGGCGCGCGCGGCGCGCCCCTACAGTGCAGGTAAACCCGAACGAAGAATATCTGCCTGCCGGAGTGCCGCCCCATGTTCCAGATCCGCCGCGCCGCCGAGCGCTGCCACACGCGCCAGGGCTGGCTCGAATCGAGCCACAGCTTTCCGCTCGCCGGCCACGGCGGGGCCACGCACCCGCCGTTCGGCGCGTTGCGCGTGCTGAGCGAGGACCGGATCGCGCCGACCCGCGGGTTCGGGATGCAGCCGCGCCGCGATCTCGAAATCGTCACCTACGTGCTGGACGGTGCACTCGCGCATCGCGACAGCCTCGGCAATGGTGCGATCGTGCGGGCCGGCGGCGTCCAGCGGATGAGTGCCGGCACGGGGCTCGTGCACAGCGAGACCAACGCGTCGCGCGACCGCGCGCTGCATCTGCTGCAGATCTGGCTGCAGCCGGCCGAGCGCGGCGGGCGGCCCGGCTATGCGCAGCGGCATTTCGCCGACGCCGACAAGCGCGGTTGCCTGCGGCTCGTCGCATCGCCGGACGGCGAAGCCGGCGCGCTGCCGATGCGCGCGGACGCGCGGATCTTCGCGGGGCTGATCGACGGCGACGAGGAGACGGCATTCGGCGTGCCGGCCGGGCGCAGCACCTACGTGCACGTGGCGCGCGGCGACGTGGAAGTCAACGGTCACGCGCTCGCCGCGGGCGACGGCGCGCGGATCGCCGGCGTCGACACGGTCGCGTTCGCGCGCGGTCGCGCGGCCGAGGTGCTGCTGTTCGACGTCGCATGAAATGAAACGGGGGACGGGGCCTGGCGCCCGCGTCCCCCGCGCTGCCGCCCGGGAAGGCGGCCCGCCGGCTTACTGCGCCGGTGCCGATGCGGCCTTGGCCGCGCGGTGCTGCTCCCAGCGTTCCTTCATCTTCTCGTGACGCTGCTCCATCCGCGCGAACTGCTGCTTGAGCGCGGTGCTGACGGTGGTCTTCTGCTGGTCGTTCAGCCCGTTGTAGAACGCGAGCCATGCGGCCGCGCTCTGCTCGCGCAGTTGCGCGTTCTGCTGCTCGGCCTGCTGGCGCGCCGCGTGCATCGCGCTCAGGTCGAGGATCGGCTGGTTCCGCTGCGCGTTGAACTGCTCGCGCATCTGCTCGTGGCTCTTGCGCATCGCTTCGTGGTTCTGCTTCATCGTGTTGACGGCCGTCTGCCACTGCTGTTCCTGCGACGCGTTGAGCTTGAGCTGGTCGTGCAGTTTCATGATCGCGCCGAACGGGCCGCCGTGCATCTGGTGCATGCCGGGGCCGCCGGGCGGCGGCATGTCGTCGGGTTGCGCGGCATGCGCGGTGCCGAATGCGAGAGCGAGCACGGTGGCGGCTGCGATGGCCACGCGGGAAGTCTTCTTATACATTTCAGAAACTCCTTGAATCGAAAGGGTCCGGCGATGCGGTGCGGGCGGGGTGGCCCGTGTGCCGCATCCGGTAAGACGCAGGTTAGCGGCGCGTCCCCGGGCGGGTGTTACGCGGGATCGCTGCCCGGTTACGGTGCATTACAGTTCCCTTGCGCGGTAACCCGCAGTAACCCTTTCGTCCCTTTGTATCGTTCTTCGACTCCGCGCTCGCGCGCTAAACTTCCAGCCATGACTACCCAGATCCTCATCGTCGACGACGACCAAGAACTCCGAGACCTGCTGCGCGACTATCTGGTGCGCCAGGGGATGGAAGTGTCCGTGCTGCACGACGCGGCGTCGCTCGAGAAGCGCCTCGAGCGCGAGCGGCCCGACCTGATCGTGCTGGACCTGATGATGCCGGGCGTGGACGGCCTGACCGCGCTGCGCCAATTGCGTGCGGCCGGCGACGACATCCCCGTGATCATGCTGACCGCGCGCGCGGACGACGTCGACCGCATCGTCGGCCTCGAGCTCGGCGCGGACGACTACCTCGGCAAGCCGTTCAACCCGCGCGAACTGCTCGCGCGCGTGCAGGCCGTGCTGCGCCGCCGCCGCGCGACGCCGTCGGCAGCGGCGCCCGAGCAGCGCGAGCCGTTCGCGTTCGGCCGTTTCGTGCTCGACTTCCAGGCGCGCACGCTGTCGGTCGACGGCAAGCCCGCGACGCTGTCGAGCAGCGAATTCGCGCTGCTGAAGATTTTCGTGAACCATGCGCTGCGCACGCTCACACGCGAGCGGCTGCTCGAGCTGCTGCACGGGCCCGAGTACGACGGCACCGACCGCGGCATCGACGTGCAGGTGTGGCGCCTGCGCCGCATCCTCGAAACGGATCCGTCGACGCCGCGCTTCATCCAGACGGTGCGCGGGCGCGGCTACGTGTTCGTGCCCGACGGCGAGGCCCATGCGCAAACCCATTGATTCACTGTTCGGGCGGCTGGCACTGCTGGTCGTCGGCGTGCTGCTCCTGTCGCACTTCGCATGGTTCTTCGCGATGCGGCTCGAGCGCAGCCAGATGCAGACGCGTTATGCGGTCGAGGAGGCCGCTTTCCTGGTCGATGCCGTGCGCCAGCACGTCGAGCGCACGCCGGACCAGCCGCTGCCGTCGCGCGTGCGGCTCGTGGCGCCGGACAGCCCCGACGTGCCAAAGGGCGCCGACTCGAACCTGCCGGCGCCGCTCAAGCGTTTCCGTGACGACGTGAGCGACCGGATGCCGCCCGGCACCCGCGTCGAGGTCGGCGCGCCGGGCCATCCGCCCGTGCTGTGGGTGAAGGAGCCGACCGACCGCAACTGGATCGTGGTGCCGGTGCAGCCGCTGCGGCCGCCGCGCTCGCTCGACCGGATGCTGCTGTGGCTCGGCACGATCTTCTCGGCCGGCGTGATCGCCGCGCTGTTCGCGGCGTGGCAGCTGCAGCAGCCGCTGCGCTCGCTCGCGCGCGCGGTCGCGCGCTTCGGCCGCGGCCAGCCGGTGCCGCCGCTGCGCGAACGCGGCCCGCGCGAGCTGCGCCAGCTCACGCACGGCTTCAACCAGATGGTCGAGCAGGTGTCGCAGGCCGAGAACGACCGCGCGGTGATGCTGGCCGGCGTCGCGCACGACCTGCGCACGCCGCTCGCGCGGATGCGCCTGCGCGCGGAGATGATGGACGACGCGCGGCTGCGCGACGGCGTGGTGCGCGATGTCGACTCGATGTCGCACATCGTCGACCAGTTCCTCGTGTTCGCGCACGGCGGGGCCGATCGCAGCGAGCCGGTGCCGGTCGACCAGGCGTGCGAGCGGATCGCGCGCAGCTATCGCGCGGTCGCACCGAACGCGCCGACGGTCCAGACGCATCTGGCTGCCGACGAAGGCTTCCGGCTGCCGACCGCGACGCTCGACCGGATCCTGTCGAACCTGCTGGACAACGCGCATGCGTACGGCGCGCCGCCCGTGTTCGTCGAGACGGCGCGCACGCCGGCCGGTTATGTGCTGTCGGTCAGCGACACCGGGGGCGGGATTGCGCCGCGCGATCTGGCGGCCGCGACGCGGCCGTTCGTGCGGCTCGACCCCGCGCGCGGCGGGAACGGCCACAGCGGGCTCGGGCTCGCGATCGTCGAGCGGCTGGTGCTGAGGCTGGGCGGGGCGTGCGAGATCGGCAATCGTCCCGAGGGCGGCCTGCGCGTCGCGATGACGTTCCCGTTCGACGTGGTGCCGAAGGACGAGCCTCACGCACAGGCCGCGTAAGCGGCGCATGCGGCGCCTGCCGCGCAGGCGCCGCGCGGCATCATTCGCCGAACAGCGTGCCGAGCGTCTCGGCGGCGTTGCTGTCGATGGTGTTGTAGGTCACGCTCGTGGCCTCGAAGATATAGACGGTCGTGTAGCGGCCGAGGCGCTCCAGGATTTCCTCCTGCAGCGATTCCGGTACCACGTTCATGTTCAGGTACCACGCCGTCGACGACAGCCGCGTCTGGAACGACCCGTATTCCTGCATCAGCTCGTAGAACGCGTCGGCGTCCTGATCGCGGCAGACGATCACCAAATTTCCTGCCATTCCCTTCCTCCCGCTGGTCGGTCGATCCCCGGCGGCGGTCGGTCGACCGACGCCGGGGGCCCACCCCGATCATACCTGCTTCGCCGCGATCGTCCGCCGACGTCCGGCCGGTTTGCGCCCGTATGCGGCTGCCGGGTTCCCGGCCGGCCCGGATCACGGCATAATTCGGGGCCTGCATGCCGGCCGAAAGACTTCGGCCGGGCTGCTCCGCACCGCGCCGCGCGCCGTCCGACCGCGCGCCGGGCACGATCCGTGCGCCGCCCGGCGCCGCGCCCGGCCCCGGACGGTTGAACCTGAAATACAGGTTGGTGTAGTGTCGTGCCGTCGCGGCCCGACTCGGCCTGCCGGGGCGGCAGCCTGCACGCCCGGCGCGCCGCGCCGGCGTGAGATCGTGAATCAATCGAATTACCGCGTCGAATTACCGCGCCCGAGCGCTTTGCCATGAATCAACATCGTCTGCCGGCTTCGTTCGGCCTTACCGGGGAGGGCGCCTGATGGACGTCGGATTCTTCAATCCGAACCGGACCGCCAACGCGTCCGCGTGGCGCGTTCTGCCGAACCGATGGGACTTCATCGCGTTCCCGCTGATCATCTGCCTGATCGCGATGGCCGTCGTCGGCTTCCATGAAACGATGGCGCCGATCGGGACCCTTCAGACCCAGAAGATCTCGCTCGATCCGTCGAACCTGCCCGAATACGCGTTGCGCACCACGCTGCGGATGCTTGCCGCGATGGTCGCGTCGCTCGCGTTCACGCTCGTGTACGGCACGCTGGCGGCGAAGAGCCGCCGCGCGGGCATGGTGCTGATCCCGATCCTCGACATCCTGCAGTCGGTGCCGGTGCTCGGCTTCATCTCGTTCACCGTCACGTTCTTCCTCGCGCTGTTCCCGAGCCGTGTGCTCGGCGCCGAGCTCGCGG
This sequence comes from Burkholderia sp. SR8, assembly GCF_052851275.1. Lineage (NCBI taxonomy): Bacteria > Pseudomonadati > Pseudomonadota > Betaproteobacteria > Burkholderiales > Burkholderiaceae > Burkholderia > Burkholderia sp. SR8. The sequence goes on from NZ_JAULUC010000008.1 coordinate 142,117, forward strand.
CGATCTTCGCGATCTTCACGAGCCAGGCATGGAACATGACGTTCAGCTTCTACCAGTCGCTGCGCACGGTGCCGCGCGACCTGGACGAAGTGTCGCGCGGCTTTCACCTGACGTCGTGGCAGCGCTTCTGGAAGCTCGAGGTGCCGTTCTCGATGCCGGGGCTGATCTGGAACATGATGATGTCGATGTCGGGCGGCTGGTTCTTCGTCGTCGCGTCGGAGGCGATCACCGTCGGCAACCAGACGATCACGCTGCCGGGGATCGGCGCGTATCTCGCGCAGGCGATCTCGGACAAGAACCTCGGCGCGATCGGCTGGGTGATCCTGACGATGACCGTCGTGATCCTCGCGTACGACCAGTTGCTGTTCCGCCCGCTGATCGCGTGGGCCGACAAGTTCCGGATGGAGAACACCGCATCGGGCGACGCGCCGCAATCGTGGCTGCTCGACCTCGTGCGCCGCACGCGGCTGATCCATCAGCTGCTCGTGCCGGCCGGCTGGTTCTTCGCGAAGGCCGCGCGGATTCCGCTGCGCCTGCCGCTGTCGGGCGCGATGCGCTTCACGCTGCCGAAAGTCGAGAAGAAGGCATCGCGCACGGTCGACGTCGCGTGGGCGGCGCTGCTGCTCGTCGGCACCGCGTACATCGTGTGGCGCGTCGTCAGCTTCGTGTCGACCGGCGTGACGATGGCCGAAGTCGGTCACGTGATCATGCTCGGGCTGATCACGCTGCTGCGCGTGGTCGTGCTGATCTCGATCGCATCGGTGATCTGGGTGCCGGTCGGCGTGTGGATCGGGCTGCGGCCCAAGCTCGCCGAAAAGCTGCAGCCGCTCGCGCAGTTCCTCGCCGCATTCCCGGCCAACCTGCTGTTTCCGGTGTTCGTGATCGTGATCGCACGCTTTCACCTGAACCCCGACATCTGGCTGTCGCCGCTGATCGTGCTCGGCACGCAGTGGTATATCCTGTTCAACGTGATTGCCGGCGCGACGTCCTATCCGAACGACTATCGCGAAGCGGCGACGAACTTCCGGATCCGCGGCTGGCAGTGGTGGCGGCAGGCGATCCTGCCCGGCATCTTCCCGTATTACGTGACCGGCGCGATCACCGCCTCGGGCGGCGCGTGGAACGCGAGCATCGTGTCGGAAGCGGTGCAGTGGGGCACGACCAGGATCGAGGCGCACGGACTCGGCGCGTACATCGCGCAAACCACCGCCGCCGGCGATTTTCCGAAGATCATCCTGGGCATCGCCGTGATGTCCCTGTTCGTTACCCTGTTCAACCGCCTGCTGTGGCGCCCGCTGTATGCCTTCGCCGAAGCGAAGCTGCGGCTCGACTGAGACCGATTGAGAGCGAAACGCGATGCACAATCCGAATGCTGTAAACGCCCCCGTCCAGACGTCCCAGCCGCCCCAGCCGCCGCGTCTCGGCGAAGAGATCCTGCGCGTCGAGCACGTGAACCGCGGCTTCAACAAGACGCAGGGCGAGCTGCTCGTGCTCGACGATGCGAACCTGTCGCTGCGCGAAGGCGAGATCGTCGGGCTGCTCGGCCGTTCCGGGTCGGGCAAATCGACGCTGCTGCGCATCATCGCCGGGCTGATCGAGCCGACCGGCGGCGAAGTGACGTATCTCGGCAAGCCGCTGCGCGGCCCGGCCGAAGGTGTCGCGATGGTGTTCCAGACTTTCGCGCTGTTCCCGTGGCTGACCGTGCTGCAGAACGTGGAAGCCGGGCTCGAAGCGCTCGGCGTCGGCGCACGCGAGCGGCGCGAGCGCGCACTTGCCGCGATCGACCTGATCGGTCTCGACGGCTTCGAGAACGCGTATCCGCGCGAGCTGTCGGGCGGGATGCGGCAGCGCGTGGGATTTGCGCGCGCGCTCGTCGTCGATCCGACGATCCTGCTGATGGACGAGCCGTTCTCCGCGCTCGACGTGCTGACGGCCGAGACGCTGCGTACCGACCTGCTCGATCTGTGGACGCAAGGCCGGATGCCGATCAAGTCGGTGCTGATCGTCACGCACAACATCGAGGAAGCGGTGTTCATGTGCGACCGGATTCTCGTGCTGTCGTCGAACCCGGGCCGCGTGATCGCCGAGATCAAGGTGCCGTTCAAGCATCCGCGCAATCGTCTCGACCCGGCGTTCCGCAAGCTGGTCGACGACATCTACGCGAAGATGACCGCGCGCCAGATCGGCGAGACGACGAAGAAGGGGCTGGAGCTCGGCAGCTGGCTGCCGCAGGTGTCGACCAACCTGATGGCGGGCCTGATCGAGACGCTCGCGATGGCGCCGTATCACGGCCGCGCGGACATGCCGGAAATCGCGCGCACGCTGCATCTGGAGGTCGACGACCTGTTCCCGATCGCCGAAGTGCTGCAGTACCTCGGCTTTGCCGACGTGCGCGAAGGCGACGTGTTCCTGACGCCGCCGGGGCGCGTGTTCGCCGAGTTCGGCACGCAGGAACGCAAGCTGATGTTCGCGGACCACCTGCTGAAGCACGTGCCGCTCGCCGCGCGGATCAAGAAGGTGCTGAACGAACGTCCGGGCCATCGCGCGCCGCGCGTGCGCTTCGAGCAGGAGCTGGAGGATTTCCTGTCGGACGGCGCGGCCGAGGAAACGCTCGACGCGGTGATCGACTGGGGCCGCTACGGCGAGATCTTCTCGTACAACGACCAGACCGAAATTTTCAGCCTCGAGGACGTCGAGTCCTGAGCAATGTGCCGGGCCGCGCGGCCCGGCGTCGCGATCCGCAGCTGCGGCGCGGGTCGTCAGGCGCCGCGCATTGCGCCGTCGTCGTTACTGCAGGTTGCCCCACCGGTCGACGGCCGGCTCCGCCGACGCCCACTTCCAGTGCGTGCCTTGCTGGCACGCATTCGCGAAATACCAGTCGGCCTTGTCGCCGTCCTTCACCGAGAACGCGAATTCCTTGCACAGCGCGAGCGCCGTCGAATACGCGCGCGTGACGCGCACTTCGCCTTCGCCGTTTTCGAGCGGCAGCGTGTTCTTCACCTTCCACGGCTTCACTTCGCCGACGGCCAGCCCGCCGGCCGCATTCGCGATCGCGTCCTGCTGGTTCTGATGGAGCTGCTTCATCGTGCGGTTGACGGCCTCGTCGGTCGCCGCCTGCACGGCGATGCCGACACCGACGCCGACGGCCGGGTTCGCGGTGACGAGGCCCGTCGCCGCGCCGGCAAGCGCGCCGCTTGCCGCGCCGACCGAGCCGCAGCCCGACAGCGCGGCGCTGGCCGCGCACAGCGCGCCGATCGCCGCGAGACGAATCGCGCCGCTCATTGCAGCGCGCCCCAGCGCTCGGTCGCGGGCTCGGCCGACGCCCATTTCCACACGGGGCCGTCACGGCAGATCGTCGCGACGTAGAACGCCGATTGCGCGGCCTTGTCGGCCTTCGCGGGCGTGTCGACCGCGAACACGATTTCCTTGCAGTCGAGCGGGCCGATGCTGATCATCCGGCTGACCGTCACGCGGCCCTGTTCGTCGTCCTCGATCGGGAACGAATGGTGCGTCGACCACGGCGCGACGCCGCCGACGTCGAGCGGGCCGGCCGCCTTCGCGATCTGTTCCTGCGTGTAGCGGTGCGCGACGCGCTGTGTGTACTGGACGCCTGCACGTGCGCCGGCCACCGCGCCGAGGCCGATGCCCGTCGCGACGGCAGCGTTGTTGGTGACCTTGGAAGCGATCGCGGCGCCCGCGATACCTGCGCCGGCCGTGGCCCCTTCGCTGTACAGCGAGTTGCAGCCGGACAGCAGTGCGGCCGCGGCGAGCGCGGCCAGCACGATGCGCGCCGGCGTGGCCCGGTGCGGCGGTTCGAAACGAATGTTCATCCCTGAGTGCAAGTCCTGTCTGGGTGAGCGGCGACGCAGGCGCGCCCATGCCGCATCATTGTTTCGCAATCGTCTTAGGAAAATTGCAAAGCTTTGACAAATCGGCGGCCGGCGGTCCGCGCGCGTACGCGCGGCGCTATTGTCGAATAGATGGCGGGGCAGGGGTCGAAACGTTACAAATTGAAGGTAATTGTTACCTTGAAATGCAATCGAGCGACCTAAACTCATTTGTTATGGAATGTTTCTACGACGGCTCCGAGCCGCGCTGCATATGAGACACCCAGCCATGCGCCGTTCCAAACGGCTTGTTCACCGGCCGCCCGATGCGGGCGCCGGGCGCCCGCGTCCGCAGACCGACGCGCCCGGCGCACCGCCTGCCGGCACGCCCGGGGAGACGCCGTCCGACGGCGATCACAACCAGGGCGGCGCCCGCCCGGAAGGGCTCGACTATCAGCGCGACCTCGGCCAGGAGCAGGACGCCTGACCCTGTCGCCGCAGCATTCCGCTGCCGCATTTCATTGCGCTCTTGGTTGCATCGCTCACATCTGAATCGCCGCGCGGCCGTCGTCGGACCGCCGCGCCGCCCTGGCGCGCGCCGCGCGTCAGCCAATCGAATCGAGGAGGGAAAGCCGCATGAGCAGATTGATCGTGGTATCGAATCGTGTCGCCGCCGGCGAGGACACGCGCCCGAGCGCCGGGGGCCTCGCGGTCGGCGTGATGGACGCATTGAAGGACACCGGCGGCGTCTGGTTCGGCTGGAACGGCGAGATCGTCGGCACGCCCGACGCTGCCCCCGCGATCCAGCGGGACGGCAACGTCACGTATGCGACGGTCGGGCTGACCCGGCGCGACTACGACCAGTACTACCGCGGCTTCTCGAACGCGACGCTGTGGCCGGTGTTCCACTACCGCGGCGATCTTGCCCGCTTCGAGCGGCAGGAGTATGCGGGCTATCTGCGCGTGAACGCGATGCTCGCGAAGCAGCTTGCCGCGCTGCTGCGGCCCGACGACCTGATCTGGGTCCACGACTACCATCTGCTGCCGTTCGCGCATTGCCTGCGCGAGCTCGGCGTGAAGAACCCGATCGGCTTCTTCCTGCACATTCCGTTTCCGTCGCCCGACGTGCTGCGCCTCGTGCCGCCGCACGAGGAGCTCGTGAAGTTCATGTGCGCGTACGACGTCGCCGGTTTCCAGACCGACGCCGACAAACAGGCGTTCACCGACTACATCGAGCGGCGCGGCATCGGCGCGGCGAGCGACGACGGAATGCTGCATGCGCACGGCCGCGTCGTGAAGGTCGCCGCCTATCCGATCGGCGTGCATCCGGATGCGATCGCCGAGGCGGCCGTCCAGTACGGCTCGCGCAAGCCGGTGAAGATGCTGCGCGACGCGCTCGACGGCCGCAAGCTCGTGATGAGCGTCGACCGGCTCGACTATTCGAAGGGGCTCGTCGAACGCTTCCAGTCGTTCGAACGGATGCTGGCCAACGCGCCGGGCTGGCAGGGCCGTGTATCGCTCGTGCAGATCGCGCCGCCGACGCGCTCCGACGTGCAGACCTACCAGCGCATCCGCGAAACGCTCGAAGGCGAGGCCGGCCGCATCAACGGCCGCTTCTCGCAGCTCGACTGGACGCCGATCCAGTACCTGAACCGCAAGTACGAGCGCAACCTGCTGATGGCGTTCTTCCGGATGTCGCAGGTCGGCTACGTGACGCCGTTGCGCGACGGGATGAATCTCGTCGCGAAGGAGTACGTCGCGTCGCAGGACCCGGCCGATCCGGGCGTGCTCGTGCTGTCGGAGTTCGCGGGCGCGGCGGCCGAACTGGGCGGCGCGCTGCTCGTCAATCCGTACGATCTGTCGCAGATGGCCGACGCGCTCGAGCGCGCGCTGTCGATGCCGCTCGCGGAGCGCCAGGCGCGGCACCGGGAGAACCTCGCGCAACTGCGCAAGAACGACCTGTCGGTGTGGCGCGATACGTTCGTCGCGGACCTGCGCAGCGTCGCGGCGGCCGCGTCGGTCACGCAGCGTGCGGGCCGGCGGGTCGCGCATGTCTGAGCGCGTGGAGGAGGGCGGCGGCGCGGACGATGCGTCCGCGCGCTTCTTCATCGTCACGGGCGGCCCCGGCTCGGGCAAGAGCACGTTGCTCGATGCGCTCGAGCGCAGCGGTTTCGCGCGTTCGCACGAGGCCGGGCGCGGCGTGATTCGCGACCAGATGGCGATCGACGGCCCGGCGCTGCCGTGGCGCGACCGCGCCGCATTCGCCGAACTGATGCTGACCTGGGAAATGCGCTCGTACCATCTCGCGCGCTGCGCTCGCGGCCCCGTGTTCTTCGATCGCGGCGTGCCGGACGTGATCGGCTATCTGCGGCTCACGGGCCTGCCCGTGCCCGCACATGCGGAAGCCGCGGCGCGGCGCTTCCGCTATCACCGGCGCGTGTTCATCGCGCCGCCGTGGCCGGAGATCTATGCGCAGGACACCGAGCGTCGCCAGGATTTCGCGGAAGCCGTGCGCACCTACGACGCGATGGTCGACTGCTATACGGCGTACGGGTATCGGCTGATCGAACTGCCGCGGGTCAGCGTGAAGGCGCGCGTGCGCTTCGTGACCGACGCGCTCGACGGCGCGTGAGGCGCAAGGCCGGTGCGCGGGCCCGCGACGGCGGCGCCCGGCGGCGTTACGTCGCCGCGTCGGGCCGCGGCGACGCGATCCGCAGCATGCTGACCACGGCTGCGACCGCCGCGAACGCGGTCGCGACATACAGCGCGATCGTCGGACCGCGGTCGGGCGCCAGCCCGAAAATCAGCGCGACGAGTGCCGCGCCGAGCGTCTGGCCCGTCAGGCGCGCGGTGCTCAGCATCCCGCCCGCGCCGCCGCTGCGCTCGCGCGGCGCCGACGACAGCATCGCGCGGTTGTTCGGCGACTGGAACAGCCCGAAGCCCGCGCCGCACAGCGCCATGCGCCACACGATGTCGACGGTGCCCGGATGCGCGCCGATCGTCGCGAGCGACAGCAGCCCGGCTGCGAACAGCGCGAGCCCGATGCCGCCGAGGATGCCGGCCGAATAGCGGTCCGACAGCACGCCGGCGAGCGGCGCGGCGAACACGATCACGAGCGGCCACGGCGTCATGTACAGGCCCGTTTCGACCTGCGAGAAGCCGAGCGAATTCTGCAGCCAGAACGGCAGCGCGACGAACGCGAGCATCTGCGACGTGAACGACGCGACCGACGTGCAGATCGACAGCGCGAACATCGGGATGCGCATCAGGTCCACCGGCAGCAGCGGCGCCGGCTGCGACAGCTGCCGCTTCACGAAGAAGTAGCCGACGCCGAACGCAACGGCCAGCTCGGCCGCGACGTACGCGTGGCTTTCGCCGTGACCGAGTCCGTCGACGGCCATGATCAGCAGGCCGAACACGCACGCGTTCATCAGCGCGCTCGGGAAGTCGTACGGCGCGTCGTGCAGCGGATTGGCCGGCAGCGCACGCATGCTGCCGAACACCGCGGCGATGCCGATCGGCACGTTGACCGCGAACAGCCACGGCCACGATGCGAACGACAGGATCGCCGACGCGACGGTCGGGCCGATCGCCGACGACAGCGCGACCACCATCGCGTTGATCGACAGCCCGCGCCCGAGCATCGACGACGGGTAGATCATCCGCACCAGCGCCGCGTTCACGCTCATGATGCCGGCCGCGCCGAATCCCTGGATCACGCGCATCACGGCGAGCGTCGGCAGCGAGCCGGCGAGCGCGCAGCCGAGCGACGCCGCGGTGAAGAGCGCGAGCCCGCCGATGTAGATGCGGCGATAGCCGATGCGCTCGCCGAGCGACGCGAGCGGCAGCAGCGTGATCGTGACCGCGAGCTGGTACGCGTTGACGATCCAGATCGACGCGGCGTCGGACGCGTGCAGGTCGCGCGCGATCGTCGGCAGCGCGACGTTCGCGATCGCGCCGTCGAGCACGGCGAGCGTGATGCCCAGGGCGACGCAGACGATCGCCCAGTAGCGTTGCGGTAGCGGCAGGCCGGTATCGGCGTTCATGGCGGGAGCGAAAGCGTGGTTGTCCGCGCGCCCGCACACCGGTTGCGTACGCAACCATGCTCGCGGGTGGAGGCGGCGATGAACGGCCCGGCCGGCAGCGCGGCACCGGCGCGGGACCGGTCGAGTGTATCACCGGCACGCATCGCGCGACGCCGGCGCAACCGGCCGCCGGCCGGCGCGTGCATTCAGCCTTCGAAGTCGAGGCCGCCGAGCCGCACGAGCGGATCGGCCTGCGTGCGCGACGCGAGATCGATGTCGCGCGCACCCTGCCATGCGGTGAGCTTTCTCGGCAGCGCGCTCAGGTAGTGCTCGAAGCGCGCGGGCCCGTCCGGCTCCATCAGCCGTTCGATTTCGTCGGTGTCCCAGGTCAGCTCGAGGTTCAGCGGATGCACGAAGCCGCTCACGTGTTCGTGCGGCGCGCTGCGGATCTGCACGCGCGTCGGCTGCCCGTGCCCGCCGTACGGGACGACGTCGGCGCGAACGTGCTCGGCGAAGAAGGCGGCGATCGCCTGCGCAATGCGCGGCGCGAATTCGGTATCGAAACGGCGGGCGGTTTCGGGCTGCATGACGGCGTCTCCTGTGTGCCGAAAATCGTAGCACGGCCGTGCCGCGTTCCGGTGTGCGCGACACGCGTAATGGCGCGTTACCACTTGCTGCATCTATTACGGCCGCGGGCGGCCACAATGCATCGCATCCAGTACCACTTCGCGTGGGAGTCCATCATGAAGAAGATTGCCGCAGTATGTGTCCTCGCCGGTTCGCTCGCAGTGGCCGGGCCGGCGTCCGCGCATGGCCGCGACGGCGGCGCCGTCATCGGCGCGCTGATCGGCGGCGCGGTGCTCGGCGCGATCGTGACGTCGGCGATGAATCCGCCCGTCGCCTACCAGGCGCCCGTGTATCAGGCACCGGCGTATCAGCCGCCGACGTATTACCAGGCGCCGGCCTACCAGCAACCGGCTTATCCGACCTATCAGCAGGCGCAGTACCAGGACGACGGCCCGAACTATTGCTACGACCGCTATCAGCGCGCGTACGTGTGCGGCGCGCCGGTGTCGGGCGGCTATGCGCAACCGGCAGGCTGGTAAGCGGCCGAGCGGCCGCACGCGCGCCACGCGCGCCGATGCCGCTCGAAACATTCCGTTCCTGTTCCTGCTACGCGGGATGACAAAAGCAAAGGCCCTCGCACGATGCGAGGGCCTTCGTCATTTCGCGGTGTTTTCACGCGTTGCGCGGCGCTTGTACAAGCCCGTCTGCGGATACAAACGGTTGCAATTGGGTCGCCGGAATCAGTGGCGGTGCCCGCCGCCGCCGTCGCCGCGCCCGCCGCCGCCTTCGTTCCAGTCGCCTCGGCGGCCGCCGCCGCGCCCCCAGCCGCCATGATTGCCGCGGTCGCCGCGATCGCGATCCCAGTGGCGGCCGCGATCCCAGTCGCGTCCGCCGCCGCCGCCCCAGATGTTGACCGTGCCGTAGACCGGCGCGGCGCCGTAGGCCGGCCCGTACGCGTAGCCGGGATCGGAATAGTAGGGCTGTCCGTAGCCGTATCCGGCGTCCGGACCGACGACGCACCCGGCCAGCAGCGTGGCGACGCCGGCGGCGGCAATGAGCTTCAGCATGATGTTCTCCGTTGGTTGCCCTATAAGTACCGCGCGCGGGACTTGCCGGCTGTTTGCAATTGTGTCGCCAAATTACAGCGCCGTAAGGCTTTGCGACGAAAGTGTTAGCATCCGGGGCCCCATTTGTTTATCAGGAGCACATCGATGACATTCGCGATCCGGGCCGCCCTGGCCGCCTTCTGCGTGACGACCGCCGCCTGCGCGGCTCCGCCCGCATCGGCGCCCGCCGTGCCGGCCGAGTCGATCAAGATGTTTCCGCAGCCGGCGGCCGGCCAGCAGCGCGCGGTGATCGCGCTGCCGGCGCTCGAGAACGAAGGCGACGCGCGCGTCGAGCTGATGATCGGCAAGACGCTGCAGACCGACTGCAACCAGCAGTGGTTCGGCGGCGAACTGACCGCCGAGGACGTGAAGGGCTGGGGCTATACGTACTACCGGCTGACCGACGTGAAGGGTCCGGCGTCGACGCTGATGGCGTGCCCGGGCCAGGCGCCGCAGCAGCGGTTCGTGCAGGTGCGCGGCGACGGTCAGCTGCTGCGCTACAACAGCCGCCTGCCGCTCGTCGTGTACGTGCCGGACGGCTTCGACGTGCGCTACCGCGTGTGGCATGCGTCGAAGGACGTGCAGCACGCCGTCACGCAGTAACGCGCCGGCGCGGTCATGCGCGGCACCCGGCGCTGCATGGCCGCGCGCGGGCTTCGTTCCGTCCGGAGCGCGCCGTTATCCGCCGCGCGTGCCCGTGAGCGCCGGCCATGCAGCCAGCGCGGCTTGCGCGACCGCTTCCAGATCTCGACGGCTCGCGCCGTCGCGCGCCTGAATCGACATTCCCTGTTGCACCGTCACGTAGTAGCGCGCGATCGCGTCGAGATCCGCGTGCGCGGCAATCTCGCCGGTCGCGGCGGCCGCGCCGAGCCGCGCGCGTAACGCGGCGACCGTCTGCTCGCGCATCGCGATCAGCGTTTGCCGGACCGTGTCCGATCGCTCGGCCGGGTGCAGCGCCGACAGCACGATCAGGCAGCCGGCCGGCTTCGACCGGCGCGTGAACACGCGCGCCGTCTGCATCAGGTAGTTCTCGATCGCATCGCGCGCGGTGCCGGCCTGTTCGACGCCGTCCCAGATCTCGCGGCCCTCCGTCTCCCGGTAGTGCTCGACCGCCTGCCGGAACAACGCTTCCTTACTGCCGAACGCCGCGTACAGGCTCGGCGCTGCAATGCCCATCGCGGCCGTCAGGTCCGTCATCGACGCACCCTCGTAGCCGAGGCGCCAGAACACCTCCATCGCGCGATCCAGCACCGCTTCCTTGTCGAAGCTTCTCGGTCGGCCGCGTTCAGCCATGAGATCCGTTCCTTCGTCGATATCTGTATCGATCGATAAAATAATTCAATTGACAGTGCCGTGCAACCTGCCGCATTCTGTATCGGTCGCTACACAAATGACCACAGGAGCTTTCATGACTCGACTTCAGGGCAAGCGTGCACTCGTCACGGGCGGCAGCCGCGGGATCGGCGCGGCCATTGCGAAACGGCTGGCGGCCGACGGTGCGGACGTCGCGATCACTTACGAGAAATCGGCGCAGCGTGCGCAGGCCGTCGTCGCCGACATCGAGGCGCTCGGCCGGCGGGCCGTCGCGATCCAGGCCGACAGCGCCGATCCGGCCGCGGTGCGCGGTGCGGTGGATCGTGCGGCCGAGACGCTCGGCGGCCTCGACATCCTCGTCAACAACGCAGGCATCTTCCGCGCGGGCGCGCTCGACGACCTGACGCTCGACGACATCGATGCGACGCTGAACGTCAACGTGCGCGCGGTCATCGTCGCGTCGCAGGCGGCCGCGCGGCATCTCGGCGAAGGCGGCCGCATCGTGTCGACCGGCAGCTGCCTCGCGACGCGCGTGCCCGATGCGGGGATGAGCCTTTATGCGGCGAGCAAGGCCGCGTTGATCGGCTGGACGCAGGGGCTCGCGCGCGACCTCGGCGCGCGCGGCATCACGGTCAATCTCGTGCATCCGGGCTCGACCGACACCGACATGAATCCGGCCGACGGCGAGCACGCCGGTGCGCAGCGTTCGCGGATGGCGATCCCGCAGTACGGCAAGGCAGAGGACGTCGCGGCGCTCGTCGCATTCGTCGTCGGGCCGGAAGGGCGGTCGATCAACGGGACCGGGTTGACCATCGATGGCGGGGCGAACGCTTAAGCGTAGACGTGCGATGTCAATCGCATGGTGTCATGCCGGTAGTCGGGGCACCGCGCGCGCGCGCGATCTTGGGGTCGCGCGTGTTCGAAGCAGAGTCCAGGCTCATGGGATGAACAAGGCTCGCGCTTTCGACGCGATGCCGGCACGAATGCATCGTCCGATGCGGCAGATCACGGCGAGGTCGATGTAGCCGCGGAGCGCCGGAGCGCCGGACGCGACACGGCCTCGGCCCGCAGCCGCACCCGCAGCGATGCCTTTCTACAATGCCGTTTTCCAATCTGCCGTCACAAGCCGAACGGATACAGTTCCACCTGTCGCTCGGTCGCGACGGTCGACAGCGGAGTGATCGCGTGCGTTTCGTCGAACCACACATAGCCGTCGAACTGTTCGGGCAGCGTTGCTTCCGCATAGTGGCTGTGACGTTCCGTGTCGGGGCGGTAGATCACGCCGATGAAGCGTTCCAGTTGCGGCTCGCGCAGCCGCTCGGCGAGGGCACGGTTGCGGTCGGCCGCCAGGTCCGCGAAGCAGCGGCGCTGGCCGGCGCGGTGAAACGCGCGTTCGTAGCTGTCGTCGCGCGACGGCCGCACGCGCATGATTTCGAGCGGACCGCCCCAGTCCGTCGCCGCCGCGACTGTCCCTTCGTGCGTGCCGAAACCGATCAGCGCGGCGTCGTGGCCGAAGCGTTCGCGGCAAAGCTGACCGACGTTCAGTTCGCCGCCGACGCTGCCCATCTCCGTCGCAGCCGCATTGCCGATATGCGAGTTGTGCGCCCATACCACCGCGCGGCTGTTGCCGCCCTTTGCCGCGAGCAGGTTTTCCAGCGTCTCGAACATATGCGTATCGCGCAGGTTCCAGCTGTGCGCCGCGCTTCGGTACATCGTCCGGTAATAGCGCTCGGCCGACGCGACGAGGCGCGCATTCTGCGTCGCGTCGAACAGCAGGTCGTCGCCGTCCGCGCGCGCGATTCGCTCGCGCAGCAGGTCCTGCAGCTGTGCGATGACGGCATCCTCGCAGTCCGCGAAGCCTGCCGACATCGCCGCGCGGCCGTAGACCAGCGGATCCTTCTGCCACGGCGTGAGGCAGCCGTAGCGCTCGCGCGCGACGCGCGCGGCGTCGGGATCCGTGCGGTCGAGATAGTCGAGCACCGCATCGACCGACGCGGACAGGCTATACATGTCGAGCCCGTGGAATCCGCAGCGCGCGGCTTCCGGCACGCTGCCGTTGTGCGCGCGCAGCCACTGCACGAACGTTGCGAACTCCTCGTTGCGCCACATCCACGTCGGGAAACGCTGGAACGGTCTCGCCGAATCGCGCCGGTCATCCGGCGCGATCGTTGCGTAGCGGTGCACGATCGCCGCATCGGGCCAGTCCGCCTCGACTGCGACGATGTTGAAGCCGTGCCGCTCGATCAGCCGTTTCGTGATCGCGGCGCGCGCCCGGTAGAACTCGGACGTGCCGTGGCTGCATTCGCCGAGCAGCACGATGCGTTTGGCGCCGAGGTGATCGAATGCGTTCGCGAAGTCCGGATCGTCGGGGTCGGGTAACGGTTGCACGCTGCGCGTGATCAGCGCTTCGAGCGGCGTCGCGGATGTCGCGGCGGACGCGGGAGCGGGTACCGGGATTGCGGTGTCGTCATCCGGCGCGGACCATCCCGCGTCGCCGATCAGCGGGACGAAGCGGACGCCGCCGAGATCTTCCTGTTCGAACTGCGCCGGCCCGGTGCGCGTGATCCGCACCAGGCGCTGCCGGTCGCGCTGCGCGCCGATCGGCATCACGATGCGCCCGCCGATCGCCAGCTGCTCGCGCCACGCGGGCGGAACAGCAGGGCCGCCCGCCGCCGCGATGATTGCGTCGAACGGCGCATGGGCCGGCCAGCCGAGCGTGCCGTCCGCGTGGTGCACGTCCACGTTGCGGTAGCCGTTTTCCGCGAGCGTGCGCCGCGCGGTGGTCGCGAGCGACGCGCGGCGCTCGATGCTGTCGACATGCGCGGCGAGGCGTGCCGCGACGGCCGCCGCGTAGCCGGAGCCGGTGCCGACGTCCAGCACGCGATCGTTCGGCGACAGCCGCGCCGCGTCCAGCATCTGCGCGACGATGATCGGCTGCGAGATCGACTGTCCGTCCGCGAGCGGCAGCGGCGTGTCGCTGTACGCGAATTCCGCGAGATCCGCCGGCACGAACAGGTGGCGCGGCACCGTGCGCATTGCATCGAGCACGCGCGCATCGCGCACGCCGCGCGATGCGATCTGCCGCTCCACCATCTGCTGCCGTGCGTCTTCGAATGGGTCCATGGTCGATTACCTGTGTGCGTGTTTTCGCCGACGCAGCATCGTGCGTGCCGCGGCAGGGAACGGGGAATGCGCCGCGTCGCTTCAAGACGTCGGCGCGCGGCCGCGCGCCGTCATGGTGAACGGCTCACGCGGAGGGACAGATCCATGAAACTGCAAGGCATTCGCGCGCTCGTGACGGGCGCGGACTCCGGAATCGGTCAGGCGATCGCGACGCTGTTCGCGCAGGAAGGCGCGGACGTCGCGATCGTCTATCACACGGACCACGACGGCGCGCAGGAAACCGTGCGGCGTATCGAGGCGCTCGGCCGGCGCGCATGCGCGATCCAGGGCGACGTATCCGATCCTCAATCGGTTGCCGCATTTTTCCGCGAGGCGACGAGCGCACTCGGCGGTCTTGAAGTGCTGGTGAACGATGCGGGTGTCGGTGCGCCCGGTGCGGCAGTCGCCGATCTCGAGGACGCGCAGATCGACACCGTGCTGCGGACCGACCTGCTCGGGCCGCTCTATTGTTGCCGCGCGTTCGTGCGGCAGCGTCGCGGAGCCGGCGGTGGCGGGCGCATCGTCAATATCTCGTCGGTCGCGCAACATCTGCCGACGCCGGAAAGCGCGCCGTACGGGATGGCGAAGGCCGGTCTTGGCTCGCTGACGCGCAGCCTGTCGCGCGAAGTCGCCGAAGACAAGATCAACGTCAACAACATCGCGCCGGGGCTCATCGATACGCCGATGACGCGCGACCGGCTCAACGATCCGCAGGCGCGGGACAAGTCGATGTCGGTGATTCCGTGGCATCGGCCCGGGCAGCCGGAGGAAATCGCGCGCGTCGCGTTGTTTCTGGCGTCGGACGACGGTGATTACGTGACTGGACAGACGTGGACGATTGACGGCGGGCTGACGATGCAGTGGGGCGGCGCGTGAGTGGGTGCTGACGCGGCGCGTGTGCGTTTGATCAGGCGGGGAGGTCGCCGCCGCTGCGCGGCTCGACGTCCTTCGGGTTGTCGAGATGGCCGGGCGGCGGTTCGTACGGGACTTTGTCGGGCTCGGGCTTCTGCGGGATCATCGTGTCGTCCATGCTGCCGTGTCCTTTCTGCCGGACGTTGCCCTTGCGGTCGATGCTCACTTCGTCGCTGGGTTCTTGCGGCTTTTTGTTGGCCGGGTCGGCTTGGTCGGCCGGGGTGGGGCGTGTCATGGGTTTCCTCCGTCGGGATGTTGAGGCGGGGACGGCGGTGGTGGCCGCTGGCCGGATGGGACGATCGCGGCACGGGCGGGGTGCTTGTGATCGGCCTCGAGATGGTGGGAGCATCGGGCGTGCCCTGACGGATTGGGTGGGGGTGTCATCGCGCCAGTGCTCGTTCTTTGCCGCTATGTGGTGCGATGCGCGGAGCGTTCGATCAAAACGCGGGGCGGCCTGGGCGGCACCCTAGCGGTGTCGCGGCGGATGAAATTCTCGGGACGGGTGAAGCGGAAGAGGGGTGTTGAGACGCTCGGCTGGTCCCCCCGACAGGAATCGAACCTGTATCTAGCGCTTAGGAGGCGCTTGTTCTATCCATTGAACTACGGGGAGAGCCATGTCCGCGATTCCGCGTGCAGAAAGAAGACGCGAACGGGACGGCGATGTGGACAGCGCGCAGAGTATAGCAAACGCGCGGCGCATCGGCGGACGGAATGCGCGCCGATGCCTGGCCGGCCCGGCGCGCAGCCGTCTTCAGAAACAAGAGATCAGCAATACAAAATCAGAAATCGACGACGACGAAATCTTCCTTGCCCACGTCGCACAGCGGGCAGCGCCAGTCGGCGGGGATGTCGGCGAAACGGGTGCCGGCAGGGATGCCTTCGTCGGGCAGGCCTTCCGCTTCGTTGTAGACCCACCCGCAAATCAGGCAGACCCAGCTCTGGTATTCGGTTACTTCGCTCATGTGACGCTCGGGATAATGAAAGTCGGCGATGCCGTCCGCGGCCTGGCCGGCGGACGAAAGGCGCAATGGTACCGGAATTTCGCCGAACGCCTCCGCAACGTCGTTTTAAACGTACGCATCGCGAACAACGGCCGTCATCGCGCGGGCCACGCATGCGGTGTATGCTTCGTGAGCCTTTCAATCTGAAGGAGAAAAACGATGCTCAACAAGAAGTGGATCGCGGGTGCGGTTTGTGTCGCGGCGCTGGCCGTGTCGACGCTCGCGCGCGCCGAGGCGCGCGTGTTCTTCGTCGAGCCGCAGGACGGCGCGACGGTCTCGAGCCCGGTGCACGTGAAGTTCGGCCTCGAAGGGATGGCGCTGAAGCCGGCCGGCGACATGACGCCGGACACCGGCCACCATCACCTGCTGATCGACGGCAAGCCGGTGCCGAAGGGCGACGTGATCCCCGCAACCGAACACTCGCTGCACTTCGGCAAGGGCCAGACCGAAACCGACGTGAAGCTGCCGCCCGGGCAGCACACGCTGACGCTGCAGCTCGGCGACGGCGCACACCGCTCGTACGGTCCCGAGCTGAGCTCGACGATCACGGTCAACGTGAAGTAAGCACCGTTCCCCGTTGCGGGCGCCCGACCGGAAGCAGCGGCCGGGCGCCCGCCGCCGGCGCTGCGCGACACAGGCGCGGATCGCGCCGGCGCCACCACCGCAGCATGCGTGCCGCCACATCGCCGGGCACGAAGCCCGCACAAAAGGCACAAAAAAGAACCGCGCACCGGCCTAGGCCATCCGGCCATCCCGGCGCAGGCGTCCGCCACCGGTACAATGGGCGCTTCCGATTTCTCTCTTCGCCGTCTCCCCATGTCGCTTTATTCCATTACCGGCGCGCAACTCGCGTTCGGTCACGTCGCGTTGCTCGATCACGCGGACTTCTCGCTGGAGGCCGGCGAGCGCGTCGGTCTGATCGGCCGCAACGGTGCGGGCAAGTCGTCGCTGCTGAAGATCGTCGCCGGGCTCGCGAAGCCGGATGACGGGCTGATCACGCGCCAGCAGGAGCTCGTGACCGTCTACGTGCCGCAGGAGCCCGAGTTCGAACCCGGCGCGACGGTGTTCGACGCGGTGGCATCGGGGCTCGCGCACACGCGCGACGTGCTCGAAGAATACGATTCGATCGCGCACCGCCTCGCGGAAACGCCGGAAGGCGCCGAGCACGACGCGCTGCTCGCGCGGATGAACGCGCTGCAGTCCACGCTCGACGCGCACGACGCGTGGAACTGGCGCACGCGCGTGTCGATGACGCTCGCGCAGATCGGCCTGACGGACGGCGACGCGCAGGTCGACGCGCTGTCGGGCGGGATGCAGAAGCGCGTCGCGCTGGCGCGCGCGCTGGTGCTGCAGCCCGACGTGCTGCTGCTCGACGAGCCGACCAACCACCTCGACTTCGACGGCATCCGCTGGCTGGAAGAACTGCTCGTCGCGCAGCGCGCGGGCCTGCTGTTCATCACCCACGATCGGGCGTTCCTCGACCGCGTCGCGACGCGCATCGTCGAGCTCGATCGCGGCCGGCTGCTGTCGTATCCGGGCAATTTCTCCGCGTACCAGACGCGCAAGGCGCAGCAGCTCGAAATCGAGCGCGTGGAAAACGAGAAGTTCGACAAGCTGCTCGCGCAGGAAGAAGTGTGGATCCGCAAGGGCGTCGAGGCGCGCCGCACGCGCAGCGTCGGCCGCATCGCGCGGCTCGTGCAGATGCGCAACGAGCGCGCGGAGCGCCGCAACTCGCAAGGCAACGTGAAGCTCGACGTCGCGCAGGGCGAGAAGTCGGGCAAGATCGTCGCGGAGCTGACGGACGTGACGAAGCGCTACGGCGATCGCACGGTCGTCGATACGTTCTCGACGACGGTCATGCGCGGCGACAAGATCGGTTTCGTCGGTCCGAATGGCGCCGGCAAGACCACGCTGCTCAAGCTGATCCTCGGCGAGCTGAAGCCCGACGCGGGCACGGTGCGCACGGGCACGAACCTGCAGGTCGCGTATTTCGACCAGATGCGCGCGCAGCTCGACCAGGAAAAGAGCCTGGCCGACACGATCAGCCCCGGCAGCGAATGGGTCGAAATCGGCGGCGTGCGCAAGCACGTGATGAGCTATCTCGGCGACTTCCTGTTCGCGCCGGAACGCGCGCGCTCGCCGGTGAAGTCGCTGTCGGGCGGCGAGCGCAACCGGCTGCTGCTCGCGCGCCTGTTCGCGCGTCCGGCCAACGTGCTGGTGCTCGACGAACCGACCAACGACCTTGACATCCCGACGCTCGAACTGCTGGAAGAGCTGCTGGCCGACTACGACGGCACGGTGCTGCTCGTCAGCCACGACCGCGCATTCCTCGACAACGTCGTCACGTCGGTGATCGCGGCCGAGGGCGACGGCAAGTGGCGCGAATACGTCGGCGGCTTCACCGACTGGCAGATCCAGAGCGAGCGTTCGCAGCAGCTCGCGCAGCAGGAAGCGGCGAAGCGCGCGGTGAAGGAAGCGGCGCCGGTGAAGGAAGACGCGGCGAAGAGCGCGGCCGGCCGCAATGCGCAGCGCACGGTGAAGCTGTCGTTCAACGAGCAGCGCGAACTCGATGCGCTGCCGGAGAAGATCGCCGCGCTCGAGGAAGAACAGAAGACGATCAACGCGCAACTCGAGGACGGCTCGATCTTCGCGAAGGATCCGCAGGAAGGCACGCGCCTGACCGAGCGGTTCGCGGCGATCGACGACGAACTGCTCGCCGCACTCGAGCGGTGGGAGACGCTCGAGGCGAAGCGCAAGCCGGTCTGACGCACGGCGCCGGGCGGGCACGCCGGCGCGCCGCGCGGCCGCCCGCCCGGCGCGTGGCACGGTTCGGCGATCTCGACAATCTCGACGATTGATCGATTCGGCGATCTTGCGATGGCGCGCCACGCGGAACCAGTAAAATACCGCGCGTCCCGGGCCGCGCTGCACACGCCGCGCGCCCGCTTTCGGAGCAGTCCAAGCACACCGTTGTTTCGATTCGCTTTTTTACGGAACTCAACGTTTTGTCCACGACGTTATCCACACGAGATGTGGAAAACGTCCCGATGAATGACGAACTTCAGCGCCTATGTCAACGAAGAAGCCCAGCGCGGCCTATAGCGAAGCATCGATCAAGGTGCTCAAGGGTCTCGAGCCGGTCAAGCAGCGGCCCGGCATGTACACCCGTACGGAAAACCCGCTGCACATCATTCAGGAAGTCATCGACAACGCGTCGGACGAGGCGCTCGGCGGCTACGGCAAGCAGATCACGGTCACGCTGCATGCCGACCAGTCGGTATCGGTCGAGGACGACGGCCGCGGCATTCCGTTCGGGATGCACCCGGAGGAAGGCGTGCCGGTCGTCGAGATCGTGTTCACGCGCCTGCACGCGGGCGGCAAGTTCGACAAGGCGGCCGGCGGCGCATACACGTTCTCGGGCGGCCTGCACGGCGTCGGCGTGTCGGTGACGAACGCACTGGCGACGCGTCTGGACGTGACGGTCTGGCGCGACGGCAAGATCGCCGAGCTGGGCTTCGCCGACGGCGACGTCGTGAAGCCGCTCGCCACGCAATCCGCGGCCCGCGGCGACAAGAAGTCCGGCACGCGCGTGCAGGTGTGGCCGAACCCGAAGTACTTCGATTCGCCGAACCTGCCGCTCGGCGAACTGCAGCGCCTGCTGCGCTCGAAGGCCGTGCTGCTGCCCGGCGTCGAGGTGGTGCTCGTCAACGAGAAGACGGGCGAGCGCCAGACGTGGAAATACGACGACGGCCTGCGCGGCTATCTGCTCGACGAGATGAACGGCAGCGAACTGCTGATCCCGCTGTTCGAAGGCGAGCGCTTCGCCGATGCGCGTTCGACCGACGAGACCTTCGCCGAAGGCGAGGGCGCGTCGTGGGTCGTCGCATGGAGCGAGGAAGGCTCGCTCGTGCGCGAGTCGTACGTGAACCTGATCCCGACGCCGGCCGGCGGCACGCACGAATCGGGCCTGCGCGACGGCCTCTACCAGGCGGTGAAGAGCTTCGTCGAACTGCACAACCTGCAGCCGAAGGGCGTGAAGCTGCTCGCGGAAGACGTGTTCGCGCGCGTGTCGTTCGTGCTGTCCGCGAAGGTGCTCGATCCGCAGTTCCAGGGGCAGATCAAGGAACGCCTGAACAGCCGCGACGCGGTGAAGCTGGTGTCGTCGTTCTCGCGTCCGGCGCTCGAACTGTGGCTGAACCAGCACGTCGAGCACGGCAAGAAGCTTGCCGAGCTGGTGATCAAGCAGGCGCAGGCGCGCACGCGCGCGGGCCAGAAGGTCGAGAAGCGCAAGAGCTCGGGCGTCGCGGTGCTGCCCGGCAAGCTGACCGACTGCGAGACCGAGGATATCGCGCGCAACGAACTGTTCCTGGTCGAGGGCGACTCGGCGGGCGGCTCCGCGAAGATGGGCCGCGACAAGGAATATCAGGCGATCCTGCCGCTGCGCGGCAAGGTGCTGAACACGTGGGAAACCGAGCGCGATCGTCTGTTCGCGAACAACGAGGTGCACGACATCTCGGTCGCGATCGGCGTCGATCCGCACAGCCCCGACGACACCGTCGACCTGTCGAACCTGCGCTACGGCAAGATCTGCATCCTGTCGGACGCGGACGTCGACGGCTCGCACATCCAGGTACTGCTGCTGACGCTGTTCTTCAAGCATTTCCCGCAGCTGATCGAGCGCGGCCACGTGTACGTCGCGCGCCCGCCGCTGTTCCGCGTCGACGCGCCGGCGCGCGGCAAGAAGCCCGCGCAGAAGCTCTATGCACTCGACGAAGGCGAACTCGAGGCGACGCTCGACAAGCTGCGCAAGGACGGCGTGCGCGAAACGCAGTGGAGCATCAGCCGCTTCAAGGGCCTCGGCGAAATGAGCGCGGAGCAGTTGTGGGACACGACGATGAACCCCGACACGCGCCGCCTGATGCCGGTCAAGCTCGGCGAGCTCGACTACGAGGCGACGGTCGCGCGGATGACGATGCTGATGGGCAAGGGCGAGGCAGCCGCGCGGCGCGGCTGGCTCGAAGAAAAGGGCAACGACGTCGAAGCGGATATCTAAGCGGGGAATCCGCGCGGCCGGGCATCGCGCCCGGCCCGGCCTCATGTCACCTACGAATACGGAATACAGATGGACGACAATACTTCCGATCTCTTCGCCGGGTCCGACGCACCGGACGCCGAAGCGCTGACGCTCGGCAACTACGCGGAACAGGCGTACCTCAGCTACGCGGTCAGCGTCGTGAAGAGCCGCGCGCTGCCCGACGTCTGCGACGGCCAGAAGCCGGTGCAGCGCCGGATCCTGTTCGCGATGAACGAAATGGGCCTCGGCCCCGACGCGAAGCCGGTGAAGTCGGCGCGCGTGGTCGGCGACGTGCTCGGTAAATACCACCCGCACGGCGACCAGTCGGCGTACGACGCGCTCGTGCGTCTCGCGCAGGACTTCTCGCTGCGCTACCCGCTGATCGACGGGCAGGGCAACTTCGGCTCGCGCGACGGCGACGGCGCGGCGGCGATGCGGTACACCGAAGCGCGGCTCACACCGATCTCGAAGCTGCTGCTCGACGAGATCGACCAGGGCACGGTCGACTTCATGCCGAACTACGACGGCTCGTTCGAAGAACCGAAGACGCTGCCGAGCCGCATGCCGTTCGTGCTGCTGAACGGCGCATCGGGCATTGCGGTCGGCCTCGCCACCGAAATCCCGTCGCACAACCTGCGCGAAGTCGCGGCGGCGGCGGTCGCGTTGATCCGCAATCCGAAGCTGTCGCACGCGGAGCTGATGAACCTGATCCCGGGCCCGGACTTCCCGGGCGGCGGCCAGATCATCTCGAGCGATACGGAAATCGCGGCGGCCTACGAAAGCGGCCGCGGCAGCCTGAAGGTGCGCGCGCGCTGGAAGATCGAGGATCTCGCGCGCGGCCAGTGGCAGCTCGTCGTCACCGAGCTGCCGCCGAACACGTCGGGCCAGAAGGTGCTCGAGGAAATCGAGGAGCTGACCAACCCGAAGCTCAAGCTCGGCAAGAAGACGCTGACGCCCGAACAGCTGAACACGAAGAAGGCGATGCTCGACCTGCTCGACGCGGTGCGCGACGAGTCGGGCAAGGAAGCGGCGGTGCGCCTCGTGTTCGAGCCGAAGTCGCGCACGATCGACCAGACGGAATTCGTGAACACGCTGCTCGCGTACACGAGCCTCGAATCGAACGCGACGCTGAACCTCGTGATGATCGGCGCCGACGGCCGGCCGGGCCAGAAGGGCCTGCTGACGATCCTCGACGAATGGGTGAAGTACCGCCAGCTGACGATGACGCGCCGCTGCCGCCATCGTCTCGCGAAGGTCGACGACCGCATCCACATCCTCGAAGGGCGGATGATCGTCTTCCTGAACATCGACGAGGTGATCCGCATCATCCGCGAGTCGGACGAGCCGAAGGCCGCGCTGATGAGCGCATTCGGCCTCACCGACCGCCAGGCCGAAGACATCCTCGAAATCCGCCTGCGCCAGCTCGCGCGGCTCGAGAAGATCAAGATCGAGAAGGAACTGGAGGCGCTGCGCGACGAGAAGGCGAAGCTCGAGGAACTGCTCGCGAACGAAAGCGCGATGAAGCGGCTGATGATCAAGGAGATCGAAGCCGACGCGAAGCAGTACGGCGACGATCGCCGCACGCTGATCCAGCAGGAAAAGCGCGCGACGTTCGAGGCGAAGGTCGTCGACGAGCCGGTCACGGTCGTCGTGTCGCAGAAGGGCTGGGTGCGTGCGCTGAAGGGCCACGGGCTCGACCCGGCCGGCTTCACGTTCAAGGCCGGCGACCATCTGTACGCGGCGTTCCAGTGCCGCACGCCCGATCGCCTGATCGCGTGGGGCAGCAGCGGGCGCGTGTATTCGGTCGACGTGTCGGTGCTGCCGGGCGGCCGCGGCGACGGCGTGCCGGTCACGTCGCTGATCGAGCTCGAATCGGGCTCGCACCTGATGCATTACTACGCGGCGCCGGCCGATCAGCAACTGCTGCTCGCGTCGAGCAACGGTTTCGGCTTCCTCGCGAAGGTCGGCGACATGGTGAGCCGCGTGAAGGCCGGCAAGTCGTTCATGACGATCGATGCGGGCGCGGTGCCGCTCGCACCGATGCCGGTGCTGCCGAACGCGACGCAGGTTGCGTGTCTGTCGAGCGGCGGCCGTCTGCTGGTGTTCGGGATGGACGAGATGAAGACGCTGTCCGGCGGCGGCCGCGGCGTGATCCTGATGGCGCTCGACGACAAGGAAACGCTCGTGCAGGCGCTCGCGATCGACCCGGCCGGCCTCGTGCTGATCGGCACGGGTCGCGGCGGCAAGGTGCAGGACGAAACGCTGTCGTACGCGGGGCTCGCGCCGCACATCGGCAAGCGTGCACGCAAGGGCCGCGCGCCGGACACGAAGCTGAAGGCCGTCAACGAGCTGCGTCCGCTGCTCGGCTGACGCCGCATCCGGCCGCCGCTTCGCCGCGTCGGCCGGCATCGAAGGCCGCACCTCCGCTTCGGCGGGCGTGCGGCCTTCGTCTTTTTGCGCGGCGTATTCGCGTAAGCGAGGGTGGTGCGGTCGTGCGGAACTTGCAAAATATTGTGAAATGCCGCCGGGCGCCTGAACCGAGCGGCGGCGGGCCGGTCGAACGTCGCTTGAGACCGCGCATGACGCGGCTGATCGTTGCATTCAACCCATAACAGGATTGCCGCCATGTCCCACGCTGTTGCCGTCGCGCTGTTTCTTCATCTGCTGGCCGTCGCCGTGTGGGTGGGCGGGATGGTCTTCGCGAACTTCTGTCTGCGTCCGGCGCTGTCGGACCTGACGCCGCAGCTTCGGCTGCCGCTGATCGAGGGCGTGTTCGGCCGCTTCTTCAACTGGGTGTCGGGGTCCGTGATCGTGATCCTGCTGTCCGGCGGGTTCCTGCTGACCGCATTCGGCGGCGCGCACGCAACGTGGTCGCTGCATGCGATGGCGGGGCTTGGCGTCGTGATGATGCTGATCTTCGGCCACATCCGCTTCGCGCTGTTCCCGCGCATTCGCCGCGCGGTGCAGGCGCAGAACTGGCCGGACGGCGCGCGCGCGGTGAACACGGTGCGGCTGCTGGTCGTCGTCAATCTCGTGCTAGGCGTCGTGACGATCGGTGCGGCCGTGCTGTCGCGCGGCTTCTGATCGCCGTTTCTCTTTGACGGCGCGGCGCCGTTCGGCGCCCGACGCCGATCCGGTGCCGCGCGCGCCGCTATGCGGCCAGCATCGCGTCGAGCAGCCACGCGCCGGCCGGACCGAGTGGCCGGTTGCGCGACCACACCGCATCGACGCGCACGCGCCGCGGCCAGCCGCGCGAGCGCAGCTCGCACAGGCGGTCGCGCGCGAAGTGCTCGACCATCCAGCGCGGCAGCTCGGCCCAGCCGAACCCCAGCACCGCCATTTCCAGCAGCATCAGATAGCTCGGCGCGAGCCAGCGCTGCGTACCGACGACGATCCTGCGGTCGTCGGCGCCGCGAGCTTCCGGTTTTACGTACGTGTTCAGCCGCAACTCGCGCGCGTCGCGCAGCGCCGCATGCGGAACTTCGGCGTCGCCGTATTCCGCCAGCGCGTGCGTGCGCCCGACGAACAGGCCGATCTCCGATTCCTCCGCGACCGTCGCCGCGCCGATATCGGGCGGGTAGGCCGCGCGCGCGGCCATCAGCCCGAGCTGCGCGCGACCCTGCTGGATCAGGTCGAGCACGTCCTCGTGCTCGGCGATCTGGCATTCGAGTTCGAGCGCCGGAAAGCGCTGCTCCAGCGCCATCAACGTTTCCTCGTAACGCTTCGACTGATACGTATCGGACACGACGAGCGTGAGGCGCGCTTCCTCGCCCCGTGCGAGCCGCGCGGCAATGCGATCGATCGCGGCGCCGGCCTCCAGCGCGCGCTGCACCTGCGGCAGCAGCGCGCGCCCGGCATCGGTGAGCGTCGGCGCGCGCGTCGAGCGGTCGAACAACTGCACGCCGAGATCGATCTCGAGATTCGCGATCGCCTCGGACACCGTCGACTGGCGCTTGCCGAGCTTGCGCGCGGCGGCCGTGAACGAGCCGAGCAGCGCGGCTTCGGCGAAGGCGAGCAGCGCTTCGGGGGCATGGCGCATGCAGCGGACCTCGTGGACGTTATATCGGTAAAACCGATGATATCAAACTGGATTCGTATGGTTTGGCCGATCAAAATGGTCGACATGAGTCATGGCAAACCGCAAACGAATCGGAGGGAACGATGAAACAGACGAACAAAACGGTGATGGAACGTCTCGTCCACGCGCTGACGTTCGAGCTGGTCGCGATCGCGCTGTGCGCGCCGATCGGCGCATGGCTGCTCGACATGCCGGTGTCGCACGTCGGCGTGCTGACGGTGATGGTGTCGCTGATCGCAATGGCCTGGAACATGACGTTCAACACGCTGTTCGACCGCTTCGAACGGCGCGCGGGCCGCGCGCGCACGCTCGGCATGCGGATCGTGCACGCAGTCATGTTCGAGCTCGGCCTCGTCGCGATGGTGGTGCCGCTCGCCGCGTGGTGGCTGAACGTGAGCCTCGTCGAGGCACTGCTGCTCGACCTCGGCATCGTGCTGTTCTTCCTGCCTTACACGTTCTGCTTCAACCTCGCGTACGACGCGCTGCGTGCGCGCTGGCTCGCGCGCCGCGTCGCGGTGCAGGCAGGTTGAGCGGCATGCGGCCGCCGCGGTGGCCGCGACGACAGTCGCAACGATGTTCCGCGCCTGCGGCCGGCCGTCAGCGCGCCACGGCCCACAGCCACGCGCCGCAAGCGATCGCGACCGCGCCGTACACCGCATACACGGGCAGCTTGAAGCGCGCGAAGCACAGCGTCGCGAACGCGCCCGTGAGCCAGTAGACCGGCTCGCCCGGTTCGCGATGCAGGATCTTCACGACGGCGACGACGAGAAAGCCGGTCGTCGCCGCGCGCAGCAGGCGCATCCCGTGCTCGAAGCGCGAATGGCGCTTGAGCCGGAACAGGTGGTTCTGCGCGAACACGACGAGGCAGCCCGACGGAATGAACAGCGCGGCGGTCGCGAGCAGCGCGCCGATCCAGCCGTCGGTCAGGTAGCCGAGAAACGGTACGACGTTCAGCAGCGGGCCGGGCGACACCGGCGACAGCGCGAACGCGAGCGTGAAGTCGTGATCGGAGATGCCGGTGGCCGGCGACACGAACAGCGCCTTGAGCACGGGCAGCGCGGAGAACCCGCCGCCGAACAGCGTCATGCCGGCGCCGGCAAGCCGCGGCCACAGCAGCGTCATCTGGTAGTCGCCGGGCAGCGGCAGCGCGAACAGCGCGACGAGGATCGCCAGCAGCACGAGCAGCCTGCGGTCGCGCTTCGCCAGCCTGAAGTCGACCGCGTCGTATTGCGGCGGCCCGGTGAGCCAGCCCGCTGCAAACGCGGCGAAGAGAATGCCCACGAAAGCGGCCGGACTATGTGCGAAAGCGAGCAGAATCGTCGACAGCGCGGCGATCGCCTGTTCGAGCCGCGTGCGTGCCAGCGTGCGCAGCTGCTTGATCCACGTGACGCCGATCAGCGCGGCGAGCACCATCCCGAAGTGATTGATCAGCATCGGCGCCGCGAGCGAGCGCACGATCGGCGTGCGATAGAAGATCGCGAACAGCGTCATCAGCACGAAGAACGGCAGCACGCTCGCGATGCCGGCGACCCACGCGCCGCTGCGGCCGTGCAGCGTCTGGCCGAGCTGCACCGCGACGTTGCAGCCGACGGGGCCGGGCACGAGCCACGCGAGCGCGACGAAATCGGCGAATACGGGCGGCTCGATGCGCTGCAACCGGTCGACGTAGTGGCGTTCGAGCTGCGCCATCATCGACAGCCCGCCCCACGACATCGCGGAAATGCCGGCGACGGCCTTGAATAACGCCCACAGGGAGGCCTGTGTCTGTTCGACACGTTCGGCCGCTTCGACTTCGACGGTTGTCATGATTGTGCTGTCGGCGCAAGGCCCGGTCGCGCGCAAAGGAACGTGACGGCGGCCCGCCGGCACGATGGTCCTCCCGATTGTCCGCCGCGCATCGTGACACTGCCATGCGCGAAAACGCTAGTTAATGAACCGGACGATCGGAACGGATACCGAAACAATCGGAGTGCCGGGCACCACCGCGAGCGCGTGGCGCGAGCTCAGTCGCCGGTGCTGCCGGTCGCGCGGTGGGGGAGGACGTTCGGCCGGTCGCCGCGCACGCCGAAGCGCGCAATCAGCGCGGGGATCGCGTCGGCCGGCACGGGGCGCGAGAACAGGAAGCCCTGCGCCTCGATCTCGCCGAGCGCGGACAGCCACGCGATCTGCTCCTCGGTTTCGGTGCCTTCGACGACGACCGTGAGCCCGAGCGAGCGGGCCAGATGCACGATCGACGACACCATCACGCATACGCTGCGATCGTTCGGGATCGCCTGCACGAACGAGCGGTCGACCTTCAGCGTATCGACGGAGAAGCGGTGCAGGTACGACAGCGACGAGTAGCCGGTGCCGAAATCGTCGAGCGCGATCCGGATGCCGAGCTTCTTCAGCGCGACGATCTTCTCGGACACGAGTTCCGGATACTCCATCATCGCGGTCTCGGTGATCTCGATCTCGAGCCGGTTCGCGTCGATGCCGGTGTCCTGCAGCGCCTGCGAAATCGTCTCGATCAGGTCGCCGCGCCAGAACTGCACCGGCGAGATGTTGACCGCGAGCGTCAGCGTGTCGTGGCCTTCGTCGCGCCAGCGTGCGATCTGCTCGCACGCGGTGCGGATCACGAAGTCGCCGATCGGCACGATCAGGCCCGTCGATTCGGCGATCGAAATGAATTCGTTCGCGGAGATGATCCCGTGTTCCGGATGGTCCCAGCGCGCGAGCGCCTCGAAGCCGGTGATCGTGCGGTGCGTGAGATCGATCTTCGGCTGGTACGCGAGGAACAGCTGCCCTTCGGCGAGCGCGACGCGCAACTGCTGTTCCCAGCGCATCAGGTGATCGGCGCGGTGCGACAGATGCGGCGCGTAGAACTGGTAGCAGTTCTTGCCGGCATCCTTCGCGCTGTACATCGCGAGGTCGGCCTTCTTCAGCAGGTCGATCTCGCTTTCGTTCGCGACGGTGTGCAGCGCGATGCCGATGCTCGCATGCAGCACGAACGAACTGCCGCGCACGTCGAACGGCTCGCCGAACATCCGGATGATCGCTTCCGCGAGCCGCACCGCGCGCCGTTCGACGTCGTCGCCCTTCATCACGACGACGAACTCGTCGCCGCCGATCCGCGCGAGCGACCCTTCGTCGCCGACGGCATCCGACAGGCGCGACGCGGTCATCTGCAGCACGATGTCGCCGGCGTTGTGGCCGAGCGTGTCGTTGACGGTCTTGAAGTTGTCGAGGTCGATGAACAGCAGGCCGAGCCGCGACAGGCTGGCCGGCATCGACACGTCGTTGCGCAGGCCGCGCAGCGTCGCGTAGCGGTTCGCGAGGCCGGTCAGCAAGTCGTATTCGGCGAGCTGCGTCATCTCGCGCTCGCGGCCGAGCAGCTTGCCGATCAGCCCCGTCGCGACGCCGAAGAACGCGAGCATCGCGAGCGTGATGAAGCTCGTCATCAGCAGGTAGACGTTGCGCGTGTGGTAGTAGTCCGCGAACTCCTCGGACTGCGACAGGCCGACCATCACCGCGAGCGGGTAGCCGTCGAGATGGCGGTACGACACGATCCGCGTGACGCCGTCGATCGGATCGATGATCGTGCCCGTCACGCGCTCGGCGATCGGGTAGACGCCCGA
This sequence comes from Burkholderia sp. SR8, assembly GCF_052851275.1. Lineage (NCBI taxonomy): Bacteria > Pseudomonadati > Pseudomonadota > Betaproteobacteria > Burkholderiales > Burkholderiaceae > Burkholderia > Burkholderia sp. SR8. Next base: position 170,800 of record NZ_JAULUC010000008.1, read on the forward strand.
CGCGGAGAATGCGCCCGGTGCGTTGCTGACGGAGCCCGTGCGCCGTGCGAGCACGGCGCCCGTGTCGGACACCACGGCGATCACGCCTTCCTTGCCGATCGCCGCGTTGTTGTAGAAGTCGTTCGTGAAGTAGCTCGGGTCTTCCGACACGACGACGATGCCCGCGAAGCTGCCGTCGGGATTGTTCAGGCGCCGCGTCATCTGCAGCGTCCAGTGGCTCGACACGCGGCCGAGCACGGGCTTGCTGATGTACAGGCGGTCGTCGTTGTGCGCGAGGTGCACCTTGAAGTGCTCGCGGTCGGACAGGTTGATCGGCTGCGGATGGAGCTCGGCCGTGTTCGCGAACAGGATGCCCTTCGCGTTGACGAGCGACACCTGGATCAGCGTGTCGCTCGGCACGACGCCTTTTTCGACCGCGCTCGCGAGGTTGAAGTGCGCGGGCGACTTCTCGAATTCGAACTTGACGAAGCGGGTGATCTGGTCGACCTGGTGGATCGCCTTGACCGTGTGCTGCTCGAGCGCCGACGACAGGATCGCCGCGGACGCCGCCGCCTCCTTGTACGCGCTGTCCTTTTCGACCGACAGCCGCGCGATGATCACCGCCCACAGCAGCGCAAGCGCCAGCATCCCAAGCAGCGGGATCGCGAACAGCGCGCGCCGGCGCGACTTGCGCGGCGCGCGCAGCGGCCGGTTCGGCGGCGTGTGGTTTGACCGGGCGGAGCTCATCGAAGAGGGCGGGTCCTGCTCGCGTGCGCCATCCCCCGTCGGGATGGTCGGCTATGGTTGGGGCCGCACCGGCGTCTGTTCGTTCGCGGGATGCGCAACCAAGGACAGACCCGCCGAAGCGACGGATTAGGCCCGATATTACTGGCTGGAACGTTTTTGCGATAGCCGGGGGAATCGCAGGGCGGCGGCTCAGCCGGCGCACCCGCGCAACGCTGACGTCAGGCCGGTACCTGGAACGTGCCGTCCACGACCGTCACGACGTGGCCGCCGATCCAGATCGTGCCGTCGTCGTCGTAGCGCACGGCAATGCGGCCGTCGCGGCCGATCGCCGTGCCCTGGCGCGCCGTGTACGACGGGCCGGGGCGCCGCTGCTGGCGGCTCAGCAGTTCGGCGAGCGCGGCGTTGGCGCTGCCGGTGACGGGATCCTCGCCGGTGCCGAAACCGCCGCCCGTCATCAGGCAGCGGATTTCGAACGTTGCGGGGCCGCCGGCGGGGTGGGGCGCATACACCGCGACGCCGTGCGCGCCGTAGCGGTGCGTGAGCGCCTCGAGTGCGGCCGGATCGGGCGCGAGGCCGATGCAGGCCTGCGCCGACGTGAGCCGCACGACGAGCCACGGTGCGCCGTTGTCGACCGCGCACGGTTCGGCGTCGCGATCGATCGCGTCGCTGCGCAGCGCGGCCGCCAATGCCGGGTAGTCCGAACGGTCGAGCGGCGTGAAGCGGGCCGGCGGCGCGGCAAATGCCCAGCCATCGGCCTGTTCGCGCAGTTCGACCCGGCCGACCCCGCACTGCTGGATCAGCCGGCCCGCCGTGCGCGGCCGCGCGCCGCTTTCGACGAACGCATGCGCGGTGCCGAGCGTCGGGTGGCCGGCGAACGGCAGTTCGCCGCCCGGCGTGAAGATCCGGACGCGGTAGTCGGCGTCCGGATCGGTCGGCGTGCACACGAACGTCGTTTCCGACAGGTTCGTCCAGCGGGCGATCGCGAGCATGTCGTCGTCGCCGAGTGCATCGGCGTCGAACACCACTGCGAGCGGGTTGCCCTTGAACGGTACCGACGTGAATACGTCGACCTGCTTGAAACGGACGCGGCGGCCGGTCATTGCGCGGTTACGCGACTTCGGCGATCAGTTCGATCTCGACGCATGCGCCGAGCGGAATCTGCGCGACGCCGAACGCCGAACGCGCGTGCTTGCCCGCGTCGCCGAACACTTCCGCGATCAGTTCCGACGCACCGTTCGTGACGATGTGCTGCTCGGTGAAGTCGAGCGTCGAGTTCACGAGGCTCATCAGCTTCACGATGCGCGTGACCTTGTTCAGGTCGCCGGTGTGCGCGTGCAGCGTCGCGAGCAGGTCGATCGCGATCGCCCGCGCGGCGGCCTTGCCGTCTTCCGTCTGCAGGTCGGCGCCGAGCTTGCCGGCCCAGACCTTGCCGTCCTTCTTCGCGATGTGGCCCGACAGGTACACGGTGGAGCCGCTCTGCGCGCTCATCACGTAGGCGGCGGCCGGTGCGCCGGCGGTCGGGAGCTCGATGCCGAGCGACTTCAGTTTGTCGTAGACGTTAGCCATGCGTTCGATTCCTCGTAGAGAGTCGTGACAGGAAAAAGGGGCTCACAGACGTTCGCGCAGCAGCTTGCCGAGGCGCGCGACGCCTTCCTCGATCTTCTCCGGCGGCACCGTCACGAACGACAGGCGCAGCGTGTTCTGCTGCGGGTCGTTCGCGAAGAACGGCGCGCCCGGCACGAAGGCGACATGGTTCGCGACCGCGGCCTCGAGCAGCTTCATGCTGTCGATCTGCGCCGGCAGGTTCACCCAGATGAACATGCCGCCGTCCGGGCGGTTCCACGTGACGCCTTCCGGCATGTGGCGCGCGAGCGACGCGAGCATCGCTTCGCATTGCGCGCCGTACAGCTGGCGGATCGTCGGGATGTGTTCGTCGAGGAAGCCGTCCTTGATCACTTCGTGCGCGATGCGCTGCGTGAGCGTCGGCGTGTGCAGGTCGGTGGCCTGCTTGGCCTGCACGAGCTTGAAGTGGAGTTCCTCGGGCGCAATGATGTAGCCGATCCGCAGGCCCGGCGCGAGCACCTTCGAGAACGTGCCGAGGTGCACGACGTGGTCCGGCGCCATCGACAGCATCGTCGGCAGCGGCTCGCCCTGGTAGTTCAGCGCGCCGTACGGATCGTCTTCCAGCACCGGGAACGGGCTCGACTGCGCGAACGCGGCGAGCGCGCGGCGGCGCTCGACGGGCAGGCGGCGGCCGGTCGGGTTCTGGAAGTTCGGCTGCGCATACAGCAGCCGCGCGCCTTGCGTGAGTTCGGGCGTGAGGCCTTCGGGCAGCAGGCCCTGGTCGTCGGTCGGCACCTGCATGTAGCGCGGCTCGTACAGCGAGAACGACTGCAGCGCGCCGAGGTAGGTCGGGGTTTCGACGAGGATCGGGCTGTTCGGGTCGATCAGCGCCTTGCCGAGCAGGTCGAGCGCCTGCTGCGAGCCGGTCGTGATCAGCACCTGCGACACGCGCACGCTGTAGCGCTCGGCGATCCATTCGCGCAGCGGCAGGTAGCCTTCGGTCGCGCTGTACTGGAGCGCGGCGGCCGGCGCATCGCGCAGCACGCGGTCGGCCGCGGCGCGCATGCGTTCGGCCGGGAACGTCGCCGGAGCGGGCAGGCCGCCTGCGAACGAGATGACCTCGGGGCGTTCCGTGACCTTCAGGATCTCGCGGATCGCAGAGCTCGTCAGCTTGCGGGCGCGTTCGGAAAGCTGCCAGTGCGGCGGATGCAGGTCGCTCGGATTCATAGTCTCCTCGTTCGGATATCGTGGTCAGTCAAGAAAGGTCGGTCAGGCCGATTGCGTCGTCGCAGCCGGGTGGGCGTGCGGGAGCGCGATCGGGCCGTCGCGGCCGTGTGGGCAAAACCGTTCAGGCAAAACGGACATTATGGCGCACCTCATCAGCCGGCGCGAGCGGGACGCGGGGCCGTGGCCACCGCCGAGCGCCGGCCGAGCATCACGGTCGCGATCACGGCGGCCGCGAACAGCCACGTCGACGGCGTCACCGTTTCGCCGAACAGCAGCGCGGAAAAGGCGATCGTGAAGAAGATCTGCAGCAGCTGCACCTGGCCGACACGCGCGATGCCGCCCATCGCGAGCCCCGCATACCACGCGAAAAAACCGATGAATTGCGAAAAGAGGGTCACGTAGCCGAACGCGAGCCACGTGCGCAGCGCGAGCGGGGCCGGATGCGCGACGTGCTGCGCCCAGGCGAGCCAGCCGACCGGCAGCACGAGGAACGGCGCGGACACGACGAGCGCCCAGCAGATCACCTGCCAGCCGCCGATCTGGCGTGCGAGGCGCGCACCTTCCGCATAGCCGAGCGCGCCGATGCCGACCGCGACGAGCATCAGCGCGTCGCCGGCCTGCACGGTGCCGCCGCCGTCGCGCAGCGCGAACGCGATCACGAGCGCGCTGCCGGCCAGCGCGCTGGCCCAGAACGCCTTCGACGGCCGCTCGTGCGACAGCCACGCCGCGTACAGCGCGACGAACAGCGGCTGCAGCCCGTTGACGACCGCGCCGTGCGACGCCGGCACGGTCTTCATCGCCCAGGCCGAGAACACCGGGTACGCGATGATCACGCCGGCCGACACGACCGCGAGGCTTTTCAGCTGCGCGCGCGTCGGCAGGCGTTCGCGGCGCCACCACAGCAGCAGGCCGGCCGGCACCGCCGCCGCGAGCGCGCGGCCGAGGCCGTTGAGCAGCGGGTTGAGTTCGGAGACGACGATACGCGTCATCGGCAGCGTCAGGCTGAAGATCATCACGCCGATGAGGCCGAGCAGCATGCCGCGGGTTTCGCGCGAGTTCATGTATTGGGTGTCTCCGTATTGCGGTTCGGGTAATCGACGGGGAGTGCGTTCAGCGCAGCGTGCGGGCGCCTTGCGGCGTGTCGAATTCGGCGACGAGCGCGGGCGGGCCGTCGCCGGCTTCGACGTCGAGCAGATGGCCGGCGCCGAGCCAGTCGAGTTGCTCGCGGATCGCGTCCGCTCGCGGGTGGGTGCCCTCGAGCGCTTTCAGCGCGATGCCGTTGTCCGGCAGCGATTCGGCCGGATGGCGCGGGCTGTCCCACTGGATCAGCGACGGCACGAGGCCGTCGCCGGCGCCTTGCCATGCGGGGAACGCGCCGTCGTCGGGCACCGTCAGGCCCCAGCTCAGGTCGCCACGCCGCATCGCGACGACCGGCGCGATGCGTGCCGGGTACTGGCGCTGCCACAGCGCGAGGTCGCGCGGGCGGTCGACGCGGGCGACCCAGTGCGCGAGGAACGGGCCGTCGGCGAGCCGCGCGCGGATCGCCGGGTCGTCGAGGCCGAACAGCCGCGCGCGCGGCGGCGTCGCGGCGTCGTTCGCGGCCGGCGCGTCGGGATCGATCGCGATCACCTCGAGATACAGCCCGCCCCACGCGCCGAACAGCGCGTTGTGGGTGCGCATCAGCGGATGGCGGCCGCCGCCGGCCGGTTCGATGCCGAGCGCGTCGGCGACATGGCGCACGCCTTCGTCGAGCGTGCGGGCTGCGATCACGAGATGGTCGAGGGACAGGGAGCGGGCTGGCATGAGCGTCGGTCGGGAAGCAAAAGTGTCATGGTGGCGGGCGGTGCACGGGGCGGCTGCGCGGCCGGCCGGCGGCGGGACCGCGAACCCGGGCCGGACGGGCCGGCGCCGCGTGCGGCAAGGCCGGAACGGCGGCCGCACGATCGCCATTGCGGTCAACTGTAATCGTCGCGACCGGCACAGTAACGGTACAATCGGCGCGATAGCCTTCGGTACAGTTGGAGCCGCCGCCCATGTCGACCATGTCCACCGTCCCACTCGCGCAGATTCCCGTGCCGCACGATACGGCCACGCTCACGCTCGTCGACCAGCTCGTCCAGTGGGCGCGGCGCCGGATCGACGAACGCGTGTTCCGGCCCGGCATGCGGATGCCGTCGATCCGCAAGCTCGCGCTCGACAAGAGCGTGTCGCGCTTCACCGTCGTCGAGGCGTACGAGCGGCTCGTCGCGCAGGGGTATCTCGACTCCCGGCGCGGCTCGGGCTTCTACGTGCGCGAGCGCACGGCCGCCGGCCCGCAACCGGCCGACAGCGTCGCGCGCGTGGCCGAGGCCGCGCCGGTGCACAACACGATCGACGTCGTCTGGCTGTTGCGCAACATGCTGCATACCGCGAGCCCGGAAAAGGGGCCGGGTCTCGGCTACCTGCCGGGCCGCTGGCTCGACGGCGAGCTGATCACCGGCGCGCTGCGCGCGCTCGGGCGCCAGTCCGGCGCGCAGATGCTCGGTTTCGGCACCGCGCAGGGCTTCCTGCCGCTGCGCCAGCAACTGCAGACGCGGCTCGCGGAAGTCGAGATCGGCGCGAAGCCCGAGCAGCTCGTGCTGGTGTCGGGGATCACGCAGGCGATCGACCTGATCTCGCGGATCTACGTGCGGCCGGGCGACGCGGTGATCGTCGGCGATCCCGCGTGGTTCCAGATGTTCGGCCGCTTCGCGTCGCAGGGCGCGCAACTCGTCGGGATGCCGTACACGCCGGACGGCCCCGACCTCGACGCGCTGGAAACGCTCGTGCAGATGTGGCGGCCGAAGATGCTGGTGATCAATTCGGTGCTGCAGAACCCGACCGGCACGTCGCTGTCGGCCGCGCAGGCGTTCCGGATCCTGAAGCTCGCGGAGGCGTACGACTTCCTCGTGGTCGAGGACGACGTGTACGGCGACCTGTGCCCGCCGAGCTATCCGGCCACGCGCCTCGCGAGCCTCGACCAGCTGAAGCGCGTGATCTACCTCGGCAGCTATTCGAAGACGCTCGCGGCGAACCTGCGGGTCGGCTATGTCGCGTGCGCGCCGGAGATCGCGAAGGCGATCACCGACCAGAAAATGCTGGTCGGGATGACGACGCCGGAGCTCAACGAGCGCGTGCTTTACAAGATCCTCACCGAAGGCCATTACCGGCGCCACGTCGAGCGGCTGCGCGCGCGGCTCGACGGCGTGCGCGACAAGACCGCGCGGATGCTCGAGCGCACCGGGCTGCGGCTCTTCACGATGCCGGCGGCCGGGATGTTCCTGTGGGCCGACACGGGCGTCGATTCCGACGCGCTCGCGGCCGCCGCGCACGAGGAAGGGTTCTTGCTCACGCCGGGAAGCCTGTTCTCGCCGCAGCAGTCGTCGTCGACGTGGACGCGCTTCAACGTCGCGAACTGCGGCGATCCGGCGCTGCCGGGCTTTCTCGCGCGCTATATCGAGTCGGCGGCGCGGCGCGCGTCGTGACGGCGGGCGGCGCGGCCGCCCCTTGAAATCGCGCCGCCCGTCCCCATATGCCGGCGCAAACCGCTTGCGCCAGGCGGTTGTCCTTGACGGGCGCCGGCATCGCGCGCCGGCCGCCTGCGCCACACCCTTCAAGTTCAAGTAAGAGGAAACAGCATCCATGGCACACGAAACGATGAGCTTTCAGGCAGAGGTCAAGCAACTCCTCCACCTGATGATTCATTCGCTCTACAGCAACAAGGAAATCTTCCTGCGCGAACTGGTGTCGAACGCGTCCGACGCGGCCGACAAGCTGCGTTTCGAAGCGCTCGCGGACAACGCGCTGTACGAGAACGATCCGAACCTGCGCATCCGCATCGGCTTCGACAAGGCCGCGCGCACGATCACGATCGAGGACAACGGCATCGGCATGAGCCGCGACGAGGCGATCGCGAACCTCGGCACGATCGCGCGTTCGGGCACCAAGGAATTCTTCACGAAGCTGTCCGGCGACCAGCAGAAGGACGCGGCGCTGATCGGCCAGTTCGGCGTCGGCTTCTACTCGGGCTTCATCGTCGCGGACAAGATCACCGTCGAGACGCGCCGCGCCGGCCTGCCGGCGAACGAGGCCGTGCGCTGGGAAAGCGCGGGCGAGGGCGATTTCACGATCGACGCGATCGAGCGCGCGCAGCGCGGCACGACGATCACGCTGCACCTGCGCGAAGGCGAGGACGAACTGCTGTCGTCGCACCGCCTGAAGTCGATCATCCAGAAGTATTCCGATCACATCGCGCTGCCGATCCTGATGCGCAAGGAAGAGTGGGATCAGGAAAAGGGCGAGATGGTCCTGAAGGACGAGGACGAGACCGTCAACCAGGCGAGCGCGCTGTGGACGCGTTCGAAGGGCGACATCACCGACGAGCAGTACACGCAGTTCTACCAGCACATCGCGCACGACCACCAGGATCCGCTCACGTGGACCCACAACCGCGTCGAAGGCCGGAGCGAATACACGCAGCTGCTGTTCGTGCCGGCGCGCGCGCCGTTCGACCTGTGGAACCGCGACTACCGCGGCGGCCTGAAGCTGTACGTGAAGCGCGTGTTCATCATGGACGACGCCGAGCAGCTGCTGCCGCAATACCTGCGGTTCGTGAAGGGCGTCGTCGATTCGGCCGACCTGCCGCTGAACGTGTCGCGTGAAATCCTGCAGGAAAGCCGCGACGTGAAGGCGATCCGCGAAGGCGTGACGAAGCGCGCGCTGTCGATGCTCGAGGAACTCGCGAACGCGGAAGACGATGCCGGCAAGGAGAAGTACAAGACGTTCTGGAGCGCGTTCGGCCAGGTGCTGAAGGAAGGCGTCGGCGAGGATCATGCGAACCGCGAGCGCATCGCGAAGCTGCTGCGCTTCGCGTCGACGCACGGCGACACCGACGCGCAGGACGTGTCGCTCGCCGACTACGTGTCGCGGATGAAGCCGGAGCAGAGCAAGATCTACTACGTGACCGCCGATACGTGGCAGGCCGCGAAGAACAGCCCGCATCTGGAAGTGTTCCGCAAGAAGGGCGTCGAAGTGCTGCTGCTGACCGATCGCGTCGACGAATGGATGCTGTCGTTCCTGCACGAATTCGACGGCAAGCCGCTCGCGAGCGTGGCCCGCGGCGATCTCGACCTCGGCGAGCTGAACGACGAGGAGAAGAAGGCGCAGGAACAGGCGGGCGAGGCGATCAAGCCGGTCGTCGAGAAGATGAAGGAAGCGCTCGGCGACAAGGTGAAGGAAGTGCGCGTGACGTTCCGCCTGACCGATTCGCCGTCGTGCCTCGTCGCGGACGACAACGACATGAGCGGTTACCTGCAGCGGATGCTGAAGGCCGCCGGCCAGAACGCGCCGGCGATGCAGCCGATCCTCGAGATCAACCCGGAGCACGCGCTCGTGAAGCAGCTGAACGCCGACAGCGCCGAATTCGGCGACTGGTGCCATCTGCTGTTCGACCAGGCATTGCTGGCCGAAGGCGGGATGCTCGACGATCCGGCGAGCTTCGTGAAGCGGACCAACGCGCTGCTGCTGTCGCGCACGGCGTGAACACGCGGATGCGCTTCGACGGCGCGCAGGCGGGCTGGCGTGAAACGCCGCGGCCCGGCTGTTCGCTCGACCAGCGCGACTGGCTCACGCGCGGCGGATCGCTGACCGCGCATCTCGCACGGCTCGGCAGCGTGACCGTGCGCGTGACGCGCGAGGCCGTCGACGGTCCGTGGTTCGACGAGCCGGCCGCGCTCGGCACTGCGCCGCGCGCGCCGATGTGGGTGCGCGAGGTGATCCTGTCGGTCGACGGCACGCCGTACGTCGCCGCGCACAGCATCGCGCCGCTCGCGGCCAGCAAGGGCGTGTGGCAGGCGATGCGGCGGCTGCGCACGCGGCCGCTCGCCGAGCTGCTGTACAGCGATCCGCAGGTCGAGCGCTCCGCGCTCGTCAGCCGGCGCGTGATCGCGGGCCATCCGCTGTATGCGCTTGCGAGCCATGCGTTGCAGGGCGCGCGGGCGCCGCACGCGTTCGCCGCGCGGCGCTCGGTGTTTCAGCGGCACGGCGAGCCGCTGATGGTCACCGAATGCATGCTGCCGGCGCTGTGGCGCCATCTCGCCGCGCACGGCGACGGGCCGCGGTCGGCCGGACCGCACGGAGAAGGATGATGTTGCAAGGCTTTCCGCCGGTCGTCGCGCCGCATACGCATACGATGATCCTCGGGAGCTTTCCCGGCGAGGCATCGCTCGATGCCGCGCAGTACTACGCGCATCCGCGCAACCAGTTCTGGCGGTTGCTGGGTGCGGTGCTCGGCGAGCCGGGGCTGCACGAGCTTGCGTATGATGCGCGGCTCGAACGCGTGCTGGCGCACGGCATCGGCATCTGGGATGTGCTCGACGCATGTCATCGCGAAGGCAGTCTCGATTCGGCGATCCGCAATGCGAAGCCGAACGACTTCGCGTCGTTGCGCGAGCATGCGCCGTTGCTGAAGAAGGTGTGCTTCAACGGGAAGACGGCCGGGCGGTTCGCTGAAGTGATCGGCGCCGCCGGTTACGAAACGCTCGTTCTGCCGTCTTCGAGCCCGGCCAATGCTTCGCTTTCGTTCGAGCAAAAGCTGCTGCGTTGGCGCGAAATCCAACCCTGACTCGACGATCTCCGAGTCTCGAATCGGCCAGAACCCTCAACCCGTTCGAACGGCTTCGATGCGCTGCGCGAGCATCCGCCATCGCTGAAGCGCGAAGCTAGAAACGCTCGACGCGTACCTCGACCGAATCCCTGGGCACGGTCAGCCGCGTGCGATCGAGCAGCGCATTCGCGGGTGCGGTGCCGTCCGGGTTCAACGGCCTCACTTTGTTGAACACCACGGAAAATTGCTCCGGCGTGACCGTGGCTGACGCGTAACCCTGCGCGTCGTGGTCCGCGTGGCACAGATCGGGATTGTTCGCCATCAGGAAGGCGTCGAGTCTGGCCGGCGTGGCGGCCAGCGACGCGAGCGGCGTGCCGCTCCATGCGGCCTTCAGGTACGAATAGAAGGACGCGCTGCTGATGCCTGCGCAGACGAAATCGACGGCCACGGGCGTCCCTTTTGCAGGATCGGGGTCGTCCCGCACGACGCCGCACTGAAACGCATGCAAGTCGCCGCTGATCGCGACGACGTTGCGGATTCCCTGCTCGTTCACGTATGAGAGGAGATCGTGCTTGTGCGCCGGATAGCCGTCCCATGCGTCGCAATCGACCACGAGGCGTGCTGCCGGCGTTTGCGGCGCGCCTGGCATCACGGCCCACAGACGGTTCAACATCACCTCGTTGCCCCATACCTTCCAGGTCGCAGGCGAACCCTTCATCGTGGCCTTCCACCATTGCGTCTGCTCCGGGCCGAGCATCGACGGCGGGCGACCAAGCTGCGCGGTATCCCGCGCCTCGAAGCGCTGTAGCACGTCCTGCTTGACGAAGTAGCGCGAGCCGGCTGCGTCATCGCCATTGACCGGGTCGTGCCCGTGTGCGCGCGCGACAGCCGCCTCGCTTACGACATGGTCGTCGCGATACAGCCGCTCATCCGTCATCACCAGATGCATCAGCATGCCGAAGCGAAATTCGCGATAGATCCGAATGTTGGTGTACGACGGATCGTCCGGTTCGAAGCGCACGTCGCTCCAGTCCACCGGCATGTACTCCGCCCACGCACGACTGGCATTGCGGCGGCGCTGCGTCTCCTGCCTTTCCTCGTTGGTGTAGACCTGATGATCCTGCCAGCAGTCGTCGGAAAATTCGTGGTCGTCCCATATCGCGATCATCGGCAGGCGCCGGTGCAGCGTCTGCAAGCGCGGGTCGGTACGATAGGTGCGATAGAGCGTCCGGTAGTCTTCGAGCGTCTCGGCATACTCGCTGCCATCGGCAAGCCGCTTTCCGTCAGGCAGGCGCAGCGGGGGATGCGCCGCTTCGACTGCGCCAGGTCTGGAGGCACCGACCGTTTCATAGATGTAATCGCCCACGTGCACGACGAAATCGAGATCGCTTTCGGCTGCCAGCAGGCTCATCGCTTGCCAGTGATTGATGCTCCAGTCCTGGCAGGTGAGCCATGCGAAGCGAACGCGGTTGCTGGTGTCCTTTGCATCCGGCGCCGTGCGCGCGACGCCGGTGACGCTCACGTCGTCGCCGGCGACGAACCGATAGTGGTACGTGGTATTCGGTGAAAGCGCCGTTACCTTCGCGCGCACGGTGAAGTCATGGGTGGCGCGCGCCCGCAACGGCACGCTGGCGACGAGAGCCGGGAAATCCGGCCGCGTCGATACTTCGAGCCGTAACGGTACCGTGTGCGCGACGCCTTTTGCGCGGTACCGCACGTCTTCGACGACCGGCACGCATCGCGTCCAGAACACGACGGAGCGATCGCGCGGATCACCGCTGGCGACGCCCTGCGGGAACCGATACCGGCCTTTGCGCACCGTGCCGGCAGACCGCGCCGACCGCGGAACACCGAGCGAACCGGTGGCGGCCGCAATCGTGAAAAAGGTCGACGACTTGAGGAAATGGCGGCGATCCATCGATCCTCCCGATCGACATGTTGCGGATGCCAGGAGAGGCGCGTCGCGCTGCAGCGGTACGCGATCGCGTCTCTCGCTCTGCAATCTTGCCTCCCGCCACGGGGGCCCGGGCGGCGGAATGGTCGATTTACGACACTACCCCGAACATCTGCCCGTGCAAAGACGTTAGCCACTCCGTTTCAAGGCCGTGGGGCTCGCAGGGTTGCCCTCGTATTCGGCCGCATTGCAAGACGTCGCAGGGGCGGCAGCGGCAACAGGACAAACCGAACCTGATGCGACTGCGCCGCCGCTCGAATCGAGCGGTCAGGGCTTCGCGTCGCCTTGCCTGGCGCCCATGGCCGACGCGATGCGGCTTTGTGCAGCGACGAGTTGATCATCGGTGGTCGCCACCAGCCACAGACGGGCCTGCTTCTCGATCTGGCGGTTATGGTCCTTCAACGGGCCCATCGCTGCAGCGGCCTTCCAGACCACCGGGCCGATTCGGCTGCTCCTGCCCGACGGCGCGCCTACGAGCAGGCAGTAAGGCCCGAGCGGAAGCGATACGTACGGAAGAGCCGGACTGGCGATCGCGCGCCAGTCGATGAACGGTGTGTCGCCGATCAACAGCGGCGTGGGCAAGCCGTAGAGCACAGTGAAATCGTACAGCGCCAGCTGCTCCCGCATGCCGACGTAAATGCGCCGGATGTCGTCGACAACCGCCGCGCGGATCTCGTCCTCGAACATCGGTTCCTGCGCGTAGCGGGCCAAGGCCTTTCGAGCCTCCCATTGATACGCGCTGAACAGGCCAATCTCCACGCAATCCTGCACTGCGCGCTGAACCTCAGCCACTGAGCCGGCTTCTCCCGGCGTGCCCAACTGAGCAGCCCGCAAAAAGCGGGCAAGTCCCGCGTCATGGATCGCAGGGCCATCCGCGGATGCGTCGTCGTCGGCGTTCTTGCCCAGGGGCACGTAGGTATATCTCTCGGCAGCGAAATGCGATTTCTTGCCTTCGTCGAACTTGATTTCGCCATCGACGCAGTCGAGATAGCGCGTCCCGATTCGACCGTGCTCCCAAACCCAGTTTTTCAGGAACGGACGGAGTGGATGCAGTCTGTCGTGATCGGCCATAGAACCTCCAGGTTTTCCGGGTATCAGCCATTCCGGCAACTCGCCGCACACTCCGCACGGTCGCGGGGGCCGCGCTACTCGTCAGGCTGCAAATACGACTTCGATGTGCCCTTCAGCTTCCGACCGACGATCGGGCCCGACGACAATCTGCACGTCGCGTCCGAGTTTCGCCAGGCATTCGAGCATCTTCGTTTCGCTCACGCCGCGCAACTGCCCGCGCAGCATGTTCGACAACTTCGGCTGAGGGATGCCGAGCAATCGTGCCGCGTGCTGCTGCGTCCATTTGCGCGCCTTGATGATTTCCGCGATCTTCGCCGCGAGTTGGGCCTTCACCCGCATTTCATCGGCATCGCGCATGCCCGGATCAGCGTAGACGTTCTCGCTGCCCTGTTCGATTTCGATCATCGCCTTTGTCCTTGTGCGCGTGCTTCGGCCGCTTTCAGACTGTTGCGGACGACGTCGCTGTCCGGCTTCGGGCATTGCCTAAAATCCTTGCGCGCCGAGCCGGGCCAGTACAGCGGTTTGATGTATGGAGTTATCGACGAACTTATCCCTATTTGGGTATATTTTCAACGGCTGCGAAGGCGTTCGGCGCGGCCGATCGAATGCGGTGTCTGGAGCGGGGCAGGTGGGCGGTGACCGCCTGCGGGCGGGCCGGCTCAGCAGTCGGATGCCGCCGACGGGAAACGCGATGTGAACTATCGGTTGGGCGCCGTTGCTTCAGATTGTTGCGTCGCGTGGAGAGTCGAGACAATTCAGCCGTTTGACAGAGCGCTGTCGTGGCGTATCGCTGACAGCACGAAGAGCGTTGCTGACGGACCGCGACCGCATGGGCTTGCGTGTCGCGCCCAAAGTCAATCGTCGTTGCCCCATCGCCAGCCGGGCTTCTCGCCCTTGAGCCAGCACACCACGGTCAGCAGCGCGACCAGCACCACGACGCAGGCGCCGTACGCAATGGGCGAACGTTGCGGCGGCACGAGCCACGCGCTCGCGATGACGCCGAGCGCGAACAGCAGCAGCACGACCCAGCCTTGCCACGCGACCGGCAATCCCCATCCCCAGCCGTAGCGCTTCGCCGGAAACCAGATCTTCTTGTCGTTCGCGGTCATGTGATTCCTCGCTTTCAGTGGTAGTCGCTTTCCCGCTGATGACGCACGGCAACGATCGTCACCGTCCGGCTGTCATCGATCTCGAACAATGCGACGTAGCCGGATGCGCCGAATGGAATGATCAGTTCGCGAAGAAACGGCATGGACGGATGAGCTTTCCGGCAGGTAAACGGCGACGATTCGAGCGTCGCGATCCCGGAAGCGATGGCCGCCAGTGCACGCTCCGCCTGTTCGACGTCCGCATCGTCACGGTCCACGACGAAAGCGTAAAGCCGGTCCAGGTCGTCGGAAGCGGCGGACGTCAAGCGAACCGTATAGGTCATCGCGCCTGTCGCTTCTTGTCGCGCAGCGTATCGAGTCGTCGACCCAGGCGTTCCAGCACTTCGGACGAGGACACGTACTCGCCGGTTCGGCGAGCTTCATCGCGCGACGCAATGCCGCGCGCGATGAATTCGCTTTGGAGGCGTCGCCGTTCGATGCCTTCGCGAATCGATTGCTCGACGAAGCTCGACAGCGTTTCGCCTTCGTGAAGAACATCCTCGGCGGCATCGCGCAATTCCGGTTCGACCCGGATCGATGGAAAAGTCGCAGTTTTCATCGTGCCCTCGTTTGCATCGCAATTGCGATACATTATCCTGCACGCCCATGTCGACCGCAAGTCACCCGGATGGCCGACCCACGGACGCCCCGCGCCGCCGACGATCGGGATGCGCACCAATGCTATCCTCTCGTCCGCTCACCCAGCGTCACCCAGCATCACCAGCGAGATTCAACATGACCCGACTGATCAAGCGCGCGTCCGCCGAGGCGCGCGCGTTCAAGCAACGCCAGCCGTCCGCGTACAACGGCTCCGAAAAACTGCAGCCGCCGCGCGTGAAGCGCCGCCCGCAGATCGACGAACACGACGACGTGCCCGTCCTCGACGCGCCGCGCAAGCCGCGCTTCGCGCCCGTCACGTTCTCGGAAGAGCGCGGCGTGCGCTTCCTGCACTTCGGCACCGAGTGGGTGCAGGGCGCGATGCGCATCTCGAAGCCGCTCCACATCGAGCTCGAATACGCGCGGCAGATGATGGCGTGGCTGCTGTTCCTCGAAACGCCCGAGCGGATCGTCCAGCTCGGGCTCGGCACCGGTGCGCTGACGAAGTTCTCGCACCGCTTCCTGCCGCACGCGAAGGTCGAGGCCGTCGAACTGAATCCGGCCGTGATCGTCGCCGCGCGCACGATGTTCGCGCTGCCGCCCGACGACGAACGCCTCGTCGTGCACGAAGCCGACGCATGGGACTTCGTCAACGATCCGGCCAACCGCGGCACGACGGGCGCGCTGCAGATCGATTTGTACGACGCGACCGCGCGCGGCCCGGTGCTCGATAGCGTCGCGTTCTACCGCGCGGTGCGCGGCTGCCTCGCGGATGCGGGCATCGCGACGATCAACCTGTTCGGCGACCATCCGAGCTTCGTGCGCAACATGAAGCATCTGAACGCGGCGTTCGACCATCGCGTGATCGCGCTGCCCGAAGTGCACGACGGCAACCGGATCGCGATCGCGTTCTCGGGCCCCGCGCTCGACGTATCGTTCGCACAGCTTGACGAGCGCGCGAAGCTGATCGAACACACGCTGAAGCTGCCCGCGCGCAAGTGGGTGAAAGCTTTGAAAGAAACGGCGGGCGCGCGCGACGCGTCGTTCGCGATCTGACGCTCATGCGCCGGCGGCATGCCGGTGCAACCGGGCGACTGGGGGCGGATCACCTCGGGTTCGCCCCCGCTTGACCGCGCGCTCGCGGCTCCTATACTGGCGCGAAGCCAGGGGAGCCGCAGCTTACCCGTTTTGCCGCTCCTCTCGCCGCCGTACCCGCTCAACAAGATCGATAACCGGGAAAGATGAGGAGACGTCATGGCTCACGATGCCGACGCCAATCGGGCCGCCAAGCGCTGGCTCTGGCTGCTGGTACTGCCGCTGATCGCGATGGTCTGGGTGCCGTCGTACAGCAAGATCGAACCGCAATGGTTCGGATTTCCGTTTTTCTATTGGTACCAGCTGCTGTGGGTGTTCATTAGCGCGGTAATCACCGCGTTCGTGTACTACAAGACCAAGAACGCGTGGAAGTCGGGCGGCACGCACGGAGGTGCACGATGAATCTCGGCGCTACCTTCGTCTTCGTCCTGCTGTTCATCGGCGTCACCATCCTCGGCTTTCTCGCCGCGAACTGGCGGCGCGGCGATCTCGCCCACCTCGACGAATGGGGCCTCGGCGGACGCCGCTTCGGCACGATCGTCACGTGGTTCCTGCTCGGCGGCGACCTCTATACGGCGTACACGTTCGTCGCGGTGCCCGCGCTCGTGTTCGGCGCCGGCGCGATGGGCTTTTTCGCGCTGCCGTACACGATACTGATCTACCCGTTCGCATTCGTCGTGTTCCCGAAGCTGTGGAGCATCGCGAAGCGGCACGGCTACGTGACGGCCGCCGACTTCGTCAATGCCCGCTACGGCAGCCGGATGCTCGCGCTCGCGATCGCGGTGACGGGCATCCTCGCGACGATGCCGTACATCGCGCTGCAGCTCGTCGGCATCGAAGTCGTGATCGGCGCGCTCGGGTTCGACACGACCGGCTTCGTCGGCGACCTGCCGCTCATCATCGCATTCGCGATCCTCGCCGCGTACACGTACACGTCGGGGCTGCGCGCGCCCGCGATGATCGCGATCGTGAAGGACATCCTGATCTACATCACGATCGCCGCGGCGGTCATCGTGATCCCCGCGAAGCTCGGCGGGTTCGGGCACATCTTCTCGGCCGTGCCGCCCGCGAAGCTGCTGCTGAAGGCGCCCGACGCGATGAGCCTGAACGGCTACAGCGCGTACGCGACGCTCGCGATCGGCTCCGCGCTCGCGCTGTTCCTGTATCCGCACTCGGTCACGGCGATCCTGTCGTCGTCGTCGGGCAACACGATCCGCCGCAACATGGCGATGCTGCCCGCGTACTCGTTCGTGCTCGGCCTGCTCGCACTGCTCGGCTACATGGCGCTCGCCTCGGGCGTGAAGGACATGCCGCAGTACGCGCCGTACTTCAAGGCATTCGGCCCGAACTTCGCGGTGCCCGCGCTGTTCCTCAACTACTTCCCGTCGTGGTTCGTCGGCGTCGCGTTCGCCGCGATCGGCATCGGCGCGCTGGTGCCGGCGGCGATCATGTCGATCGCGGCCGCGAACCTGTACACGCGCAACATCCATCGCGAGTTCGTGAACCGCAACATGACGCACGACCAGGAGACGCACGTCGCGAAGCTCGTGTCGCTGATCGTGAAGGTCGGCGCGGTCGCGTTCATCCTCGGTCTGCCGCTCACGTACGCGATCCAGCTGCAGCTGCTCGGCGGGATCTGGATCATCCAGACGCTGCCGGCGATCGTGCTCGGCCTGTACACGCGCGTGCTCGACCACCGCGGCCTGCTCGCCGGCTGGGCGGCCGGCATCGTGTGCGGCACGTGGATGGCGATCTCGCTGAAGCTCGCCGGCTCGATCTTCACGATCCACCTGTTCGGTCTCGCGATTCCCGGCTACGCGGCCGTGTGGTCGCTGATCGTGAACCTGGTGGTGTCGGTGGTGGTCAGCGTGCTGGTGCGCGTGATGGGCATGGCGCATGCGGAAGACCGCACGCGGCCGGAGGACTATCTCGACGTCGTCGAGAGCTGACACGCATGGCGCGGCTGCGCGCACCGCGCAGCCGTGCCGCACGTCGTGCAGCAATGAAAACGCCCGCCACTTCGCAGTGGCGGGCGTTTTTCGTTCGGGTCAGCCTTGTGCGCGTTTCGCGAGATCCTCGCGTTGCGACAGGTCCTCGACGTTGACCATCCAGTGCACGCCGAAGCGATCCTTCGCCATCCCGAAGCCGAGCGCCCAGAACGTCTTGCCGAACGGCATCGTCACTTCGCCGCCGTCGGCGAGCGCATTGAACAGCTTCTGGCCTTCGTCGACGGTGGCCGGATTCAGCGACAGCGAATAGCCGGCATGCGCGGCGCCGGCCGGCTGGCTGCAGTCGCCGTCCGAACACATGATCATCGAGTCGCCGATCGTGAAGCTCGCGTGCATCACCTTGTCGGCCATCTCCGGCGCGATCGGGAAATCGGGATTCGGCGGCGCATCCTTGAAGTGCATCTTGAACATCGTCTTCGCGCCGAGCGCCTTTTCGTAGAACTGAAGGGCTTCTTCCGCGCGGCCGTAGAACGTCAGATACGGTTGGACTTGCATCGTTGTCTCCTGTGGACCGGGCAGGCGGGTCGCCGCCGGCTCGGGTACTGCGAGGATTGACCGGGAAGAGTGCGGCGGGATGCGGCCGCCGCGACTCGTGACGTGGATTGTAGTGCGCGCGCTTGACGATGGAATGAAAAATAAAACGGCCGCGAACACGCAGTTCGCGGCCGTTCGTCGTCGCTGCTGACGGCTGTTGTCAGCCTTGCTGACAGATCAACTGACAGGCGTGATGCACGCGGGATTCAGCGCAGCGCGTCGATCAGTTTCTCGAGCTTCACCGCATCGGCGGCGAATACGCGAATGCCTTCGGAAAGTTTTTCCGTCGCCATCGCTTCGTCGTTCAGCTGGAAGCGGAACGATGCCTCGTCGATCGCGACGCGCTCGGTGGGCTTGTCGTGCAGCGCGTCCGGCGACAGCTTGCGCGCCACCGTGTCGTTGCTGTCGTGCAGCTTCTGCAGCAGGTCGGGACTGATCGTCAGCAGGTCGCAGCCGGCGAGCTCGGTGATCTGGCTCGTCGTGCGGAAGCTCGCGCCCATCACTTCGGTCTTGTAGCCGAACGTCTTGTAGTACGTGTAGATGCGGCGCACCGACTGCACGCCCGGATCGTTCGCGCCGCCGTTCTTCGCTTCGTCCCAGTCGGCGCCGGCCTGCTTCTTGTACCAGTCGTAGATGCGGCCGACGAACGGCGAGATCAGTTGCGCGCCGGCTTCCGCGCATGCGGCGGCCTGCACGAGCGAGAAAAGAAGGGTCATGTTGCACTTGATCCCTTCCTTCTGCAGCACCTCGGCCGCGCGGATGCCTTCCCACGTCGACGCGAGCTTGATCAGGATGCGCTCGCGGCCGATGCCGGCGGCTTCGTACAGCTTGACGAGTTCGCGGCCCTTGGCGATCGAGCGCTGCGTGTCGAACGACAGGCGTGCGTCGACCTCGGTCGACACGCGGCCCGGGATCAGCTTCAGGATCTCGGTGCCGAATGCGATCAGCAGGCGGTCGATGATGAAATCGGTGCTTTCGTTGCGATGATCGCGGACGGTTTTCTCGAGGATCGGCTTGTACGCATCCTTCTGGACGGCCTTCAGGATCAGCGACGGGTTCGTGGTCGCGTCCTGCGGCTTGTATTGCGCAAGCTGCTGGAAATCGCCCGTGTCGGCGACGACGGTCGTGTACTGCTTCAGCTGGTCGAGTGCGGTAGTCATGGCGATTCGGGAGGAGGGCGCGGGGCGCCGGGGTTCTCACGGGCCGCGCGAGCGCGGCAGCGAAGCGAGGCGGCGCCGGGCACCGCCTCCGATCCACTATTTTAGGCCCGATTCGCGTCGCGCACGTTTTGGCGTGCCTTTTGCATGGCGCGCGCGCCATGCGGCGTTACGCGGGGCGCCGTGCGTTCAGGATCACCTGCGTGACGATTCCCGCGACGAGCCCCCAGAACGCCGAGCCGATCGACAGCAGCGTGAGGCCCGACGCGGTGACCATGAACGTGACGAGCGCGGCTTCGCGCTGCTTCACGTCCTGCATCGCGTTCGCGAGGCCGCTCATGATCGAGCCGAACAGCGCGAGCGCGGCGACCGACACGACGAGCGCCTTCGGCAGCGCCGCGAACAGTGCGGCGATCGTCGCGCCGAAGATCCCCGCGACGAGGTAAAACGTGCCGCACCACACGGCGGCCGTGTAGCGCTTCGCGTGATCCTCGTGCGCCTCCGGGCCCGTGCAGATCGCGGCCGTGATCGCCGCGAGGTTCACGCCGTGCGAGCCGAACGGCGCGAGCAGCAGCGACGCGAGGCCGGTCGTCGCGATCAGCGGCGACGACGGCGTGGCATAGCCGTCCGCGCGCAGCACCGCGATGCCCGGCACGTTCTGCGACGCCATCGCGACGACGAACAGCGGGATGCCGATGCTGACGATCGACGCGATCGAGAACGCGGGCATCGTGAACACGGGTTGCGCGAGCGCGATGTGGAACCGGCTGAAGTCGAGCAGGCCGAGCCCGCCTGCGACCGCGGTGCCGACGATCAGCGTCGTGACGATCGCGTAGCGCGGCGCGAGCCGCTTGACGATCAGGTACGTGAAGAACATCGCGAGCACGAGCGCGGTCTGGAACTGCGCGGCGCGGAAGATCTCGATGCCGATCTCGAACAGGATGCCCGCGAGCAGCGCGGCCGCGATGCCGGCCGGAATGCGCTTCATCAGCGTGTCGAACAGCCCGCTCACGCCGACGGCGGTCAGCAGCAGCGCGCACACGACGAACGCGCCGATCGCATCGGAATACGGCACGCCGGGCAGCGACGCGATCAGCAGCGCGGCGCCGGGCGTCGACCATGCGACGACCACCGGCGCGCGAAAGCGCAGCGACAGGCCGATCGTCGTCAGCGCCATCCCGATCGACAGCGCCCAGATCCACGACGAGATCTGCGCGTCGGTCAGGTGCGCGGCGCGCCCGGCCTGGAACATCAGCACGAGGGAGCTCGTGTAACCGGTCATCATCGCGACGAAGCCGGCGACGAGCGCGGACACCGACGTATCGGCGAAAAAGCGGCGGCCGCCGGCGCGGCCGGCGCTCGCGGTGGGCGAAGGATTCATGCTATCTCCGGGGGGAGGCCGCTCGGACGCGGCCTTCGTGTCTGCTGGGTGGGTTGGTTATTTGCTGAGTGCGCGCATCGCGGTTTCGAGGCCCGCGAGCGTGAGCGGATACATGCGCTGGCCCAGCACGTCGCGAATGATCGCGACCGATTGCCGGTATTCCCATAGCCGCTCGGGCTCCGGGTTCAGCCATGCATGGTGGGGGAACTGGTCGGCGAGGCGGCGCAGCCATACGGCGCCGGCTTCCGGGTTGTTGTATTCGACCGAACCGCCGGGCTGCAGCACTTCGTACGGGCTCATCGTCGCGTCGCCGACGAAGATCAGCTTGTAGTCGGGCGTGAACTTGTGCAGCACGTCCCACGTCGCGGTGCGCTCCGAGTGACGGCGGCGGTTGTTCTTCCACAGATGGTCGTACACGCAGTTGTGGAAGTAGTAGAACTCGAGATGCTTGAACTCGGCCTTCGCGGCCGAGAACAGCTCCTCGGTGCGCTTGATGTGATCGTCCATCGAGCCGCCGACGTCGAGCAGCATCAGCACCTTCACGTTGTTGTGACGCTCGGGCACCATCCGCAGGTCGAGCCAGCCGGCATTCGCGGCCGTGCTGCGGATCGTGCCGGGCAGGTCGAGCTCCTCGGCCGCGCCTTCGCGCGCGAAGCGGCGCAGGCGTCGCAGCGCGACCTTGATGTTGCGCGTGCCGATCTCGACCGAATCGTCGTAGTCGCGATACGCGCGCGCCTCCCACACCTTGACCGCCGTGCGGTTGCCGTTCGACGGGCCGCCGATGCGCATCCCTTCGGGGTTGTAGCCGCCGTGCCCGAACGGCGACGTGCCGCCGGTGCCGATCCACTTGTTGCCGCCTTCGTGGCGTTCCTTCTGCTCGTCGAGCAGTTCCTTCAGGCGCTCCATCAGCTTGTCGAGCCCGCCCATCGCGTCGATCTGCGCCTTTTCCTCCGGCGACAGCTCGCGTTCCAGCCGCTTCTCCAGCCAGTCGAGCGGAATGTCGAACGCTTCGGACGGCAGCGCGGACACGCCGTGGAAATACGCGCCGAACGCCTGGTCGAACTTGTCGAAGTACTGCTCGTCCTTGACGAGCGTCATCCGCGCGAGGAAGTAGAACGCGTCGATCGACGGCGAGATCAGCCCGGCCTTCAGCGATTCGAGCAGCGTCAGGTATTCCTTCACCGAGACGGGCAGCTTGGCTGCGCGCAGCGCGTAGAAGAAATTGAGCAGCATGGCCGGGCCTTCGCGGGTGGATTACCGGTTGTGCCGGTTCATGTAGACGAGCCGCTCGAGCAGGCTCAGGTCCTGCTCGTTCTTCAGCAGCGCGCCCGCGAGCGGCGGCACGATCTGCTTCGCATCGGCGCCGCGCAGCGCGTCGGCCGGGATGTTCTCGGCGAGCAGCAGCTTTAGCCAGTCGAGCAGCTCGGACGTTGACGGCTTCTTCTTCAGCCCCGACACGCCGCGCAGCTCGAAGAAGCTCTGCAGCGCCGCGTGCAGCAATTCCTCACGGATGTTCGGGAAG
The DNA here is from genome assembly GCF_052851275.1 of Burkholderia sp. SR8. Taxonomy (NCBI): domain Bacteria; kingdom Pseudomonadati; phylum Pseudomonadota; class Betaproteobacteria; order Burkholderiales; family Burkholderiaceae; genus Burkholderia; species Burkholderia sp. SR8. The sequence goes on from NZ_JAULUC010000008.1 coordinate 193,406, forward strand.
TGGACCGCGACGATCTTCTGCATCGTCGCCGCGTCGGGGAACTGGATGTAGTGGAAGAAGCAGCGGCGCAGGAATGCGTCGGGCAGTTCCTTCTCGTTGTTCGACGTGATGATCACGAGCGGGCGGTGCTTCGCGCGAACGGTTTCGCGCGTCTCGTACACGTGGAATTCCATCCGGTCGAGCTCGCGCAGCAGGTCGTTCGGGAATTCGATGTCGGCCTTGTCGATCTCGTCGATCAGCAGCACGCTCGGGCGCTCGGCGTCGAACGCCTGCCACAGCACGCCTTTCACGATGTAGTTCGCGATGTCCTTCACGCGCGCGTCGCCGAGCTGCGAGTCGCGCAGCCGCGAGACCGCGTCGTATTCGTACAGGCCCTGCTGCGCCTTCGTCGTCGACTTGATGTGCCACTGCAGCAGCGGCATGTCGAGTGCGGCGGCCACTTCCTCGGCGAGCATGGTCTTGCCGGTGCCGGGCTCGCCCTTGATCAGCAGCGGGCGTTGCAGCGTCAGCGCGGCGTTGACCGCGAGCTTCAGGTCGTCGGTCGCGACGTAGTGCGAGGATCCTTCGAAACGCATGGCGGCGCTCTTCTTAATCGCAAAAAAACCCAGTATAAGTCAGAAGGGCTGTCCGGGCGGCCCGCGCCCGCGTATCGTTGCGGGGCTGCGGCGGGGGCGGACCGGGGCGCCATATGGACGCGTTCCCCGCCGACGCGGTACAATCTGGCCGTTTTTTTTGGCCTGCGTGGCGATCCGATAAGCAAAACGGCGCGGGCCGTTGCCGCTTCGGCGCCAGTTTCCCCTCAAGCTAGGTTACAAGAGCTATGAACAAATTCGTCGGCAAACACGTCGTTGTCGCAGCGCTCGTGGCGCTCGCGGGCAGCGCGCAGGCGGCCGGTGTGGTCGGCAACCCGAAGGACGGGGCGAGCAAGGCCGCCATGTGCATCGGTTGCCACGGCATCCAGGATTACCGCGCGGCGTACCCGGAGGTCTACCGGGTGCCCGTCCTCGGCGGCCAGAACCAGCAATATCTCGAGAACGCGCTGAAGGCCTACCGCAAGAAGGATCGTCACTTCCCGTCGATGAACGCGATCGCCGGTTCGCTGACGGATCAGGACATCGCGGATCTGGCGGCCTACTACGCCGCCCAGAAGGCCGACACGAAGGACAATCCCTACAAGTAAAGCGCGCGCCGCCGATTCTTACCGGCGGGACAGGAGCATTCATGAACAACGCATTCAAGACGGCGGCGGTTGCACTGGTGGCCGGCCTCGCGATCGGCACCGCGCATGCGGCGGACACCTCGAAGGGCAAGGAACTGGTCGAATCGCACAACTGCGCGGCCTGTCACGGCGCACAACTGAACAAGCCGATCAACGCCGAGTATCCGCGCCTCGCGGGCCAGCACGCCGACTACCTCGTGTGGGCGATGCGCCAGTACCAGATGGGGCTGACGAACCCGCTGCTCGGCCGCAACAACGCGATCATGCAGGCGCAGGTGCAGAACCTGTCGGTCAGCGACATGAAGGACATCGCGGCCTACATCGAGTCGCTGAAAGAGACCGATCTCGTCTTCAAGAAGTAAGCGCGCCGGGCCTGGTCGCCCCGTGCAGCCGGAATACCCCGCCGCGGCGGGGTATTTTTTTTGTCCGCGGCGCTCAGTCGCGCGACGCGCGGCGCAGGATGCGCTGCAGGTAGGCGTCCGTATCGGGCGGCGTGCCGGTGCGCTGCGCTTCCCAGATCGTCTCGCCGAGGCATTCCATGATCACGTGCTGCGCTTCGTGCGTCGAGTCGAGCTTCGCGGCCAGCTTGTCGTGCGCGGCGCGGATGCCGGGCGGCTGGTCGATCGACAGCTGCTCGCTGATCGCGAGATGCATCGACAGGTGCAGGAACGGGTTCGTGCGGCCTTCCTCGGGCGTGTAGTTGCGCGCGGCGGCGCCGTCGGCGTCCGCGAGGTCGTCATGGTATTCGGGGTGCTCGACGATCCAGTCGGCGGCCATCGCTTCCAGCGGCGTCAGGATCTCGCCGGCGCGCTGCTTGCGCCAGGTTTCGGTGAAAAAGCGACGGACTTCGTCGCGACTCGGATTGAACATGGTGGGGAAACGTCGTGATTCGGGCGGCGTCATGCCGCGTCGGGCATTGTACGCCGGGTCGGCGCGCGGTGCTGGCGGCAGGTCGTGCGCAGCTGGAATGCACGTTGCGGCCCGGCGCGGGCTACGGCGGCCGGTGACTGGCTACTGGCGAGCAGCGAGCAGCGAGCAGCGAGCAGCGAGCAGCCGCGCCGGGCCGGGCCGGGCCGTGCGGGCCAACGGGTAAGCGCGGGCTAGGCTCGCGGCCGCCGCGCCGCTACACTCCGACGATTCCCGTCGTCGCGCTCGCGCCGTTTCGCCATGTCCGCCACCGTCCGTTCATCTTCCGCCGCGCTGCAGGGCGCGCTCTATGTCGCGCTGTCCGCCGCCGCGTTCGGCGCGATGGCGATCTTCGGCCGCTATGCGTATGCGGGCGGCGTCGACGTGCTCGGACTGTTGATCGTGCGTTTCGCGATCGGCGGCGCGGTCCTCGCGGCGATTGCTCGGCACCGCCGCGTCGCATGGCCGCGCGGCCGCGCGCTCGCGCCGCTCGTCGCGATGGGCGCGCTCGGCTACGTCGGGCAGTCGTTCTGCTATTTCAGCGCGCTCCAGCATGCGCAGGCGAGTCTCGTCGCGCTGCTGCTGTACCTGTATCCGGCATTCGTCACGCTGCTCGCCGCATGGTGGCTCGGCGAGCGGCTCACGCGCGCGAAGGCGGTCGCGCTCGTGCTGTGCGTCGCGGGCTCCGCGCTGATGGTCGGCGGCGGCCACGGCGAGCCGCTCGGCATCGCGCTCGCGCTGGCCGCCGCGGTCATCTATTCGCTGTACATCGTCGGCGGCACGAAGGCGACGCGCGGTGTCGATCCGGTCGCGACGACTGCGATCATCTGCCTGTCGGCGACCGCGACGCTCGTCGCGATCGCGTTCGTGCGGACCGCGGCGTTCGGCGCGCCGCCGCGCTGGCCGGTGACGGCGGGCGGCTGGGCGTCGATGCTCGCGATCGCGCTGGTGTCGACGGTCGCCGCGATGCTCGCGTTTTTCGCCGGGCTCGAGCGGCTCGGGGCCGCGCGCACGTCGATGCTGTCGACGCTCGAACCGGTCGTGACGGTCGCGCTCGCCGCGCTGCTGTTCGGCGAGGCGCTGTCGCCGCTGCAGTGGGCGGGCGGCGTCGCGATCCTTGCCGCCGTGCTGGCACTGGTGCGCGCCGGTGGCGCGGCGGCCGACGACGCAACGGCGACGTCCAATGCATGACGGGGAAGGGTAAGCCGCCGGTGCCGCAGCGGCGCCGGACGGATGTGCCGCGCGCAGCGCGAGCGGCCGGCGCGATGCGTGACGACGTCAGCCGCGGCTGACGCGCGTCACTCGTTCGGCGGCGGCGTCTTCGGCCGGAATTCGCACAGCGGCTCGATCGCGCAGTGCCAGCATTCGGGCTTGCGCGCCTTGCACACATAGCGGCCGTGCAGGATCAGCCAGTGATGCGCGTCCTGCAGGAATTCCTTCGGCGTGAACTTCTCGAGCGCGGCCTCGACGGCGCGCACGTCCTTGCCCGGCGCGAGCCCGGTGCGGTTCGCGACGCGGAAGATGTGCGTGTCGACCGCGATCGTCGGCTGGCCGAATGCGGTGTTCAGCACGACGTTCGCGGTCTTGCGGCCCACGCCCGGCAGGCTCTCGAGCGCTTCGCGATCGGCCGGCACTTCGCCGTCGTAGCGCTCGAGCAGGATCTTGCACGCCGCGATCACGTTCTTCGCCTTGGTGCGGTACAGGCCGATCGTCTTGATGTAGTCGGCGACGCCTTCTTCGCCGAGCGCGACGATTTGTCGCGGGGTGTTCGCGACCGGGAACATCTTGCGCATCGCCTTGTTGACCGACACGTCGGTCGCCTGCGCCGACAGCATCACCGCGATCAGCAACTCGAACGGCGTCGTGTATTCGAGCTCGGTGGTCGGATGCGGATTGAGGCTTTGCAGCGTTTCGTAGATCGCGCGTCGTTTGGTGGCGTTCATGGACGGTGTTTGTCGGGCGGTGCGGACGGGCCGCTCCGGTCGTCTTTGTCGTCTGGCGCGTCGCCGTCGCCGCCGGCTGCCGCGGCGTCGGCGTCACGCTGCGCCTGCTGCTCGGCGAGCCGCTTGCGGCGCGCTTCGGCCGCATCGATCTGCGCCTGCACGGCCGCGCTCACGCCTTCGGTGTTCTTCGGCGCGGCGCCTTGCGCGGACAACTCTTCCTTCTTCTTGCGCGCGCGTTCGAGCGCGGCGGCGATGATCGCGCGTTTCTTCGCGTCGGCGTCGTCGGCAGACGCGGCGCCCGGCGCAGCGGGCTGCGTGCCGGGCGCGTCCGCGGCCGGCGCTGCGTTGGCCGCACCGGCGGCGGCGGCGGCGCCGGCGCTGGCCGCGCGGCGCGCGGCGGCGCGCGCTTCGGCGGCCTCGCGTTCGCGGCGCTGGCGCGCGAGCCGGCGGTCGTGGCGTTCGCGCGCGGCGTCGGCCTGTTCCTGCGACCACGCGTCCCAGCCGGTGCGCTCGCCGGTCACCGGAACCATCGCGATGCAGTCGACCGGGCACGGCGGCACGCACAGGTCGCAGCCCGTGCACAGCGATTCGACGATCGTGTGCATCTGTTTCGGCGCGCCGACGATCGCGTCGACCGGGCACGCCTGCATGCACAGCGTGCAGCCGATGCACAGGTTTTCGTCGATGAACGCGACGGCGCGCGGATGCTCGGTGCCGTTGACGGGGTTCAGCGGGATCACCGGCTTGCCGAGCAGCTTCGCGAGGCGCGCGATGCCTTCTGCGCCGCCGGGCGGGCACTGGTTGTAGTTCGCGTCGCCGGCGGCGATCGCGTCCGCGTACGGGCGGCAGCCGTCATAGCCGCACTTCGTGCATTGCGTCTGGGGAAGCAGATCTTCGATGCGATCCGCGAGGGTCTTGGAATCGGTCACGGTGACAACGGGCGCAGCAGCGCCGAATGGCTCTCGGCCGCGTCACACGCGGCCGGAAAGGTTTGCCAAACCTCGATTATCGCCGATTTCCCGCATTGCGCTGGACGCCGTCTATGCGCATAATCGAACCGCTTTTTTGCAGGGGCTCAGCAGGAGGGCGGCCGCGCGCGGCGCGTCCGTTCCACGGCGGCCGGCGCCGAGGCGGTGGGGGTACCGGTCCGGATCACGCGGCTCACATAGCAAAACGCCACCATGAATCAGCCAAAAATCAAAAGAGATCCTGAAGGTACACGCCGCCGCATCCTGATGGCGGCAGCCGAAGAGTTCGCGAGTGGAGGGCTGTTCGGCGCGCGCGTCGATCAGATCGCGCGGCGCGCGGAAACCAACGAGCGGATGCTCTATTACTACTTCGGCAGCAAGGAGCAGCTGTTTACGGCCGTGCTCGAACATGCGTTCTCCGCGCTGACGGAGGCCGAGCGCGTGCTCGATCTCGATGGCGTCGCGCCCGTCGAAGCCGTCACGCGGCTCGCGCATTTCGTGTGGGACTACTACCGCGACCACCCGGAACTGCTGCGGCTCATCAACAACGAGAACCTGCACGAAGCGCGCTACCTGCACAAGTCGACGCGGATCCGCGAAATGATGTCGCCGATCGTCTCGAAGCTCGGCAACGTGCTGATGCGCGGCCAGAAGGCCGGCCTGTTCCGCGGCGACGTCGACCCGCTGCGCTTCTACGTGACGCTGTCGGGGCTCGGCTACTACATCGTGTCGAACCGCTTCACGCTGGCTGCAACGCTCGGCCGCGACTTCAGCGAAGCCGACGAGCGCGCGGAGATGGTCCGGATGAACACCGAGGTGCTGCTCGCGTATCTGCTGCGGCGCTGAACCGACGAACCGACGAACCGACGAACCGACGAACCGACGAACCGACGAACCGACGAACCGCCTGGTCGCGGCCGCTGGATGAAAAAAACGCCGCCGTGCGCAAGCAACGGCGGCGTTTTTGCGTCGGGACGCGATGGGTCAGGCGGCCTTGCGCGCGCGTACCGGCTTCGCGCGCGTGCTGCTGGCGCGTTTCGCGGTCGGCGCGGCCTTCGCGGCCGGCGTCCTCACGGGCGCGACCGTCACGGCCGGTGCTTTCGTGCGCGTGCGTTTCGCGACGGTGGCGCGCGCCGTCGTTTCTGGCTGCGGCGTGGCGGCGGCCGGCACGGCGCCGATCGTGGTCGCGTCCTGCGCATCGGGCGGCAGCTTCGCCGCGCCGTTCTTCGGCTCCGGCGCATGCTCGCGGATGAAGTCGCGCAGTTGCGGATAGATGATCGTGCGCCAGCGGCGGCCGGAGAAAATCCCGTAGTGACCGCACTTCTCGGCGGTCAGGCTGCGGCGGTCGTCCTGCGGGATGCCCGTGCACAGCTCGTGCGCGACGTGCGTCTGGCCGCTGCCCGAGATGTCGTCGAGTTCGCCTTCGATCGTCATCAGTGCGGTGTGCTTGATGTCCTGCGGACGCACGTGCTCGCCGCCGACGTCCCACGTGCCTTCCGCGAGCCGGAACTCCTGGAACACGACGCGAATCGTCTCGAGGTAGTACTCGGCGGCCATGTCGAGCACCGCGTTGTACTCGTCGTAGAAGCGGCGGTGCGCCTCGGCATCTTCCTCGTCGCCGCGCAGCAGGCTCTGGTAGAAATCCCAGTGCGATTGCGCGTGACGTTCCGGGTTCATCGCGACGAAGCCGGTGTGCTGCAGGAAGCCCGGATACACCTGGCGGCCTTCGCCCGGATAGTTCGCGGGCACCGTGTGGATCACGTTGTTCTCGAACCATGCGGTCGAGTGCTGCGTGGCGAGCGAGTTCACCGACGTCGGGCTGCGGCGCGCATCGATCGGGCCGCCCATCATCGTCATCGTGAGCGGCGTGTCCTCGCCGCGGCTCGCCATCAGCGAGATCGCCGCGAGCACCGGCACCGTCGGCTGGCATACCGAGATCACGTGCAGGTTGCGCGCGCCGATGTGGCGGATGAATTCCTGGATGTACGCGATGTAGTCGTGCAGGTGGAACGGACCGACCTCGACCGGCACCATCCGCGCGTCGATCCAGTCGGTGATGTACACCTTGTGATCCTGCAGCAGCGTGCGCACGGTGTCGCGCAGCAGCGTCGAGTGGTGGCCCGACAGCGGCGCGCAGACCAGCACGACCGGTTCGTCCTTCAGCTGCGTGACGGCGTCGGCGTCGTCCGAATAGCGCTTGAAGCGCAGCAGGCGGCAGAACGGCTTCTCGATGATCGTCTGCTCGACGATCGGGATGTTGTGGCCGTCCTTGACGATCTGGTGAAGGTTGAACTCGGGCTTCTCGTAGTCCTTGCCGAGCCGGTACATGAGCTCGTATGCGGCGGCCATCCGCGTCGCGCCGGGCATCAGAGAGAACGGGCTGGACGGATTGGCGAACGACTTGGAAGCGGCCTGGGCCCAGGCCGTGAGCGGGCTCAGCATCGCCCGCTGGAATTCGTGCAATTGGTAAAGCATGCAGACTACTCCCGCGTGGGGGACGGTGCGGGCGGCGTGGGGCGTCGCGGCGTGCCGTGTGGGTCAGCGACCGGCCATGTTGCAGTGCGGCCGGACAATCGAGTCGATCATATCGGACAACGATGGGTGTTGCAATGCAACATTTCCCCGATTTTTCATCAAACTTTTGCGAATTGACGTTCTCTGAAGAAGCTGCCCAGCCGGCCGGCGAGCGCCCGGCGAGCACCCCGTCAGCGCCCCGTCGCTACCGCTGGCGCAGGCTGGCCGGCTGCGCGCGCCATTGCCTCTTCGTGGTGCATCAGGTTCATCGCGGTATGCACGAGCGCCACGTGCGAGAACGCCTGCGGGAAATTGCCGACGAGCCGACCGTCCACCGGATCGTATTCCTCGGCGAGCAGCCCGAGATCGTTCGACAACGCGAGCAGGCGGCTGAACAGCCGGTGCGCGTCGTCGATCCGGCCGAGCAGCGCGTAGTTGTCGACCAGCCAGAAGCTGCATGCGAGAAACGTGCCTTCGCCGGGCGGCAGGCCGTCGTCGTACTCGGTCGTGCGGTAGCGCATCACGAGCCCGTCGTGCAGCAATTCCCGTTCGATCGCGTCGACCGTGCCCACGATCCGCGGATCTTCCGGCGGCAGGAAGCCGAGCAGCGGCATCAGCAGCACGCTCGCGTCGAGCTCGTCGCTGCCGTAGCTTTGCGCGAACGCCTGTTTGCCTTCGTGCCACGCGTTGTCGCAGACGTCCGCGTGGATCCGGTCGCGCAGCGCGCGCCAGCGGTCGAGCGAGCCGGGCAGCCGGAACATCTCCGCCGACTTGATCGCGCGATCGAACGCGACCCACGCCATCACTTTCGAGAACGTGAAATGGCGGCGCCCGCCGCGCGTCTCCCAGATCCCCTCGTCGGGTTCCTGCCAGATCTTCTCGAGATGGTCGAGCAGCGAGCACTGCACGGACCATACGGTGTCGTCGGCCTGCAGGCCGCCCACGCGCGCGAGGTGCAGCGCGGCCATCACCTCGCCGAACACGTCGAGCTGCAGCTGGTTCGCGGCGCCGTTGCCGATGCGCACCGGCTTCGAATCCTGATAGCCGGGCAGCCAGTCGAGCTCCATTTCCGGCAGGCGGCGCTCGCCCGCGATCCCGTACATGATCTGGATCTGCTCGGGCGAGCCGGCCATCACGCGGCCGAGCCACGTGCGCCATGCGCGCGCCTCGTCGTAGTAGCCGCCGCGCATCAGCGCGAGCAGCGTGATCGTCGCGTCGCGCAGCCAGCAGTAGCGGTAGTCCCAGTTCCGGTTGCCGCCGATCTTCTCGGGCAGCGACGTGGTCGGCGCGGCGACGATTCCGCCGGTCGGTTCGTATGCGAGCGCCTTCAGCGTGATCAGCGAGCGGCGCACGGCCGCCGCGTAGCGGCCCTGCACCTGGCAGCGCCCCGACCATTCGAGCCAGTAGTTCTCCGTGCGTGCGAGCATCGACAGCGGATCGCGCGCGGGCGGCAGCCGCAGGTGCGACGCCGCGTAGCCGAGCGAGAACGGCACGCGTTCGTCGGCGTTCACGGTGAATTCGGCGAGCGTGTGCAGATTCTTGCCCGTGAGCGGCACGGGCGTGCGCAGCACGACCGTATCGGGACCGGCGATTGCTTTCATCCCGTTTTCACGCGACAGCTGCGTGACCCACGGAATCGAGAAACCGTAGTCGAAGCGCAACACGAGTTCCATGCGCATCTTCATCGTGCCGTGCCGGCCGACGACGATCCGCACGAATTCCGACCAGCCGTTGCCGGGCGGCATGAAATCGATCACGGTGACGGCGCCGTCGGCGCTTTCGTAGTCGGTTTCGAGAATCAGCGTGTCGCCGCGATAGCGGCGGGTCGTATGCGTGATCGCGGCGTCGGCGGCCGGCGCGAGCAGCCAGCGGCCGTGCTCGGGCGTGCCGACGAGCGCCGCGAAACAGGCGCCCGAATCGAAGCGGGGCCAGCACAGCCAGTCGACGGAGCCATCTTTTGAAACCAGCGCGGCCGTGTGGCCGTCGCCGACGAGGGCGTAGTCTTCAATCAAGGCGGGCATGGGCAAGCGGTCCTTGGGTTATTCGAGTTCACAATGCAGGCTGCGGCGCCCGGGCTTCACGTGCCGGTGTCGCGCCCCGTATACTCGGCCGGGCGGCGGAGCGCATGAACGGCCGGCGTTTCGTCCTATCTCAACACTTGAAGCGACTCGATGCAAGGAGGATTCAATGCCCGACCGTTTACGCGAGCATGACGCGCGCGCTGCGACACGTGGGTTCCCGCTTAGGCTCGCTCACTGGATGAAAGGTTTCGCGATCGTCCTTTCCCTGTCCGCGAACCATGCGTTCGCGCAACAATCGCCGGCACCGGCCGACGGCGTCTACAACCTGCTCGTCGGCACCTATACGGGGCACGGCAGCGACGGGATCTACGTGTACCGCTTCGATACGAAAACGGGCAGCGTCGCGCCCGTGTCGTCGGCGAAGACGGTGAATCCGTCCTATCTGTTGCCGAGCCGCGACGGTCGCACCGTCTACGCGGTCAACGAACTGCCCGGCGACAACGGGCCGGCCACGCAGCGCGGCGGCATCAGCGCGTTCGGCTTCGACGCGAAGACGGGCGCGCTCACGTTCATCGACCGCGTGTCGTCGGAAGGGAATGACCCCTGCTATCTCGCGCTGTCGCCGGACGGCAAGTACCTCGTCACGGCCAACTACTCGGTCGCCGCCGATCCGGGCGGCAGCTTCGCGGTGTTCCCGATCGGCGACGGCGGCGCCGTCGGCCCGGCCGTGCTGACCGTGCATCACGAAGGCACGGGGCCCGTGAAGGGGCGCCAGGACGGCGCGCACGTACATTCGACCGTGTTTTCGCCGGATGGCCGGTATCTGTTCGTGCAGGACCTCGGCACCGACAAGATCTACGGCTACCGCTACACGGTCGACGGCAGCCGCGGGCTGATCAGCCCGACCGACACGCGCTACACGCCGGTGAAGGCCGGCTCGGGCCCGCGCCACATGGTGTTCAGCGCCGACGGCCGGTTCGCGTACGTGACGAGCGAGCTCAACGCATCGGTCGAGGTGTTCGGCTATCACGACGGCAAGCTGACGCCGGTCGAGACGGTGCCGATGACGGTGCCCGGCTTCAAGGGCAAGGTCGGCGGCGGCGCGATCCACCTGTCGCCGGACGGCCGCTTCCTGTACGCGAGCAACCGCGGCGACGTCAACGACATCGTGATCTATGCGGTGAACAAGGCCGACGGCCGGCTGAAGACGGTGGGCCGCCAGTCGAGCCTCGGCAAGACGCCGCGCGAATTCCTGATCGATCCGACCGGCAAGTGGCTGATTGTCGGCAACCAGGACAGCGACACGTTCTACGTGTTCAGCCGCGATGTCGAAACGGGACAGCTCGCCGCGAATCCGCAGAAGGTGGCGGTCGGCAGCCCGGTGGATTTCAAGCTGGTGCCGGTCGCGCAGTAAAACGCGGTCGATTGCCGGCCGATGCAAGAAGGGCGCTGCCGATGCAGCGCCCTTCGTCTTTCGGACGGCCGCTTGCGCGGCGCACCCGTATCGATGCCGACGGTCGCGCTGCTCAGTCGGCCGCGGCCGGCACGAGCACCTCGCGGCTGCCGTTGATGCCCATCGGCGACACGAGGCCCGCCGCTTCCATCTGCTCGACCAGGCGCGCGGCGCGGTTGTAGCCGATGCGCAGCTGGCGCTGCACCGACGAGATCGACGCGCGCCGCGTGCGCACGACGAACGCGACCGCTTCGTCGTACAGCGGATCGGCTTCCGCATCCGGCGCATCACCGAACAGGTCCTGCGTCGCGCCGTCGGCGGCCGGCCCGTCGAGAATCCCGTCCTCGTACTGCGGCTCGCCGAACTGCTTCAGGTATTCGACGATCCGGTGCACTTCCTCGTCGGCGACGAACGCGCCGTGCACGCGCTGCGGGTAGCCGGTGCCCGGCGGCAGGAACAGCATGTCGCCCTGGCCGAGCAGCGATTCGGCGCCCATCTGGTCGAGGATCGTGCGCGAGTCGATCTTCGACGACACCTGGAACGCGACACGCGTCGGGATGTTCGCCTTGATCAGACCGGTGATCACGTCGACGGACGGACGCTGCGTCGCGAGGATCAGGTGGATGCCGGCCGCGCGCGCCTTCTGCGCGAGACGGGCGATCAGCTCCTCGATCTTCTTGCCGGCGACCATCATCAGGTCGGCCAGCTCGTCGATCACGACGACGATCAGCGGCAGCTTCGACAGCGGCTCGGGATCGTCGGGCGTCAGCGAGAACGGGTTGCCGATCTTCTTTTCCTTCGCCTCCGCGTCGCGGATCTTCTGGTTGAAGCCCGCGAGATTGCGCACGCCGACGGCCGACATCAGCCGGTAGCGCTTTTCCATTTCGCCGACGCACCAGTTCAGCGCGTTCGCCGCGAGCTTCATGTCGGTGACGACCGGCGCGAGCAGGTGCGGGATCCCTTCGTAGACCGACAGTTCGAGCATCTTCGGGTCGATCATGATCAGCCGCACGTCTTCCGGCGTCGCCTTGTACAGCAGCGACAGGATCATCGCGTTGATCGCGACCGACTTGCCCGAGCCCGTCGTGCCGGCGACCAGCATGTGCGGCGCCTTGGCGAGATCGGTGACGACCGGATGGCCGGTGATGTCCTTGCCCATCGCGATCGTCAGCTGCGATGCCGAGTGCTGGTACTGCCGCGACTCGAGAATTTCCGACAGCCGGATCATCTGGCGTTTCGCGTTCGGCAATTCGAGGCCCATGCAGGTCTTGCCGGGAATCGTCTCGACGACGCGGATCGACGTGAGGCCGAGGCCGCGCGACAGGTCCTTCATCAGGCCGACGATCTGGCTGCCGCGCACACCGAGCGCCGGTTCGATCTCGAAGCGCGTGATCACCGGGCCCGCCGATGCGCCGACGACCGTCACCGGCACCTTGAATTCCTGCAGCCGCTGTTCGATCACCTGGGCCGTCTGCGCGAGATGCTCGTCGGTGATCGTTTCGACGTCGTCGGACGCGGGCTCGAGCAGGTCGAGCGTCGGCAGTTCGACGTTGAACGACGCCGGCGCGTGGAATTCGAACGCGTTCGGACGCGGCTGGCGCGCGGGGGCGGCGGCTGCGTCGGCTGCGTCGGCGGTGGGCACGGCCGGTTCGGCGGCAGCCGCGGGCTCGGCTGCCGGCGCCAGCATGGCGGGCGCGAGCGGCGCGGGCCCGGTGGGCGGCAGGGCGGTGGCAGCTTGAACGGGCGGTGCGCCGGCGGCAGGCGTGGACCAGCTTGCGAGCGAAGCAGCGGGCGCCTGCGGCGCGGCGAAGGACTGAACCTGCGTCGCGGGCATGGGCGCGATCGACGCTGCGGGGGTGACAGCGCCGAACGAGGTCGACAGCGTCGACACGGGCGGCAACGTCGACATCGGCGGGGTGGGGGACGCCGCGGGTGCCGGCGATGCGGTCGACCCGCTCGATCCGGGCGTCGACGCAACGGCGCCGGTGGCCGCGGCCGGCGTCGTGCCGAAGGCGGTGGGCGACGCGGTTCCGGTCGTGTTCGTCGATGCGAGCGCGTTGAAAGACGGTGCTGCCGGGGCCCCGGCAGTTGCGGGCGCGGTACCGGTTGCCGTCTGCGCTGCTCCGGTCGACATGGCCGGCGTACCGATCGCCGACGCGTCAGGTGCGCGGTTCGACGGTGCAGCCGAAGACGTGACCGGGGCACGCGATGTTGCGGTGAATGCGCTGCCTGGCTGCACGGACGTCGCCGCCGCGGCCGTGGACGGAGCCGATGCGTGAAACTGCATCGTAATCGGGCTGGAAGCGCCTGCGGCGGCGGTCGGCGCGGAAGTCGGTGCCGTGGAAGTCGGCGCGGCCGATGCCCCCGACGCAGCGGACGGTGCCGACGTGGCCGACGTTGCCGACGTGCGCGGGTGCGACAGCGAACGGTCGGCCACATTCGTCATGCCGGCAATCGAAGGCATCGCGGTGGCGGGTGTGGTCGTCGACGTGTTCGCCGTTGCCGACGCAGCGGAAGCCGGCGCGCTGCCGAGCTGCGACAACGCGCCAGTTGCGGACGCCGTTTGCGCAGCAGCGAACGGTTCGGCGGACCACGGCTTCGACCACGGCGCCGGTTCGGTCGTCTTCACTACAGAAGCAGGTTCTGCGGTCTCGGAGATGGCCGTGGCAGGCGCCGTCGCCGCTGCGCTTGCCATCGCGCGTTGCACGTCTTCCGGCAGCGCTGCGGTGTCGCCGGCGTGCTTCGGTGCTGCGCTCCAGGCGGTTCCAGCCAGCGCGTCGGCCGGTGCAGGGTTCGACGAGGCCAGCGCTGCGGTCGTGACTGCAGCGACGGGCATCGCATCGGCAAGCGGACGCGCCGGCGTCGCGATCGGCGACGAAGCGGGGAGGGGAGCGGACGGCTCGACCGGCTCGACGGGTTTCATGCCGCTCGCGATTTCGTCCGCGCGTCCCAGCGTGCCGGCCGATGCGAAGGTACCGGTTGGCTGAGCCGGTTGCGATTCGAGCTTGCCGACGATACCGGCGATCGTTGCCGCTTCCTTTGCATCGGCGGTGGGACCCGGGTCGCTTGCCGCTGACGCGATGGCGATCGCAGGAGGTTCGGCAGCAGCGCGAGCGGTCGGCGACTCACTCAACTCGGACAGCGACGCACCCGTCGGATGTTCGTGCGACGCATCGGAGTCGGCAATCGGCTGGCTGACGACGTCTTCCCACGGTGCAAGATCGAGCGCGGTGTCGAATGCCGGCGCAGCCGTTGCAGCGGCGTTTGCATGATCCTTCGGCACATCGGCTTCGACGCCGGGATCCGGCGCCGCGTGCCGCGCAGCGTCGCCGAACGCCGTCGTGCCGGTATCGAAGAGCGGCGCGCGCACGGTCGGCTCGGCCGGCATGAACGCGTCCAGCACGATCGGTTCGTCGTCGTACCCGCGCGACGCAGCTTCGTGCGTGTCCCGATGACTGCCCGCATCGCGCGGGGCGACCGGCGCCGCACCGGGAACGACCGCGGCCGGCATCGCCGTCGACGCCGACGCGGCCACGCTGCCTGCTGCCGCCATCGCGCCGGCCATGGTCGCAGCGGCTGTTTGCTTGCCGTCCGTCGGCCGCGCACCGTCCAGTGCGGCCCACTGCGCGGTACTCGCTTCGATCGAGCGCAGCGTGTCGTGCACGCTCGGTGCCGGCGTGATCGGTTCGGCGGGTTGTTGCACCCACGCATAGAGCGGTGGCCGAGCGGGGGCCGGCGGTGCGGGGCGGCGTCGTGCCGCGTCCTGCGACTGGGCGGCGGCGGCGCTCGTGACCGGCCGGGCCGGCGTGCGCGCCGGCGTTGCGGCGAGCGGGCGCGGCGTGACCGCGGCGCGCGGCGCGGCCGGCTGCTTCGCTGCGGCGGCGGCCGGTCGGGCGGCGGTCGGTTGCGGCCGGACGGGCTCGAACCCGGCCGGAAGCGGAGCCGGACTCGGGCGCGGCGTCTGCGCGTTCGCGGCGGCGCGCGCGAGGCTCGCGGTGCTGCCGGTCGTCGGCGGCGGCATCGCGCTCGTCGCGCCCGGCGCGGGCGGCACCGGCATGCGGTTGCCGGACGTCGGCTTCAGCCAGCCCGACGGCGCGACCGGTTCGGCGAGCGGACGCGGCGCCGCCTTGCTGCGCGGCTTCGGGCGCGCCTGCGGATCGGGTTTCCACAGTGTCGGGCGCGAATACCGGCCGTTCTGCCGCGGCGCCATCGAGTTCACGGTATGCGCGGTGGTCGGCTGCACGATGTCGTCGTCGCGGTGCAGCGCGCTGCGCGGCAGGTCCGCGACGCCGCGCACGTCGTCGTCGCCGACGTCGCGCGCGAGTTTCACGCCGAACGACGTGTCGACCCACACGGCGAACTGGCGCCAGCCGATGCCGGTCAGCCACGGCAGGCCCGCGAAAAACAGCACGACCATCGCGACCGGCGTGCCGATCGGGCCGAGCAGATGCGCGAAGCCGTTCGAGAACGCGTGGCCGAGCGCGTTCGTGTCGGGGCCCGACAACGGGCTCGTCAGCGCGCAGCTCGCGACGAACACGGCCGCGAAGCCGAGCCACAGGCGAATCGAGCCGCGGCCGGCGAGCCCGCCGCCGCCGGGCAGCATCGCCTGAACGAGACGCCAGATGAGAAGGAGGAACCAGACGGCGGAGATGCCGAAGCAGCCGAAGACAACCGTGTGCATGCTTTGATGAAACAGGAAGAGGGCGGGGAGCGCGGTGCGCGACCCGCCGAGTTTAACCGGCCGGCGAACGGGACCGACAACGCTCCCGGGCCGCATGAACGCTGCGATGCGCGTTCGGGCCGCGGGACGCGTGCGTCCGCGATCGGTGCGCGGCGAAGGCGGCCGGTCGGCCCCCGCCCGCGCGCTGCATCAGGGGCTCCGGCGCGTGAAGGTCAGCGTCGCGCCGGCTTCGGTCACGATCTGCAACTGCTGCGGCTCGCGCATCTGCACGCCGGTCTTCTGGATGTGTGCGAGCGCATCGAGGTACGCGCGTTCGAGCTGGCCGCCGAGCGCGTTCGGGCACGCCATGCGCGTGCCGGCGAGCGGGCCGAAGCTCAGCAGGCCGTTCTTGATCGCGTAGGTGCCCATGTAGCGGTTGCAGCCGGAAAAGCCGCTCGCGCGCCGGATGCCCGATTCGGTCGACAGCGCGAGCTTGATCGGCTCGCCGTTGTCGCCGTGCGGAATCGTGCGCGGCGTGCCGTCTGCGTTCAGCCAGCTCGTGAGCTCCCAGCTCGTGTCGTCGAGCAGCTGGACGGCGGCGGGGTTGTACGGGTCGGGCGCGGGGGCGGCGGAGTCGGGATGGGTCGGCATCGCGCAGGCGGCGAGAAGCGTGGCAAGCGTCAACGCGCTAAGCGGCGCGCGCAACGGGCGAAGCAGGCCGGTGCGTGCGCGTGCGGCCGCGGACAGGTGGGACATGAGCCTCGTTCCTCATCGGATTCTGATCAAGGCGTAAGAGTAACGCACCCGCCCCGCGCGAGGCGAGCCGACACTTCACGCGTGAAAACGTTCGCGGCGTGCCCGCGGCCCTCGCGCGGCACGCCGCCGGCGCGACGAAACCGCCCGAACCGGCCGCGGTGCGCGTGTTAACATCGAAGCCGTTTTCGTCCTCCAACAGAAACAGAACCAGCGGGAAATCACATGCAGATCGGTCAGCGGCTCGGTACGCCGCTTTCACCTTCGGCGACGCGCGTCATGCTGCTCGGCGCCGGCGAACTCGGCAAGGAAGTCATCATCGCGCTGCAGCGGCTCGGCGTCGAAGTCGTCGCGGTCGACCGCTATCCGGACGCGCCGGGCCACCAGGTCGCGCATCGCGCGCACGTGATCGACATGACCGACGCCGCCGCGCTGCGCGCGGTCGTCGAGGCCGAGCGTCCGCACCTGATCGTGCCGGAGATCGAGGCGATCGCGACCGACGCGCTCGCGGCGATCGAAGCGGCCGGCCTGGCCGAGGTGATCCCGACCGCCCGCGCGACGCAGCTGACGATGAACCGCGAAGGCATCCGCCGGCTCGCGGCCGAGGAGCTTGGGCTCGCGACGTCGCCGTACGCGTTCGCGGAGTCGTTCGACGCGTTCAGCGCGGCGGTCGCGAAGATCGGCATGCCGTGCGTCGTGAAGCCGGTGATGTCGTCGTCGGGCAAGGGGCAGTCGGTCGTGCGGACCGAGGCCGACGTGAAGCCTGCGTGGGACTACGCGATGGCGGGCGGCCGCGTGAACCACGGCCGCGTGATCGTCGAGGGCTTCATCGATTTCGAATACGAGATCACGCAGCTGACCGTGCGTGCGATCGACCCGGCCACGCGGGAGACGCGCACGTACTTCTGCGAGCCGGTCGGTCACGTGCAGGTGGCGGGCGACTACGTCGAATCGTGGCAGCCGCAGCCGATGAGCGCGGCTGCGCTGGAAAAGTCGCGCGAGATCGCGCACAAGGTGACCGAGGCGCTCGGCGGGCGCGGGATGTTCGGCGTCGAGCTGTTCGTGCGCGGCGACGACGTGTGGTTCTCCGAGGTGAGCCCGCGGCCGCACGATACGGGCCTCGTCACGCTCGCGTCGCAGCGCCAGTCGGAGTTCGAACTGCATGCGCGCGCGATTCTCGGGCTGCCGGTCGATCCGGCGCTCGGTTCGCCGGCTGCGTCGGCGGTGATCTACGGCGGCCTCGACGAGCGCGGCATCGCGTTCGAGGGCGTGCGCGACGCGCTCGCGGTGCCGGGCGCCGACCTGCGCCTGTTCGGCAAACCGGAAAGCTTCGCGAAGCGGCGCATGGGCGTCGCGCTCGCGACCGGCGCGACCGTCGACGAAGCCCGCGAACGCGCGAAGCGCGCCGCGGCGGCCGTGCGGCCCGTGTCGGCACGCTGACCGGAGGCGGCAGCGATGACATCGACATGGCGGCGGATCGGGCGTTTCGGCAAGCTGGGCGTGGCGCTTGCGCTGGTTGCGAGTCTCGCGGGATGCGGGCTCGCGGCTGCGCCGTGCCGGGTCGCGTCGGCCGGACTGAAGATCGTGCCGCTCGTCGGCCACGTGGCGGCCGCGCCGACCGACGCGTGTGCCGACGTCATCGATCCGTGACCGGCGCGCCGCCAAGCATGAACCACGATAACCGCGCGCCTCGCAACGGCGCGCTTCCACCCGTCTCGTGAGAGGACCTGCATGATTCGCCACACCTTCGCCGCGCTCGCGCTCGCCGGCGCCGCCGTTTCCGTCGCGCATGCCGCGCAACTGACCGTCGAGGAAATCGACGCCGATTCGCGTCAGCAGACCGCCTACCAGTGCGCGAACCAGAAGCAGCCGGTGCGCGTGTCGTACTGGCGCGCGGGCAACGGGCAGAGCTTCGCGCTGGTGCCGGTCAACGGGCAGCAGATGCTGTTCGTCGATACCGTATCGGCGTCGGGCGTTCGCTACCAGGCCGGACGCTATACGTGGTGGACGAAGGGCAAGGAAGGCACGCTGCGCGACGAGATCGCGGATCAGAACGCCGCGCCGCTGCTCGGCGACTGCGTGCAGATCGAGAAGAAGAAAAAGAAGAAGGGGTGAGCGTCATCGGTGCGATCGGGTATGGGACGCGTGTGGATCGCTCGCCGGGCACGGTGCAGGCAGCCAGGGGGCGGCCGGGATCGGGACTTCTGCGTAAAGCCGGTCGTTGGAAGTGACCGGTGAAGCTGGGCGGCGAGGCCGGAGCGGTGAAGCTCGGCGGCGAAGCTCGGCGGCGAAGCTCGGCGGCGAAGCTCGGCGGCGAAGCTCGGCGGCGAAGCTCGGCGGCGAAGCTCGGCGGCGAAGCTCGGCGGCGAAGCTCGGCGGCGAAGCTCGGCAGCGAAGCTCGGCAGCGAAGCTCGGCAGCGAAGCTCGGCAGCGAAGCTCGGCAGCGAAGCTCGGCAGCGAAGCTCGGCAGCGAAGCTCGGCGCGATTCGACCCCGAAACGCAATCACGGCCGCTCGGGATAGCCCGATAGCACAAAGCCCATCGTCCGCCCTCGGCCTGCCTGAGTCGGCCGCGAACCGCCGCGGTGGCCATTCACGGCGTTGTCACGGACAGATGGCCGCGCAGTGCTACAATACGGCCCTTTCCGCCGGCATTCGCGCCGAACGGAGTCCGCACGGCCAGTGGCGCCCGAGGTTCGAACGGAACCGGGTCCCAAGCGCCAGAGCGGCGCCGCGCGGCGCGCCGCGGCTCCGTCTACTTCCGAAATGTGCTGAGCGCAGGCCCGGCCGGCCTGACGCACGATGTCCCCGCCGCGCCTTTTGAGCGAAACGCCACCATGTCCGATTCTGTCGCCAAGCCAGTCGACGCAACCTTCGATCAATTCGGCCTTGCCGCCGATATCCTGAAAGCCATTGCGGAGCAGGGCTATACGACGCCGACGCCGATCCAGGCGCAGGCCATTCCGGTCGTGCTCGCCGGCCGCGACGTCATGGGCGCCGCGCAAACGGGCACCGGCAAGACTGCGAGCTTCTCGCTGCCGATCATCCAGCGGCTGCTGCCGCAGGCCAACACGAGCGCGTCGCCCGCGCGCCACCCGGTGCGCGCGCTGATCCTCACGCCGACCCGCGAACTCGCCGACCAGGTCGCCGCGAACGTGCACGCGTATGCGAAGCACACGCCGCTGCGCAGCGCGGTGGTGTTCGGCGGCGTCGACATGAACCCGCAAATGGCCGAACTGCGCCGCGGCGTCGAGATCCTGATCGCGACGCCGGGCCGGCTGCTCGATCACGTGCAGCAAAAGACGGCGAACCTCGGGCAGGTCCAGATCCTCGTGCTCGACGAAGCCGACCGGATGCTCGACATGGGCTTCCTGCCCGACCTGCAGCGCATCCTGAACCTGCTGCCGAAGGAACGCCAGACGCTGCTGTTCTCGGCCACGTTCTCGCCGGAAATCAAGAAGCTCGCGTCGACCTACCTGCGCAACCCGCAGACGATCGAGGTCGCGCGCAGCAACTCGACCAACGCGAACGTCACGCAGATCGTCTACGACGTCGCCGAAGGCGACAAGCAGGCGGCCGTCGTGCAGTTGCTGCGCGATCGCGGGCTCAAGCAGGTGATCGTGTTCTGCAACAGCAAGATCGGCGCGAGCCGGCTCGCGCGCAACCTCGAGCGCGACGGCGTGGTCGCATCGGCGATCCACGGCGACAAGTCGCAGATCGAGCGGATGCAGGCGCTCGACGCATTCAAGCGCGGCGAGATCGAGGCGCTGGTCGCGACCGACGTGGCCGCGCGCGGTCTCGACATCGCCGAGCTGCCGGCCGTGATCAACTTCGACCTGCCGTTCAACGCGGAAGACTACGTGCACCGGATCGGCCGTACCGGCCGCGCGGGCGCGACGGGCGATGCGCTGTCGCTGTGCAGCCCGAACGAGCGCAAGCAGCTCGCCGATATCGAAAAGCTGATCAAGCGTCCGCTCGACGTGCAGACGCTCGCGCTCGACAAGCCGGCGCGCCATCGTCATGACGAGCGCGGCAGCGAACGCGGCGAGCGCGGTGAGCGTGGAGAACGCGGCGGCCGTCGCGATCGCGAAGAGCATCGCGGTGCGGCGGGACGCCGTGCGGGCGGATCCGAGCGCGGCCATCACCGTCGCCACGAGGCGCCGGTCGACGATTTCTTCCTGAAGCCGTACGAGCCGTCGGCGTCGGCGCAGCAGCCGGACGACACGAAGTCCGCGCAGCAGCCCGAGAAGAAGGGGCCGAAGCGCCAGGTCGCCGCGCTGCTCGGCGGATTCGGGATGCCGCGCAAGCCGTCGGCGTAAGCGGCCGGTTCACGAGCGGTCGATGCGGCGCGCGAGCGCTGCCGCTGAAACAGGGAAACGGGTGCATGCGATGAGCATGTGCCCGTTTTTCGTTGGGCGGGGCGAATTCCGGGCCGATGCGTGCGGCGGGCTGCTGCGCCACATGCGGCGAGGATGTGGCCTGGAACACCACCGTGTCGTGTCGTCGGCAGGCGGGTCGCCCAGGCTGCCGTCGCGCTTGCAGGCGAGCGGATGCGACGCGGGCGGGCTCGGGGGCACGGAGGCCGCCGGCACGTGCCGGACGTCCTGCGCGCGATTCAGCGGTTCAAGGGGCCTGCGGCCCGAAGCGGCGCGCCCACGCTGCGGTCGCGGCCGCTTGGAACGCGCCCATCGTATTGCCCGATATGTCGCCATCGGCCGCGAGACCGAGATGTGCGGCCGCGGCCCGCAGCGCCGGCAGCGGATCGTCGCGTTCGAGCGCGAGCGCGCCCGTCTGCTTGCTGAGCTTTTCGCCGTTCGCATCGACGACGACGGGCACGTGCAGGTATGCGGGCGTCGGCACGCCGAGACAGCGCTGCAGATAGATCTGGCGTGCGGTCGAATCGAGCAGGTCGGCGCCGCGCACGACGTGCGTGATGCCGGCGTCGGCATCGTCGACGACGACCGCGAGCTGATACGCCCATTGGCCGTCCGCGCGCTTCAGCACGAAATCGCCGACTTCCGTCGCGAGGTTCTGCGACTGCGTGTGCTGCCAGCGGTCGTCGAACGTGACGATCGCGGCGTCGCCGTCCGGCACGCGCAGCCGCCACGCGCGCGCGGGCTTGCCGTGCAGGCCCGTGCGGCAGGTGCCCGGATACGCGAGCGTCGTGTGGCGCTCGTGCGCTGCGCGCAGCGAATCGGCGATTTCCTTCCGTGTGCAGCCGCACGGGTACACGCGCCCGGCGGCGACGAGCCGCTCGAGCGCGGCCGCGTAGTCGGCATCGCGCGTGCTCTGCCATACGGGCGGCTCGTCGGGCGTCATGCCGAAATGCGCGAGCGTCGCGAGGATGTCGTCGGCGGCGCCGGGCACCGTGCGCGGGCCGTCGATGTCCTCGATGCGCACGAGCCACGCACCGCCGTGCGCGCGCGCATCGAGCCAGCTCGCGAGCGCACCGACCAGCGAGCCGAAATGCAGCGGGCCGGTGGGCGACGGCGCGAAGCGGCCGCGGTAGCCGTTCATCGGGGCGCGGGTGGGCGCGGAGGAACGCGCGCTTATGCGGCGCTGGCTGCCGGCGCGCAGGCCGGGCACGACCGGCCGGGCACGTAGCTCGGCGATTGCTGCGCTTGCGGCGTGACGACCGCGCGGCACGCGAAGCACGTGACGTTCTCGGTCGGCTGCAGTTGCGGGTTCAGCGCGGTGCGGTAGTCGAACACGAAGCAGTCGCCGTGATAGTGCGCGCCGCCGACTTCTTCGAAGTACTTCAGGATCCCGCCTTCGAGCTGGTACACGTTCTCGATGCCGATTTCCTTCATGTGGATCGCCGCCTTCTCGCAGCGGATCCCGCCGGTGCAGAACGACACGACCGTCTTGCCCTCGAGATCGGCGCGGTTCGCGTCGATCACTTCCGGGAACTCGCTGAACTTGTCGATCCGGTAGTCGAGCGCGTCGTCGAACGTGCCGACGTCCACTTCGAACGCATTGCGCGTGTCGAGCATCACGACCGGGCGGCCGGCATCGTCGTGGCCGCGGTCGAGCCACGCCTTCAGCGTGCGCGCGTCGACCGACGGCGCGCGGCCGAGCTCGGGCTTGATCGCCGGCTTCTTCATCGTGATGATCTCGCGCTTCAGGCGCACGAGCATCCGGCGGAACGGCTGCGAATCGGACAGGCTTTCCTTGAACTGCAGTGTCGCGAACTTGCCTTCGAACAGCGGATCGTGGCGGATGTAGTCGATGAACGCGTCGGTCGCTTCGCGCGAGCCGGCGACGAACAGATTGATGCCTTCCGGCGCGAGCAGGATCGTGCCGCGCAGGCCGAGTTCGTTGCAGCGGGCGGTGACGAGCGGGCGCCATTGCTCGGTCGCATCGAGCGACACGAAGTGGTAGGCGGCGAGGTTGACGATGGTCATGATGGTCCGACGGGAAACGGCCGCGGCCGTGCGGCGGGGCGCACGGCGGCCCCGCAAATAAGGGTGCGAAGCCGGGGCGATGATTCGAAAACCCGTATTATCCCGCAAACTGGCCGTGCGCCGGCACCTGGCCGTTCGGCCGGCGTTCCGTGCATCGGCCGAACGGCCGGTGCGGGGATTTTTTGGGCAGCCTGCGCGGCGACGCGGCTACAATAACGCCCATGTCAGATCCCCGCTTCGTCCATCTTCGCGTTCACTCCGAATTCTCGATTGCCGACGGCATCGTGCGTCTCGACGACATCGTCAAGGCGGCGGCCGCGGACGGTCAGGGCGCGCTCGCCCTCACCGATCTCGGCAACGCGTTCGGCCTCGTCCGTTTCTACCAGGAAGCCCGCGGCAAGGGCATCAAGCCGATCGCCGGCTGCGACGTCTGGATCGCCAATCCGGACGATCGCGACAAACCGTCGCGGCTGCTGCTGCTGGTGAAGGACAAGGTCGGCTACCTGAACCTGTGCGAGCTGCTGTCGAAGGCGTGGCTCACGAACCAGTACCGCGGCCGTGCCGAGCTCGACGCGAGCTGGCTCGACGGCGAGCTGTCGCAGGGGCTGCTCGCGCTGTCGGGCGCGCAGCAGGGCGACATCGGGCTCGCGCTCGCCGCGGGCAACGAGGAAGCCGCGCGCCGACATGCCGAGCGCTGGTCGAAGGTGTTCCCGGGCGGCTTCTACATCGAGCTGCAGCGTTACGGCCAACCGGGCGCCGAGGCGTACATCCAGCAGGCCGCGACGCTCGCCGCGTCGCTGAAGCTGCCGGTCGTCGCGACGCATCCGACGCAGTTCATGACCGACGACGATTTCACCGCGCACGAAGCGCGCGTGTGCATCTCGGAGGGCGACATCCTCGCGAACCCGCGGCGCCAGAAGCGTTTCACGACCGATCAGTACTTCCGCACGCAGGACGAGATGGTTGCGCTGTTCGCCGACCTGCCGTCGGCGGTCGCGAACACGGTCGAGATCGCGAAGCGCTGCAACCTGAAGCTCGAGCTCGGCAAGCCGAAGCTGCCGCTGTTCCCGACGCCGGACGGCATGTCGCTCGACGACTACCTGGTGCAGCTGTCGAAGGAGGGGCTCGAGAAGCGCCTCGAGCAGCTGTACCCGGACGCCGCGGAGCGCGACGCGCAGCGCGACACGTACTACAAGCGGCTCGAGTTCGAGTGCGGGACCATCACGAAGATGGGCTTTCCCGGCTACTTCCTGATCGTCGCCGACTTCATCAACTGGGCGAAGAACAACGGCGTCCCGGTCGGCCCTGGCCGCGGCTCGGGTGCCGGTTCGCTGGTCGCGTACGCGCTCGGCATTACCGATCTCGACCCGCTGCGCTACAACCTGCTGTTCGAGCGATTCCTGAATCCGGAACGCGTGTCGATGCCCGACTTCGACATCGACTTCTGCCAGCACGGCCGCGATCGCGTGATCCAGTACGTGAAGGAAAAATACGGCGCGGACGCCGTGTCGCAGATCGCCACGTTCGGCACGATGGCCGCGAAGGCGGCCGTGCGCGACATCGGCCGCGTGCTCGATCTCGGCTACATGTTCACCGACGGCGTCGCGAAGCTGATCCCGTTCAAGCCGGGCAAGCACGTGACGATCGCCGACGCGATGAAGGAAGAGCCGCAGCTGCAGGAGCGCTACGACAACGAGGATGAAGTACACCAGCTGCTCGACCTCGCGCAGCGCGTCGAAGGCCTGACGCGCAACGTCGGGATGCACGCGGGCGGCGTGCTGATCGCGCCCGGCAAGCTGACCGATTTCTGCCCACTGTATACGCAGGGCGACGAGGGCGGCGTCGTCAGCCAGTACGACAAGGACGACGTCGAAGCCGTCGGCCTCGTGAAGTTCGACTTTCTGGGTCTCACGACGCTGACGATCCTCGACTGGGCCGAGCGCTACATCCGCCGTCTCGATCCGACGAAGGCCGACTGGTCGCTCGCGCAGGTGCCGCTCGACGATCCGGCGTCGTTCCAGATCCTGAAGAAGGCGAACACGGTCGCCGTGTTCCAGCTGGAAAGCCGCGGGATGCAGGGCATGCTGAAGGACGCGCAGCCCGACCGCTTCGAGGACATCATCGCGCTCGTGTCGTTGTACCGACCGGGGCCGATGGACCTGATCCCGAGCTTCTGCGCACGCAAGCACGGGCGCGAGAAGGTCGACTATCCGGATCCGCGCGTCGAACCCGTCCTGAAAGAGACCTACGGCATCATGGTCTATCAGGAGCAGGTGATGCAGATGGCGCAGATCATCGGCGGCTACTCGCTCGGCGGCGCCGACTTGCTGCGCCGCGCGATGGGCAAGAAGAAGCCCGAGGAGATGGTCAAGCACCGCGAGATCTTCGCCGAGGGTGCGGCGAAGAACGGCCTCACGCGCGAGAAGTCCGACGAGATCTTCGACCTGATGGAGAAGTTCGCGGGCTACGGCTTCAACAAGTCGCACGCGGCGGCCTACGCGCTGCTCGCGTACTACACCGCATGGCTGAAGGCGCACCATCCGGCCGAATTCATGGCGGCCAACATGACGCTCGCGATGGACGACACCGACAAGGTGAAGATCCTGTTCGACGACTGCGTCGTGAACAACCTCGTCGTGCTGCCGCCGGACATCAACCAGTCGCACTACCGGTTCGAGCCGGTCGCGGAACCCGACGGCAAGCGCTCGCGCACGATCCGCTACGGCCTTGGCGCGGTGAAGGGCAGCGGCCAGAACGCGATCGAGGAAATCCTGCGCGCGCGCGAGGAAAAGCCGTTCAGCGACCTGTTCGACTTCTGCGAGCGGATCGACCGGCGCGTCGTCAACCGCCGCACGGTCGAGGCGCTGATCCGCGCCGGCGCGTTCGATTCGCTGAATGCGAACCGCGCGCAGATGCTCGCATCGGTGCCGCTCGCGATGGAAGCGGCCGAGCAGGCCGCCGCGAACGCGATGCAGGCCGGCCTGTTCGACATGGGCGCCGAGTCGCCGCACGCGCATACGCTCGTCGACGAGCCCGCGTGGGACGACAAGCGCCGTCTGCAGGAAGAGAAGGGCGCGCTCGGCTTCTACCTGTCGGGCCACCTGTTCGACGCCTATCGCGACGAAGTGCGCCGGTTCGTGCGGCAGAAGCTCGGCGACCTGAAGGAAGGCCGCGACAAGCTCGTCGCGGGCATCATCGCGTCGCTGCGCACGCAGATGACCCAGCGCGGCAAGATGCTGATCGCGCTGCTCGACGACGGGTCCGGTCAGTGCGAGATCACGATCTTCAACGAACAGTTCGAGGCGAACAAGGCGCTGTTCAAGGAAGACGAACTGCTGATCGTGCAGGGGCAGGCGCGCAACGACGCGTTCACCGGCGGTATCCGCTTCACGGCCGACACGGTGATGGATCTCGAACGCGCGCGCAGTCGCTACGCGCAGGCGGTGCGGCTCACGATGAACGGCAATGCCGATGCGGCGGCGCTGCGCCGCGTGCTCGAGCCGCACGTGTCGAAGGACGATCCGGCGCCCGCACCGGCATTCGAGGCGCCCGCGCCGCGCGGCGGCGGACGCGACGGCGGCCGTCGCCCGCAGCCGCCGCTGCCGAACGGGCTCGCGGTCCAGGTCCATTACAGCAACGCGCGCGCGCAGGGCGAGATGCGGCTCGGCGACGCGTGGCGGGTGAAGCCGAGCGACACGCTGCTCGCGGAACTGCGTGCGACGTTCGACGGCAGCACCGTCGAAATCGCGTATTGACCGTCCCCGACGAACGGTTGTCGCCCGCGCGGCCCGTCGCATCGCCATCGTGCGGTGCGGCGGGCCGTGTTCGTTGCGGCGGTGCTTGGGGCCGTCATCCGGACGCTATACAATCCGTCGCGCGCGATGCGGATGCTGCGCTGGCCGCGGTTCATCCGCCGGCCGGCGGCGGCCTCGCTCGCGTGAAAACGGGGACGGTTCCGTGCGGCGCGCGATGCGACGCGGCGCCGCCAGCGACCGCGCGACGAGGCCGGCACGCAGCAGGGCACCACGATGCCGGCGCGGTGCGCGACGATAACAACGACAGTGACACCACAACAATGGCCAACGGGAAACCGACGGGGCGGATCCTCGTGATCCGGATTGATTTTCTGGGCGACATGCTGTGCACGACCGGTTTTCTCGCTGCGCTGAAACAGCGCTGGCCCGGTGCGGAGCTGCACGTGGTCGCGAACCGCTACAATGCGGCCGCGCTGGCCGGCAACCCGGACGTGCACGCGGTCCATACGTACGTGTACAGCCGTCAGTGCGAGCGCAACGACCGCCCCGGCCGGATGCGCGCGTTGTTCGACCGCATGCGGCTCGTGCGCCGGCTGCGCGGCCTGCGGTTCGACCTCGTGGTCGTGCCGAACGGCGGCATGCATCGCAGCAGCATCCGGTTCGCGCGCCAGCTCGGCGTCAAGGATTGCCGCTGGCACGATGCCGATTCCGAATTCGACGATCGCAAGCCCGAGCATGTCGCAACGCGGCCGATCTGCCACGAGGCGCTGTCGGGATTCCGCCTCGTGCCCGAGCTGGGGCGCACCGATCTCGACGGCCTCGCGCTGTCCGCTCACCCCGATCGTGCATTGCAGCACACGTGGCATCGGCTCCTCGGGCCGCGCACGAGGCCGCGCGTCGGGCTGTTCGTATCGAACAAGGCAGCCGAGCGGCGCTGGCCTGCCGACCGATGGAGCGAGCTCGCGCGGCGGCTCGCACCCGTTGCCGACGTGATCGTGTTCCGCGATCCCGCCGTGCCGGCCGCGGCCGACGCCGCCGGCGACGCATGGCGGGACGTGAACGCACGGCACGTCGCGCCGTCGTCGGTTGCCGAACTGATGGCTGCCGCGAGCCTGCTCGACGCGATCGTGTCGGCCGACAGCGCGCCCGTGCATCTCGCGTCGGCGCTCGGTGTGCCGGTTGCCGCACTGTTCGAGGACCGTCCCGAGAAATACCTGCGCTGGCATCCGCTCGGCGTGCCGCACGTGATCCTGCGGGCCGGCGCGACGGTCGACTCGATCGGCGTCGACGCGCTGGAGCGCGCGGTGCTTCATCTGCTGGCGCCGGTCGGGCAATCCGACGACATGCGCGGCGCGATGCCGCTGGCGGCCACGGGGGCCGCCGCGACCGCCGCCGCTGCGCTCGGCGCGATCGCTTCGTAGCCCGAGCGAGGCCGGCAACGTCGGCAACGCGACGGCCCGGCACCGGAGGCGGTGCCAGGCCATGCATGCTGCGTCGTCGCGCCGGCCTGTACCGGCGACCCCCGCCGACCCACCCAACGCCGTCGCGCCCCCGCTGCGCACGCGCGGCCCAGCGTCACGCCGGCCGCCGCAAAATCCTGTACATTGCGAGCCTTGTTCAGCCAGCTAGACGGACCGATTGCCGTGGCCCTGTTTTCTTCCGCCCGCCCGCCCAGAACCATCCTCGTCGCCGCACCGCGCCGCATCGGCGACGTGCTGCTGACGACGCCGCTCGTGCGTTCGCTGAAGGCGCGCTGGCCCGACGCGCAGATCGACATGCTGGTGTTTCGCGGCACCGAGGGCGTGCTGGAGCACAACCCCGACGTGCGGCGCGTGATCGTCGTCGCGCAGCGCGCGGGGTTCCGCGAGCGGCTGCGCGATGCGCTGTCGATGTGGCGCCGCTACGATCTCGCCTGCGCGGCGCTGAGTTCGGACCGGCCGCGCTTCTATAGCTGGTTCGCCGGCCGCAAGCGCGTCGGCCTCGTCGATCCGAATCGCGTCACGTGGCTCACGCGGATGATGCTGAACGGAATCGCGATCAATCACCACGAATCCGCGCACACGGTCGTCAGCACGCTCGCGCTTGCGCCGGTGATCGGTATCGAGCCGGTATCGGAAGTCGTCGCGCCGGGCATCGGCGACGATCCCGCGCGTCGCGCGCGCTTCGACACGTGGCTCGCGGAATCGCCGGCAATTCGCGACGGCAAGCCGCTCGTCGTGCTGCATCCGTACCCGATGTTCCGCTACAAGCAGTGGCGGCTCGAAGGCTGGGTCGAAATGATCGAATGGCTGCGCGCGCAAGGATTCGCGGTGGCGCTGTCGGGCGGCCCGGCCGATCGCGAGCGCGAGTACGCGGAGCAGGTCGCGGCCGAGGCGGGCGGCGACGTGCTCAATCTGGTCGGCCGCCTGACGTTCGGCGAAAGCGCGGA
The DNA here is from genome assembly GCF_052851275.1 of Burkholderia sp. SR8. NCBI lineage: Bacteria > Pseudomonadati > Pseudomonadota > Betaproteobacteria > Burkholderiales > Burkholderiaceae > Burkholderia > Burkholderia sp. SR8. Next base: position 222,429 of record NZ_JAULUC010000008.1, read on the forward strand.
GCTGGTGCGGCGCGCGCGGCTGTTCATCGGGCCGGATACCGGCGCGACGCACGTCGCGGCCGCGACCGGCACCGACACGATCGCGCTGTTCGGCCCGTCCGACCCGGTGCGCTGGGGCCCGTGGCCGCAGCACTGGCCGCCGACCGACAATCCGTGGGAACTGCGCGGCTCCGCGCGGCACGGCAACGTGTGGCTGCTGCAGGGGGAGGGCGATTGCGTGCCGTGCCGGCACGAAGGCTGCGAGCGCCATGTGGACAGCCGCAGCGACTGTCTCGTCAATCTCGGTACGCAGCGCGTGAAGGCGGCGGCCGCCGAGATGCTCGGGCTGAAGCCGCCGGGCGCGCCCGACGCGGTCGTCGATACGTCGCGGCTGCGCCGCACGCGCTCGGCCTGACCGGCGAAGGCTGTCACTTTCTCGTCAATCTCTGTACGCGGGCCTGAAAGCGGCGGCCGCCGAGGTGCGCGGGCTCGACCCGCCGGGCGCGCCGGACGCGATCGTCGACACGTCGCGGCCTAACCGGCAAGCGCCATCATTCACGCAATTTGAAAGGTCGAACGCGCCGCCGCCCCGCGTCGTAACGCAGCGGCCCGCTCGCCTGACAAACGCCCGCGTACGCCGCCAAGAAGACCGCTACGACCGCAGGCGGCCACGCGTCCAGCAGGCCGCCTGCCGCCTTTCAGCGCTGCGCGGCCAATCCATCAAGCGCTGCGCCGGATCGCCGACGTCTCGCGCGGCAGCGTCTCGCCGTGCACGCCGCAGCCGATCAGGATGCCGGCGAGCAGCACGAGCAGGTGTCCTTCGGCGAAATCGAGCAGCAGCGAGTTCGCGAGACTGCCGATCGTGAAGATCGCGAGCCATGCGAGCAGCAACTGCCGCGAGCGCGGATCGAGCGCGCGGCTGCCGCGCGCGATCTGCACGATCAGGTTCACGAACAGCAGCACGCCGAGCGTGCCGAGCTGCACGGCCATCAGCAGGTATTCGTTGTGCGGATTCGACGTGAGCTGGCCTTCGGCGGCCGTCTTGCCCGCCGCGAGCTTCTGGAACTCCGACTCGAGCCCGCCTGCGCCGTAGCCGATCACCGGGCGCTGCCGATACAGCTCGAGCCCCTTCTTGTACCACTCGAGACGCAGCCCGGTCGACGTGATCGCATCGGTCTGCCGGTACTGCTGCACTTCCGATGCCACCTTCAACAGCCGGCCGTTGTGCACCGTGCACGCGGCGGCGACCAGCGCGACGCCGGCCAGCACCAGCGCGCCGGCCGCGAGCCCCGCGCGCAGCGCCGACTGGCGGCGCAGCAGCAGCACGAAGCGCACCGCGACGACGAGGATCAGCAGCAGCGCGATGACCTGCCCGGTGCGCCCCTGCAGCATCACGAACACGTTGATCAGCGACCACGCGGCCACGCCGGCGTACGCGGCGCGCGACAGCGCGGTGCGGGCCGACAGCGCGAGGTCGGCCGCCTGGTAGAACAGCAGCGCGCCGAACATGCCGGCCGCGATGTGGTTCTTGAACACCCACGCGCGCGACAGCGGCAGCTCGGTCGAATGCGCGGGCCCGATCGACGTCAGGCCGAGATAGTTGGTGGTCGACAGCAGCAGGATCGCGCACAGCGTGCCGAACCACGCGCGCCGCACGATCGGCGCCCAGTTCGAATGGCGGAACGCGAGTGCGGCAAACGGCAGCAACAGCAGCTTGTCGTACTTGGCGACCCAGTTCCACGCCTTCGGGTGCGGCGCGACCGTATAGGTGACGCTCACGGCCAGCGCCGCGAGGATCAGGAGCGCCGCGAGCGACGCCGGTTCGGTGACGAACGAGCGCAGGTCGCGCCAGAATTCGGGGGAAATCACCAGCGCGGCCGCGAACAGCCCGCAGAACACGTTGGTCAGCGCGGTCGACACGGGCACCATGCAGAGCGCGATGACGGCGAAGGCGCGAGCGGCGGTGAGGCGCCGCGTGGCGGGAGCGGAAAACGAAAGCATCGGAACCTGTCGAATGGACGAATGCGGCATGCGGGCACCGTGCTGCGCGCCGCGCGCCCCGGCGGCACCGCGCGGGACGAAGCGCGCAGTATACGCGAAGCGGCGCGCGTTTCCGCGCGGTTTCCGGGGCCGGATCAGCTGAAGGCGCGCTTGATCCGCGAGCGCAGCAGCGCGCGCTTGAGCCGGCCTTCGACGGCCGGCGTGTCGAGGGCGATCCGCGCGCCGGCCGGTTCGCCGCGATGCAGGTAGTAGCGGTCGAACGTCGCCTGCGTCATGCCCCATTTGTTCAGGAACTGGCGGCGGCCGTCGTTCTTGACGATCTTGCCGGTGCTCTTCTGCTGGAAGTGATAGACGAGGCTGTCGCCGACACCGAGGAAGATCCGGCAGCCGGCGTCCCAGAATTTCATCGAGAAGTCGTTGTCGCTGCTCATCCCGGGCGACAGCTCGCTGCTGTAGCCGCCGATGCGGTTCCACCAGTCGCGGTGCACGAGCGTCGGCGGCCACGTCGAGCCGAGCCAGTCCGCGCGCGCGAGCTTCGGCGTGGCCGCGACGAGGCCGGCCGCGTCGAACTGGTCGGCGTCGCGGCCGAAATTGCTGACGACGACGCACGGGTTGCGCGTGTCGACCGGCTCGACCATCGTGCCGGACAGCATGAACAGGTCGGTCGGCATCTGCTCGATGCGTCGCACGAGCGCCGCGTCCCAGCCGGGGCAGCAGTACATGTCGTCGTTCATGTAGACGACGTAGTCGCGGCTCGCGCGCGCGGCGGCGAGGTTCACCGCATGGCAGATACCGATGTTGGCCGGCGACGACGTGTGCTCGATGCCTTCGCTGCGCACCCAGTCGAGCGTGCCGTCCGAGCCGTCGTTCACGTGCACGATGATCTGGTGGTCGTACGCGGAATGGCGGCGCAGGCTGTCGACGACGAGCTTGAGGTACGGCAGGTTGTTCCAGGTCGGGATGATGATGGAGAACATGGCGGTCGGATTCGGTGGTCGTCGTGGCGGCGGCGCGTGGCGCGGCGCGTTGGGCGGCCGCGCATGGCGCGCGGACAGCCCGGCATTGTAACGCCGGGCCGGCCGCATGCCGGCGGTGCGAGCGGGGCGGGGCAGGCGGCGCGCGCTCAGCGGGCCGTTTCGTGGCCGAGCTTCAGGAACCGGTAATACACCGTTTCCGCGTTGAACACGGCGATCATGAAGCCCGCCCGCCCGTCGAGGAACCCGCGCCGCAGCACGTAGGTGCGCACGAACGCCCACGCGCCGCGCGCGAGCGCCTTGCCGAAGCCGCCGCGCTGGCCGGCCGCGCGGCGCTGGCGCGCGCCGGCCGTCGAATACGCGTCGAGCTTGCGCACGACGGTCTCGAAATCCTCGTACGAATAGTGCATCAGCTTGCCCGCAAGCCGCTGCGCGGGCGTGTCGAACACGAGCCGTTCGTGCACCAGGTCGTCGGAAAAGCGCGCGGCGCCGCGCCGGAACAGCCGCGGCACCCAGTCCGGATACCAGCCGCTGTGCCGGATCCACTGGCCGCAGAAGCTCGACAGCCGGTCGAGCGCGTAGACCTGCGCGGCCGGCGCGCGGATGGCCGCGCGGATCGATTGCGCGAGCTCCGGGCTGACCACCTCGTCGGTGTCGAGCGACAGGATCCAGTCGGTGTCGAGCGCGTCGAGCGCGCGGTTCTTCTGCGGGCCGAAGCCGGGCCAGTCGCGCTCGACGATCACGCGGGCGCCATGCGCGCGGGCGATCGCGACGGTATCGTCGGTGCTGCCGCCGTCGATCACGACGACGTCGTCGGCGAAGGTCAGCGCGTCGAGGCACTGCGCGAGCCGCGCGGCCGCGTTGAGGGCGATGAGGGCGACGCCGAGGGTGGGTTCTGCCATGAAATCGTCGAAAAGGCGGAGAAAACGGTGAGCGGCAGTATACCCGCGCGCCGGCTGCCGGCCGCTTCGGCAACGGCCGTGCCGGCGGGGCGGTACAGCTATAATGTTGGGCCTTTTTCGGCACCCGCCGGACAGGGACGAATCCCGGGCAACCACGCTCCGGGCGCCGCGTCGCGGCTCAAGAAGGATTGCCTTGGAAACCCAGAACACTCTTCGCAAACCGATGGACGGCACCGGTACGTCGCCGATCACGGTTCTCAAGCGCCTGTGGCCGTACATCCGGCCGCTCATCGGCATCGTGGTGCTCGCCGTGATGACGATGGGCGTCGTCGCGGCCACCGAGGCCGGGATTCCGGCGCTGCTCAAGCCGCTGCTCGACCACGGCTTCGGCTCGCACGGCAGCGACCGCGCGAAATGGTACGTGCCGATCGCGGTGATCGGCCTCGCGCTCGTGCGCGGCGTGTCGCAGTACACGTCCAACTACCTGCTCAACTACGTGTCGAACCGCATCCTGCTGCAGCTGCGGCTCGAGATGTTCCAGCGGATGATCCACACCGGCGCGTCGTTCTTCCAGCGCGAGACGGCCAGCACCGTGATCAACGCGATCGTGTTCGAGGTCAACCAGATCCTGTCGGTGCTGACCGGCGTGATGGTCACGCTCGTGCGCGACTCGCTGACCGTGGTGTTCCTGCTCGGCTACCTGTTCTACCTGAACTGGCGGCTCACGCTGATCGTCGCGGTGATCCTGCCGGGCATCGGCTGGCTGGTCAGCAAGATCAACCGCCGGCTGCGCCGCCTGAACCGCGAGCACCAGACGCTGACCAACGAGCTGTCGTACATCGTCGAGGAGACGGTCGGCGGCTACAAGGTCGTGAAGGTGCACAACGGCGAGGCGTACGAGATGGACCGCTTCACGACGATGAGCAAGCGCCTGCGCGGCTATGCGATGCGCATGACGATCTCGGGCGGGCTCGCGCAGCCGCTCACGCAGTTCCTCGCGTCGATCGCGCTCGCGGTCGTGATCACGATTGCGGTCGTGCAGTCGTCCAACGACCAGACGACGGTCGGCGGCTTCGTCGCGTTCGTCACGTCGATGCTGCTGGTGATTTCGCCGCTCAAGCACCTGATCGACGTCAACCAGCCGCTGCAGCGCGGGATGACGGCCGCCGAGCTGATCTTCGGGCTGATCGACGAGCCGGCCGAGCCGCAGGGCGGCGGCCGCGCGCTGCCGCACGCGCGCGGCGAGATCGAGTTCCGCGACGTGTCGTTCGACTACGGCGCATCCGAGCGGCCGACGCTCGACCGCATTTCGTTCAAGGTCGCGCCGGGCGAGATGATCGCGCTCGCGGGCCCGTCGGGCAGCGGCAAGACGACGCTCGTGAACCTGCTGCCGCGCTTCTTCGATCCGACGAGCGGCGCGCTCCTGGTCGACGGCGTGCCGGTGGCCGACTACGATCTCCACGCGCTGCGCGGGCAGATGGCGATGGTCAGCCAGGACGTCGTGCTGTTCAACGACACGATCGCAGCGAACGTCGCGTACGGGCAGACGCCCGATCGCGCACGCGTGCAGGCGGCGCTCGAGGCTGCGAACCTCGCCGATGCGGTCGCCGCGATGCCCGACGGGCTCGACACGCTGGTCGGCGGCAACGGGATGCGCTTGTCGGGCGGCCAGCGCCAGCGGCTCGCGATCGCGCGTGCGATCTACAAGGACGCGCCGATCCTGATCCTCGACGAGGCGACCTCCGCGCTCGATTCGGAATCCGAGCGTCACGTGCAGGCCGCGCTCGAGCGGCTGATGGAAGGGCGCACGACGCTCGTGATCGCGCACCGGCTGTCGACCATCGAGCGGGCGGACCGGATCCTCGTGCTCGAGGCCGGCAAGATCGTCGAAGAGGGCAGCCACGACGAACTGCTGCGCCACGGCGGGCTGTACGCGCACCTCCACCGGATCCAGTACCAGCAGCAGGCGGCGTGACGTCGCGTCAGGCGCGTGTGCTAGGCTTGACTGTGCAGTCCAGTTGTTTCCGATTCGACGTGACGATACGGAGGGAAGAACGATGAGGAAGATGCACGGGATGATGCTGGCCGCGCTGCTCGCGGCGGGAGTCGCGGCGCCGGCCGCGATGGCGCAGGGGCACGGTAACGACAACGATCACGGCGGCCCCGGCATGCAGCGCGGTCACGGCCCGAAGCACATGCCGCCAGGCCAGGCGATGCATCGCGACGACGATGTGCCGCCGCGCTGGGCCGACCAGCCGCGCCGCGACTGGCACAAGGGCGACCGGCTTCCGAGCGAATTCCGCGACCGCCAGTACGTGGTCGACGACTGGCGCGGCTACCACCTGAGCCCGCCGCCGCGCGGCTATCACTGGGTCGGCGTCGGCGGCGACTATCTGCTCGTGCAGATCGGCTCCGGTATCGTGCTGCGCGTCGGTCCGTAACGTTTTCCGCCGATCACCGATTCATCCGGTTGCCGGGCATGCGCCCGGCAACCGCGTCATGCGTTGCCGTCCTTGCGACGGTCCGCCGCCCGGCGGAGCCAAAGCCGTTCGATCCGCGACATCAGCCAGCACACGCCGAGCGCGCACACGGTGCCGAGCGCCACTTCCCCGAGTCGCATCAGCGGAATGTCCCAGAGCGGGCCGTTGCCCGGAAACAGCAGCACGATCGTCGCGGTCACGCCGCCGAGCCGTGCCGCGCTGCCGACGTTCAGGCACCAGCAGGCGACGATCGTGATCGCGACCGCCAGCGCATACGCGACGAGGCGATCGCCGCCGAGCGCCGCGCCCGCGAAGCCGAGCAGGCCGCCGATCATCGCGCCGACGAACTGGTCGCGCGACAGCGACATCGTGTCCGAGTAGTTGTGCTGCGTGACGGCGATCGCGGTGATCGCCGCCCACACGGCCTGCTCGGTGTGCAGCGCGCGGCCGATCGCATATGCGACGCATGCGCCGCAGACGGCCTGCAGCGCCATCAGCGCGCCTTGCGTGAGCCGTTCGCCGAAGGTCAGCCCCTTGAACAGATCGAAGATCGACTGCTGGATCTGCCGGCGGGCTTCGTTGAGGGTCCTGATCGTATCCATCGTCTGCGTGGCGGGAAGCGGTGCGGGGCGAGCGCGTCAGTGCGTCTGCTCCGACGGCGCGGTGGCCGCCTCGTCGGTGGTCGAGTCGCCGTTGTCGACGCGCGTTTCCGGCATCGCGAGCCACACCAGCAGCACCGCGAGCGCGCCCGCGGCCGCGAGTCCGAAGAAGCTGACCGCGTTGCCGAAGTGATCGGCGACGTAGCCGGCCACGGCCGTGCTGAGCGTCGCGCCGATCCCGGCCGACAGGCCGAACAGCCCGATGCACAGGTTGTAGCGGCCCTTGCCGGCCGCGACGTCGGCCGCGATCAGCGGCAGCATCACGCCGAACACGGCCGCGCTGATGCCGTCGAGCATCTGCACCGGCACAAGCAGGTACGGGCTGCTCACGCCGGCGAACAGCAGGGCGCGCACCGGCAGCGCCGAGAAGCCGAGCAGCAGGATCGGCCGGCGCCCCCAGCGTTGCGCGGAGCGGCCGACCCATGGCGACAGCATCGCGACGATCGCCTGCGGCACGATGATGCACGCGGCGATCACGAGCTGCACGTTCTCGCCCATCCCGGCCGTCACTTCGCCGGCCGCGAGGTTGAGCATCGCCGCGTTCGACAGGTGGAACAGCACGACGCACGCGGCGAAGGTCAGCATCCGGCGATCGCGCAGCAGTTCGAGCAGCGTCTCGCGTTCCTCGCCTTCGTCGTGATCGTCGCGCTCGTCGGGTTTCGACGCATGCGGAATCACTTCGTGCGTCGGCTGGATCATCGCGAGCGCGAACAGCGCGGGCAACGCGAGCACGGCGGTCAGCCAGAACACCGCGCGCGCGGAGAAGTACTCGCCGGTGAGCCCCATCAGGCCCGCGGCGACCGCGCTGCCGATCGACGCCCAGCGCGCATTGCGGCCGAGCCGGTCGCCGAGATCCGCGCGGCCGACGAGCGAGAACGAGATCGCGGCCATCGCCGGCACGAGCATGCAGCTCGCGAAGCCGTGGAATACCTCGGCCGCGATCACCGGCACGATCGTCGGGCTCGATGCGAGCAGCACCGCGGACAGGATGATCGCGGCGATCGCCCACGCGGCCGCGCCTTTCTTGTTCTTCAGCGCGTCGACGGCGGCGCCGCCCGGCACCTGGCTGACCATCGCGCTGATCGTGCCGATCGACAGCACCATGCCGATCTCGCCCTGCGTCCACTTGTGCGATGCGAGGTAGGACGCGATGAACGGACCGAAGCCGGTCTGAACGTTTGCAACGAAGAAGTTGAGCCAGTCGAGGGCCCGGAGACTGCGAACGCTGACGGAATGCTTGATCGTCATCGGGCAGTACTCGCAGACGAAGCCGGTACGGCGGCGGGAATCGGCGGCGACACCACGACGATCGGCTTGTCGGCCGCGTAGGGCGGCGACGCCTTGATCTGCGCGTCGTTCAGGTCGAGCTGCGGATGCAGTGCCTTGTCGCGCGTGACGAAGCGCAGCGCGCCCCAGCTCGCGGCGATCGACCGGCGGTCGGTGTTCACGAGCCCGCCGAGGTCGAGCACGACGGCCTGCGGCTGCGCGGCGCGGTCGATCAGCACGTCGACGACGCGGCCGATCTTCGTGCCGTTCGGGCGCTCGACGTCGCTGTCGAGCATCGGCAGGCGCGTCGCGGGCGAGGCGGCGGCCGAACCCGACAGCGGCACGGCCTTGGGCCGCGCGGCCGGCGGAAGGTCGCCCGACGGCACGTCGAGCACGATCGGCTCCTGCTTGCCGCCCGGCGTGAAGCGGAACACGTTCCACGGGAAGCTGACCTTGCGGTCGCCGATGCCCATGAAGCCCTGCAGGTTGACGATCATCTCGCGCGGCTTGCCGCCCGCATCGACGACCATGTCGACCGCCCGGCCGATCACCTTGCCGTTGCGGCGCGCGACTTCGCTGTCGAGCAGCGCATGGATCTGGCTGCGCTCGACCGGGCGCGTCGCGACCAGCGGAGGCGGTGGAGGGGGCGGCGGTGTCGGCGTTTCGGGGCGCTGCACCGGCTTCGGCCGCGGCGCCTCGCGGTGCGGCTTCTTCGGCGCTTCCGGTTCCTCGGGCTGCACGAGCGGCGGCACGGGCGGCATCGTCAGCGGTTCGCCGGCGGCTTCCCCGACGGGCTCGACGAGCGCCTCGCTGATCGGTGCGGGCGGGTTCTGCGTCGGCAGCAGCCCGCAGCCGGACAGCAGCGCGGCGGCGGCCAGAACGAGGAAGACCGTCGAGGACGGGAACGGCATGCGGGATGCGGGAAACGGAAGTCCGCCGCTCATTGACACTCACTCCATGGGTCGGGGGCGCGCCCGAAGGCTCGCGGCTGGCGATGGATGGCGGGTGCGGGCGGCGCACCACGCGAGGTGAGAGTTTAACGTGTCTTCCTTTCAGGACCGATTTCTGCGGAGGATTGCGGGGCGGTTTGGCGGACGCGGGATGGATCGCCGGAGGGGCGGCGTCGGGGCCGCAACGAACGCGGCGCCCGGCCGTCGACGACGGTACGGGCGCCGCATGGTCCGGCTCGACGTTACCTGGCGACGTTATCTGGCCAGCGAGCCGAGTGCCGTCGTCACCGGCGCGAGCAGGCCGCCGCCGGTCTTCGACAGCGTGCCGCCGCCGGTGCCGCTGGTGCCGCCGGTGCCGCCCGTGAGGCCGCCGACCGTCGACGTGAGCGCAGCGGCCGCGTTGCTGCCGCCCGTCGCGCTGCCGAGCGTGCCGGTCGACAGCAGCCCCGTCACCGGTGCGAGCGGATTCGTCGCGGCCGAGCCGCCGCCGAGCAGCGCCGTGCCGGCGGTCGCGACCGTGTTGCCGGTCGCGGTCACGACGTTGCCGACGCCGGTCGTGACCGGATTGCCGCCCGTCTTCGCGATCGTCGTGCCCGCGTTCGCGACACCGGTGCCGACGGTCGTCACGAGGTTCGTCAGCGGCGCGCCGAGCGGCGTGCTGGCCGCGGCCGTCTGCGTGAGCGAACCGACGGTCGTCGTGATCGGCGTGATCACCGAGCTGGCCGTGCCCGTCACTTGCGCGACCGGGCCGGTCGACAGTTGCGTGCCGAGCGTGCCGCCGGCGCCCGCGATCGTGTTGCCGAGCGTCGTCACCGCACCGCCGGCCGGCGACGTGACGGGCGCGAGCGGCGCCAGTGCCGAGCCGCTGGCGCCGAGGCTCGACACGACGCCGCCGGTCGCGGCCACCGCATTGCCGAGGTTCGTGACCACGCCGCCCGTGCTCGCGACCGTCGTGCCGACCGGGTCCGACGTCGCGCCGAGCTGGCCGAGGCCCGAACCGAGGCCGGTGCCGAGCGTCGTGACCGCCGCGCCGACGTCCTGCACGACCGCGCCGAGCCCCTGAGTCGTCGTGGGGCTCGTGCCGGGCACCGACTGCTCCGCGATCGTCGTGCCGACACCCGAAATGGCGCCGCCGCCGGCCGTCACGATGTTGCTCGATGCCGCGGTGGTCTGGCCGACGCCGTTGGCCGACGCGCCGCTTGTGCCACTCGTGCCGCTGCCCGTGCCGCCGGTCGATGCCGTCGTGTCGCCGGACCCTGATCCGGAGCCGCCGGTGCCCTGGCTCAGCGAGCCGGAGCCGCCGCATGCGGACAGCGACATCAGCGCCGCGGCGCCGGCCGCGATCATGATCATTCGGAGTCCTGCTTGATGGATGGTTGGCGTGTTCATGTCGTCCTCGTCTCGATTATGGAAATGGATCAGGCGGGCTTCGTGTGCGCCGGGATGTCGTCGCTGCGGAAGTGAAGCGTCGGGCGCATCGTTGTTGTCTCCCTGATTGACCTGTCGCCGTGTCGCGTATTCGCCTGAGTCGGAATCCGGAGCGCTTGCAGGACGAGCCGTTTGCATTCTTTCGTCTTGCTTGCCGATCGTGCCGGAAATCACCGGATTCGTGCGATCAGAGTAGGTCCGCCGGCGTCAGCCGTCTTTTAATGATCGTTAAATTGAAGTAAGCGTCCGATTCAATGCCGGCGTCGGGGTAATCACCGTCGACGCGACGCGAATCGTGTGATTGGGCGCTGTCGGGAGGAGGGGGACTTGCGGGCGGGGTGCGCGGAGACGGGAAGACGGGAAGGCGGGAAGGCGGGAAGACGCCGGCATGGCGCCCGGCTTGCCCGCCGATCCCGGCGGGCAGCGCGCGGGCGCCGCGCGACGTGCGAAGCGACTGGAGCGTCAGGCGTCCGGATACCACGCGTCGCTGAATTCGCTGACCCGGACGTCGGTCAGCTCCGGACGTGCGGCGAGCCATCCGCGCACGGCTTCGCGATCGGCGTCGGTCGTCGTGCCGCGCGGTGCGCCGGAGATCACGTACGCGCCGATGCCTTCGTCGGCCGATGCGACGGTCAGCAGCCCGTTCGCTTCGACGAAATCGATGAACGCGTCGATCAGCTGGCCGCGCTCGAGATCGGACAGCTCGTTGCGGTATTGCGCGGTCGCGTTGAACGCGAGTTCCTGGAACTCGGCGATGTGGAGTTTCTTGCGCTGGCGGCGGTTGTGGCGTTTGCTCATGGTGTGTGATGAACGGGAAGAGGGAAAGGAAGCGGCGGCGGGCACCGCCTCGGGCGCCGCGCGGCAACGCCGGCGGCGGGCAGCGGAACGTTACATCAGCACGATATCGTACTGCTCCTGGCTCAGGTTCGACTCGACCTGCAGCGACACCGGCTTGCCGATGAAGTCGATCAGCATCGCGAGATGCTGCGATTCCTCGTCGAGGAACAGGTCGATCACCTGCTGCGCGGCGATCACGCGGAATTCGCGCGGATTGAACTGGCGCGACTCGCGCAGGATCTCGCGCAGGATGTCGTAGCACACGGTGCGCGACGTCTTCACCTGGCCCTTGCCCTGGCAGGTCGGACACGGCTCGCACAGCACGTGCGCGAGCGATTCGCGCGTGCGCTTGCGCGTCATCTCGACGAGCCCGAGCTGCGAGAAGCCGTTGACCGTCACGCGCGTGCGGTCGCGCGACAGCGCCTTCTTCAGCTCGGACAGCACCGCGTCGCGATGCTCGGCGTTCTCCATGTCGATGAAGTCGATGATGATGATCCCGCCGAGGTTGCGCAGCCGCAGCTGCCGCGCGATCGTGTGCGCGGCCTCGAGGTTGGTCTTGAAGATCGTGTCGTCGAAGTTGCGCGCGCCGACGTACCCGCCGGTGTTCACGTCGATCGTCGTCATCGCCTCGGTCTGGTCGATCATCAGGTAGCCGCCCGACTTCAGGTCGACGCGGCGCGACAGCGCGCGCTGGATCTCCGTCTCGATGTTGTACAGGTCGAACAGCGGCCGCTCGCCGGTGTAGTGATGCAGCTTCGGGCTCACCGCCGGCGTGAACTCGCCGGCGAATTCCGCGAGGCGCTGGTAGGTTTCGCGCGAGTCGACCTGGATGCGCGTCGTGTCGTCGTTCGCGAAATCGCGCAGCACGCGCTGCGCGAGGTCGAGGTCCTGGTACAGCAGGCTCGTCGCCGGCAGCCGCTGCGCCTGCGCGACGATCGTCGCCCAGGTCTTGCGCAGGTACGCGACGTCGCCGGCCAGTTCGTCGGAGGTCGCATCCTCGGCAATCGTGCGCACGATGTAGCCGCCTTTCTCGTCCGGCGGGATCACGGCGGTCAGCCGCGCGCGCACGGCCTCGCGCTCGGCCTCGCTCTCGATCTTCTGCGAGATGCCGATGTGCGGCTCCTGCGGCAGGTACACGAGCGTGCGGCCCGCGATGCTCACCTGCGTCGACAGCCGCGCGCCCTTCGTGCCGATCGGATCCTTGATCACCTGGACCATCAGCGTCTGGCCTTCGAACACGGTCTTCTCGATCGGCTGGTGCGGCGCGCCCGACTGCGGCTCGCCGGCGAGGCGCGGATGCCAGATGTCCGCGACGTGCAGGAACGCCGCGCGCTCGAGGCCGATGTCGATGAACGCCGACTGCATGCCGGGCAGCACGCGCACGACCTTGCCGAGGTAGATGTTGCCGACCCGCCCGCGCGACAGCGTGCGTTCGACGTGAAGCTCCTGCACCGCGCCTTGCTGGACGAGTGCGACCCGCGTTTCCTGCGGCGTGAGGTTGATCAGGATTTCTTCGTTCATGGTGGGATTCAGAAGGCGACGCGCGCGCGGCGCAGCAGCGCGGCAGTCTCAAAAAGGGGCAGACCCATGATACCCGAATGGGAGCCGTCGATTCGCTCGATGAATTCGGCCGCGCGGCCCTGGATCGCGTACGCGCCGGCCTTGCCGAACGGCTCGCCGGTGTCGACGTAGCGCTCGAACGCCGCGCGCGGGGCGGCGCAGAAGCGCACCGACGAGCGCGACAGCGCGGGCGGCAGCAGTTCGCCGTCGGCGCCGATCACCGCGACGGCCGTCAGCACCGCGTGTTCGCGGCCGGCGAGGCGGGTCAGCATCGCGAGCGCGTCGTCGGCATCGGCCGGCTTGCCGAGGATCCGGCCGTCGATCGTCACCGTGGTGTCCGCGACGAGCACCGGCGCGGCCGGCTTGCCGCTCGCGACGAGGCGCGCACGCGCGGCCTCGGCCTTCGCGACGGTCACGCGCTGCACGTACGCATCGGCGGCTTCGCCGGGCAGCTCGGCCTCGAGCGCCTCGGCGTCCTCGTCCGGGCGCGGCAGCAGCAGTTCGAAGCGCACGCCGATCTGCTGCAGCAGCTCCTGGCGGCGCGGGCTTTGGGAGGCGAGGTAAAGCGTCTGGAACAGCGGGGTCGGAGAAAGCGGGGAGGGCGTGCTGGACGGCATGGTGTCGTTATCTCGTTGAGCGCGCGCGGCGCGCGTCCCGAGGACGACGCGTCATGCGCGGTGATAGGGGTGATTCTGCGTGATGCTCCACGCCCGGTAAAGCTGTTCGGCGAGCAGCACGCGCACCATCCCGTGCGGCAGCGTCATGCTCGAGATGCGTAGCAGCAGGTCGGCGCGCGCCTTGAGTTCCGGATCGAGCCCGTCTGCACCGCCGATCACGAACGCGACGTCACGGCCGTCCTGCTGCCAGCCGGGCAGTGCCTGCGCGAGCTGCATCGTGGTCCAGTCGCGGCCGCGCTCGTCGAGCGCGACGATGCGCGCACCCTTCGGCAGCGCGGCGTCGATCTTCTGCCGCTCGGCCGCCATCACGCTTTCCGCGCTGCGGCCGCCCGAACGCAGTTCGGGCTTGATCTCGCGCAGCTCGATGCGCAGCTCGGGCGGCATCCGCTTCGTGTATTCGTCGAAGCCGGACGCGATCCAGCCGGGCATCTTGTGGCCGACCGCGAGGATGAAAAGCTTCATCGGGACGACCCGCGACTCAGCGGCGGCGCGCCGCCGTCTTGCGCGCCGGCCGCGCGGGCGCTGCTTCTTCCTCGTCGTCCTCGTCTTCGCTGGCGGTCGCGAGACCGTTCGGGCCCTTGCCGCCGCCGAGCTTCATCCGTACGGGCTTGTCGCCCCAGATTTCCTCGAGGTTGTAGTACTGGCGCAGCGCGGGCTGCAGGATGTGCACGATCGCGTCGCCGCAATCGACCAGCACCCATTCGCCGGTGTCTTCGCCCTCGGAGCTGACGATGTCGCCGCCGGCTTCCTTGACCTTGTCGCGCACGCTCGATGCGAGCGCCTTGGTCTGGCGGTTCGACGTGCCCGACGCGACGATCACGCGGTCGAACAGTTCGGTCAGGTGGCTGGTGTTGAACACCTTGATGTCTTGCGCCTTGATGTCTTCGAGAGCGTCGACGATCACGCGCTGCAGTTTGCGGATATCCATGGAATCAGGAATGGTAGAGACGATGTTGAAGAATATAGGCCCAGACGGCGGCCGGCACATGCTCGGCCGACGCATCGGGCATTTGCGCATGACGCGCGATGCATTCGCGCAGGTGCGCACGGATGTCGGTTGCGGCGATATCGAACGCCAGCGTCGTGTCGATCAGCAGATGGCCGGCCGGCGTGGCTTTCAGCACGTCGGCGCCGGCCCGGCGCCGCGCGATTTCGTGCGTGACCGCGGGCGGCGCCGCGCCGAGGTCGAAACCGGGGCGCGTCGACACGCACACGTGCGCGTAGTCGAACAGCTTGCGCCAGTCGCGCCACGTGTCGAGCCGCACCAGCTGGTCGGCGCCGATCAGCAGCGACAGCGATGCATCGGCGCCGATCCGCTCGCGCCAGCGCGCGAGCGTCTCGACCGTATAGGTCGGCCCGTCGTGCTCGATCTCGTCGGTCGCGACGGTAACCGTCACGCCGGGCAGCGACAGCGCGCCGGCAGCGGCGCGCGTCATCGCGAGCCGGTGCTCGGCGGCCGACACGTCGCGTTTCTGGTACGGCTGTCCGGCCGGCAGCAGTGCGAGCTCGGTCAGGCCGAGCACGTCGGCGAACCGCCGCGCGAGCGCGAGGTGGCCGTCGTGGATCGGGTCGAACGTGCCGCCCAGCAGGCCGATGCGACGTGACAGCGGGCGCGGCTGCGGGGCGGGGCGGGCGGTGGTGTCCAGAAAAACGTGTCCTGTTCTTGAAGCGGCCAAGCGGCGGGTCAGACCCAGTCGCGCGGCACGAGGTATTCGGCGAGGCGCGCTTCCGGCGAACCGGGCTCTGGCTGCCAGTTGTAGCGCCAGTTCGCGACCGGCGGCATCGACATCAGGATCGATTCGGTGCGGCCGCCGCTTTGCAGGCCGAACAGCGTGCCGCGGTCGAACACAAGGTTGAATTCGACGTAGCGGCCGCGCCGGTAAGCCTGGAAATCGCGCTCGCGCTCGCCGTACGGCAGCGCGGCGCGGCGCTCGACGATCGGCAGGTACGCGTTCAGGAACGCATCGCCGACGCTTTGCATCATCTCAAACGAGCGTTCGAATCCGGGTTCCGAGAAATCGTCGAAGAAGATCCCGCCGACGCCGCGCGTCTCGTTGCGGTGCTTCAGGAAGAAATACCCGTCGCACCACGTCTTGAAACGCGGATACAACTCGGCCCCGAACGGGTCGAGCGCGCCCTTGCAGGTCTGGTGGAAATGCCGCGCGTCGTCGTCGAACGGATAAACCGGTGTCAGATCCATGCCGCCGCCGAACCAGAAGATCGGCGCGTCGCCCGGCTTCGTCGCGATCAGCATCCGCACGTTCATGTGCACGGTCGGGCAGTACGGGTTGCGCGGGTGCAGCACGAGCGACACGCCGAGCGCCTCGAAGCCGCGGCCGGCCAGCTGCGGGCGTGCGGCGCTCGCCGACGGCGGCAGCGCGTCGCCCGCGACGTCGGAAAAACCGATCCCCGCGCGCTCGAACACGCGGCCGCCTTCGAGAATCCGCGTGCAGCCGCCGCCGCGCAGGCGCTCTTCAGGCCCGCGCTGCCACGCGTCGGTCGCGAGCGGCGTGCCGTCGAGCGCGCCGAGCGCGTCGGCGATGCGTGTCTGCAGGCCCTGGAGGTACGTGCGCACGCGCGCCACGTCGTAGGTCGAATCGGTCATGTCTGAACTGGGTGCCCGCGCACGAAGCAGGGGCCGTAAAAAAGGCATCTGCCGGGCATTCTAGCGAACCCCGGCAGAGGAGCGGGCGCGCAGCGTCGCGGCGCGCCCGAAGCGAAACGTCACGCGCTCTTGCGGTTCAGCGCGCGGAAACCGATGTCGCGGCGGTACTGCATGCCTTCGAAGTTGATCTGGTTGATCGCATCGTACGCATGCTGCTGCGCTTCGCGCACCGAATCGGCGAGGCCGACCACGCACAGCACGCGGCCGCCCGACGTGACGAGCTTGTCGCCGTCGGCGAGCGTCGTGCCCGCATGGAACGTCACTGCCTGCTCGGTCTCGGCCGGGATCCCGTTGATGCGGTCGCCCTTGCGCGGCGCGTCCGGATAGCCGTGCGCGGCCAGCACGACGCCGAGCGCGGTGCGGCGGTCCCAGTCGAGCTCGACCGTGTCGAGCGTGCCCGCGATCGCCTGTTCGACGACCTTCGAGAAATCGCTCTTCAGACGCGCCATGATCGGCTGCGTCTCGGGGTCGCCCATCCGGCAGTTGAATTCCAGCGTGCGCGGATTGCCTTCCTTGTCGATCATCAGGCCCGCATACAGGAAGCCCGTGAAGCGGATGCCGTCCTTCTCCATCCCGCGCACCGTCGGCATGATGATTTCGCGCATCACACGTGCGTGCATCTGCGGCGTGACGATCGGCGCGGGCGAGTACGCGCCCATGCCGCCGGTGTTCGGGCCGCGGTCCTCGTCGAGCAGGCGCTTGTGGTCCTGGCTCGAAGCGAGCGCCAGCGCATGCTTGCCGTCGACCATCACGATGAAGCTCGCTTCCTCGCCGTCGAGGAATTCCTCGATCACGACGCGTGCGCCGGCGTCCCCGAGCTTGTTGCCCGACAGCATCATGTCGACCGCCGCATGCGCTTCTTCGAGCGTCATCGCGACGACGACGCCCTTGCCGGCCGCGAGGCCGTCGGCCTTCACGACGATCGGCGCACCCTTCGCGTCGATGTACGCGTGCGCGGCCGCGGCATCCGAGAAGGTTTCGTAGTCGGCGGTCGGAATGCCGTGACGCTTCATGAACGCCTTCGCGAAATCCTTCGAGCTTTCGAGCTGCGCGGCTTCGCGCGTCGGGCCGAACACCTTCAGGCCGCGCGCGCGGAACAGGTTGACGATGCCGGCCGCGAGCGGCGCTTCCGGCCCGACGAGCGTGAATGCGACACCTTCGCTTTCCGCGAAATCGGCCAGCGCGTCGAGCGACGTGATGTCGACGTTCTTCAGACGCTCGTCCTGCGCCGTGCCGCCATTGCCGGGCGCGACGTAGACCATCTGGACGCGCGGCGACTGCGCGAGCTTCCACGCCAGCGCATGTTCGCGGCCGCCGGAACCGACGACGAGTAGTTTCATGGGATTCCCCGCAGACTAGAAAACAGGGCGGCCGGCACGCTCAGGCGCGCCGGCCGCGAAATCGGTCGGGCCGCCGCCGCGACGATGCGCACGGCGGCCGGCATGTCATTCCTCGACGATGACGGCGTTCGTATACACCTCCTGCACGTCGTCGAGGTTCTCGAGCGCGTCCAGGAGCTTCTGCATCTTCACCGCATCGTCGCCGGTGAATTCGACTTCGTTCTGCGGCTTCATCGTCACTTCGGCGAGTTCGGCCTTGAAGCCCGCGGCTTCGAGCGCATCCTTCACCGCCGAGAACGCCTGCCAGTCGCACAGCACTTCGATCGAGCCGTCGTCGTTCGTGCTGACGTCGTCCGCGCCGGCTTCGAGCGCCGCTTCCATCAGCGCGTCTTCCGACGTGCCGGGCGCGAACAGGAACTGGCCGACGTGATCGAACATGAACGCGACCGAACCGTCGGTGCCCATGTTGCCGCCGAACTTCGAGAACGCGTGGCGGACCTCCGCGACCGTGCGCGTGCGGTTGTCGGTCAGCGTGTCGACGATGATCGCCGCGCCGCTGATGCCGTAGCCTTCGTAACGGATTTCTTCGTAGTTCGCGCCGTCCGCGCCGCCGACGCCGCGATCGATCGCGCGCTTGACGTTGTCCTTCGGCATGTTCGCGTCGGCCGCCTTGTCGACCGCGAGACGCAGACGCGGGTTCGAGCTCGCGTCGCCGCCGCCGAGGCGGGCCGCGACCTGGATTTCCTTGATCAGACGGGTCCAGATCTTGCCGCGCTTCGCGTCGGCCGCTGCCTTCTTATGCTTGATGTTGGCCCATTTCGAATGACCAGCCATACCTTTCTCCGTGCCCGGGCGCGCTCGCGCGGGCGATTGTGCCAATGTGTCGTTGAATCGGCGGCCGTGTGGGCGGGCGTGATGCCGCGGGGCCGCGCGTGTCGAGTGGAACGTGATTTTATCACGCGGCGGCCGCCGCTTCGGGGCCGCCGCGCATGGCCGAACGGCCGGACGGGCCGTCCCGGCGTGCCTGCGGGGGCGTCCCCGTCAGTTCTTCGTGCCGAACAGGCGGTCGCCCGCGTCGCCGAGGCCCGGCACGATGTACGCGTGCTCGTTCAGGTGCGAGTCGAGCGACGCGACGAACAGCTTCACGTCCGGGTGCGCGTCCTGGAACACCTGCACGCCCTCGGGCGCGGCGACCAGCGCGACGAACATGATGTTCGCGGCCGGCACGTTGCGGCGCTTGAGCACGTCGACCGCGTGCACGGCCGAATAGCCGGTCGCGACCATCGGGTCGCACAGGATGAAGATGCGATCCTCGAGATCGGGCAGGCGCACCAGGTATTCGACCGGACGGTGGTCTTCGGCGCGGTACACGCCGATATGGCCGACGCGCGCGGACGGCACCAGGTCGAGCAGGCCGTCCGACATCCCGATGCCTGCGCGCAGCACCGGCACGATCGCGAGCTTCTTGCCCGCGATCACCGGCGCGTCGACCGCCACCAGCGGGGTTTCGACCCGCTTCGTCGTGATCGGCAGGTTGCGGGTGATCTCATAGCCCATCAGCAGCGTGATCTCGCGCAGGAGTTCACGGAACGTGCGCGTCGACGTGTCCTTGTCGCGCATGTGCGTGAGCTTGTGCTGAATCAGCGGGTGATCGGTGATGAAGAGGTTCGGGAAACGGCTGTCCTGTTTCATGACGGGGTGCCTTGGCGGCAAAAGAGGATCGGGGGCGGCGGCGCTGGGCCGGTTGCCGCTTATGGCCGCAATTTTAGCAAGGCGCGCCGCGCGATCCGGATATTATCGACGTCTCACGACAATCCGCGCGCCGCGTTCGCCGGTTCTCGGCCGGTGCTCGGCCGGCTTCCGGCCGTTCGCGTCCGGTCGCCGGTCCAGCGCCGCGGCGGGCAGGCGCCGGCGCGCGTCGCCACAAAGGAATCGACGATGGATCTCGGCATCGCAGGAAAGACCGCGCTCGTGTGCGCGGCGAGCAAGGGGCTCGGGCGCGGCTGCGCGGAAGCGCTGGCCGCCGAGGGCGTGAATCTCGTGATCGTCGCGCGCACGCGCGACACGCTGGAACAAACCGCGGAAGAGATCCGCGCCGCGTCCGACGTGTCGATCACCGCGGTCGCGTGCGACATCACGACGCCCGACGGGCGCGCGGCCGCGCTCGCCGCGTGCCCGCAGCCGGACATTCTCGTGACGAATGCCGGCGGCCCGCCGCCGGGCGACTTCCGCGATTTCTCGCACGACGACTGGATCCGCGCGCTGGACGCGAACATGCTGACGCCGATCGAGCTGATCCGCGCGACCATCGACGGGATGATCGCGCGCGGCTTCGGCCGGATCGTCAACATCACCAGTTCGGCCGTGAAGGCGCCGATCGACGTGCTCGCGCTGTCGAACGGCGCGCGCTCGGGGCTGACCGGCTTCGTCGCGGGGCTGTCGCGCAAGGTCGCGGGGCAGGGCGTGACGATCAACAACCTGCTGCCGGGGCTGTTCGACACCGACCGGATCGCGACGACGCTCGCCGCATCGGCGCAGGCGCAGGGCGTGACGGTCGACGAACTGCGCGCGCGCCGCACCAAGGATATCCCGGCCGGACGGCTCGGCACGCGCGCGGAATTCGGCGCGGCATGCGCGTTCCTGTGCAGCGTGCATGCCGGCTACATCACCGGGCAGAACTGGCTGCTCGACGGCGGTGCGTATCCGGGCACGTTCTGATGCCCGACGCGCGCCGCGCCATTCACGATTACGACAACCACTGAACGACGAAGGAACGGAGATGAGCAAACCCCGCATCGCATTGATTGCGCACGACGCGAAGAAGGACGAGATCGTCGCGCTCGCGGGCCAGTACCGCGAGACGCTCGCGCAATGCCGGCTGGTCGCGACCGGCACGACCGGCGGCCGCATCGCCGCCGCGCACGGGCTCGACGTCGAGCGCAAGCTGTCGGGGCCGCTCGGCGGCGACCTGCAGATCGGTGCGGAGCTGGCCGACGGCCGCGTCGACATCGTCGTGTTCCTGCGCGACCCGATGACCGCGCAGCCGCACGATCCGGACATCACCGCGCTGGTGCGCGCATGCGACGTGCACGACGTGCCGGTCGCGACCAACGTCGCAACCGCGCGGATGCTGCTCGACGATCTGGCGCGGAACATGCAGGACGTGTGCTGATCGCCGGCGAGCCCGATTGCCCCTGCTGACGGCAGGGCCATGCACGCGCGGCGGCGACGCGCGAGAATCGGGCGTCGCGGCGCGCAGCGGCCGGCGCAGGTCCGCACGCCCGCGGCCCGACTATCCCCTGACCGATTCTGAAACGAGGAGCGAAACGATGCCGAAAGCAATCCGATACGACCAGCCGGGCGGCCCGGACGTGATGAAGTGGGTCGATGTCGAGGTCGGCGAGCCGAAGGCGGGCGAAGTCCGCATCCGGCAGCACGCGGTCGGGCTCAACTACATCGACGTGTATTTCCGCACGGGCCTCTATCCGCAGCCGCTGCCCGGCGGCCTCGGGATGGAGGCGGCGGGCGAGGTGACGGCCGTCGGCGACGGCGTGACCGCGCTGAAGGCCGGCGACCGCGTCGCGTATGTCGGGCAGCCGCCGGGCGCGTATGCGCAGGAGCGCGTGATGCCGGCCGAGCGTGTCGTGAAGCTGCCGGACGGGATCAGCTACGACGACGCGGCGTCGGTGATGCTGCAGGGGCTGACCGCGCACTACCTGCTGCGCCGCACGTACCCGGTGAAGGCCGGCGACACGATCCTGATCCACGCGGCGGCCGGCGGGGTCGGCCTGCTCGTGTGCCAGTGGGCGAAGGCGCTCGGCGCGACCGTGATCGGGACCGTCGGCTCGGACGAGAAGGCCGCGCTCGCGAAGGCGCACGGCTGCGATCATCCGGTCGTCTACACGCGCGAGAACTTCACGCAGCGCGTGAAGGAGATCACGAACGGCGCGGGCGTGCCGGTCGTCTACGATTCGATCGGCAAGGACACCTACATCGGCTCGCTCGACTGCCTCGCGCCGCTCGGCTACTTCGTCAGTTTCGGCAACGCGTCGGGCCCGCTGCCGGCGATCGACTCGAAGGAATTCTCGTCGCGCGGCTCGCTGTTCTTCACGCGGCCGACGCTGTTCTCGTACATCGCGAAGCGTGCCGATCTCGAAGCCGCGGCCGCCGAGCTGTTCGACGTGATCCTGTCGGGCAACGTGAAGACGAGCATCAACCAGCGCTATCCGCTCGCGGAAGTCGGTCGCGCGCATGCCGACCTCGAGTCGCGCAAGACCACCGGCTCGACCGTCCTCGTTCCCTGACGCATCCCCTCCGTGCCGGCATCACGCCGGCACGTTCCATGGCGGGCGGCACCGGTGTGCCGCCCGTCCTGTCTCCCGACCCGCCGAAGTCGCGCCAACCGTTGCGCCTGCCGCTCCGCGCCGCACGCGTTTACGCGTTTTTTATACCGGGCCGATCACCTTTGTCCCGTCCTTTACGCGCGTTCCCATAACGTTCCAGTCGTCCGATTTCGACGATGGAGAACAAAAATGGATGGGGTTTTCATCGGCGCACTGGTGGTCTTCACCGCGCTGATCCTCGGTTTGATCGCCGGTTGCGAGAAGCTCGCGCAATACGGCCGCGGGGGGCGCGCATGAGCTGGATGCTTTGGCTGGCCGGCGCCTCGACGGCGCTGCTGTTCGCGTATCTCGTCTTTGCGCTGCTGCGCGCGGAGGACATCGAATGAACGCGAACAACCTGTTTCAGACGCTGCTGTTCATCGTCGTGCTGCTGGCCGCGGCCGTGCCGGTCGCGCGCTACCTGACGGGTGTGATGGACGGCACATCGCGCGCGGTGCGCGTGTTCGGGCCGCTCGAGCGCGCGCTGTACCGCATCGCCGGCGTCGATGCCGGCACCGAAATGAACTGGAAGCAATACGCGCTCGCGACGATCGCGTTCAATGCGCTCGGCGCGCTGTTCCTCTACGGCCTGCTGCGGCTGCAGGGCCTGCTGCCGGGCAATCCGCAGCAGTTCGGCGCGATGACCGTCGACGGCGCGTTCAACACGGCCGTCAGCTTCGTCACCAACACGAACTGGCAGGACTACACGCCCGAGCAGACCGTCAGCTACCTGACGCAGATGCTCGGCCTGACCGTGCAGAACTTCCTGTCGGCGGCCACAGGCATCGTCGTCGTGATCGCGCTGATCCGCGGCTTCGCGCGTCACACCGCGCAGACGATCGGCAATTTCTGGGTCGACCTCACGCGCGTGACGCTGTACGTGCTCGTGCCGATGTCGGTCGTGATCGCCGCGCTGCTGATGAGCCAGGGCGTGATCCAGA
The DNA here is from genome assembly GCF_052851275.1 of Burkholderia sp. SR8. Taxonomy (NCBI): domain Bacteria; kingdom Pseudomonadati; phylum Pseudomonadota; class Betaproteobacteria; order Burkholderiales; family Burkholderiaceae; genus Burkholderia; species Burkholderia sp. SR8. The sequence continues at coordinate 245,470 of NZ_JAULUC010000008.1, forward strand.
ACATGAAGGCGTACCAGGACGTGCCGGTGCTGCAGGCGAGCACCTACGCGGCGCCGAAGCTCGACGCGCAGGGCAACGCGATCAAGGACGACAAGGGCAATCCGGTCACGGTGCCAACCCCGCTCGTGAAGCAGACGCTCTCGATGGGCCCGGTCGCGTCGCAGGAAGCGATCAAGATGCTCGGCACCAACGGCGGCGGCTTCTTCAACGCGAACTCCGCGCATCCGTACGAGAACCCGACGCCGTTCGCGAACTTCGTGCAGATCTTCGCGATCCTGATCATCCCGGCCGCGCTGTGCCTCGTGTTCGGCCGGATGATCGGCGACCGGCGGCAGGGCATCGCGGTGCTCGCGGCGATGACGGTGGCGTTCGCGGTCGCGGTCGGCGTCGAGATCAGCGCCGAGCAGGGTGGCAACCCGACGCTCGCCGCGCTGCACGTCGACCAGTCGGCGAGCGCGCTGCAGCCGGGCGGCAACATGGAAGGCAAGGAAACGCGCTTCGGGATCGCGCAGACCGGCATCTTCACGGTCGCGACGACGGCCGCGTCGTGCGGCGCGGTCGACACGATGCACGACTCGCTGACGCCGCTCGGCGGCCTCGTGCCGATGCTGCTGATGCAGCTCGGAGAAGTGATCTACGGCGGCGTCGGCTCCGGCCTCTACGGGATGCTCGTGTTCGCGCTGCTCGCGGTGTTCGTCGCCGGCCTGATGATCGGCCGCACGCCCGAATACGTCGGCAAGAAGATCGAGTCGTACGAAATGAAGATGGTGTCGATCGTCGTGCTGCTCACGCCGCTGCTCGTGCTGGTCGGCACGTCGATCGCCGTGCTCGCCGACGCGGGCAAGGCGGGCATCGCGAACCCGGGCCCGCACGGCTTCTCGGAAATCCTCTATGCGTTCAGCTCGGCCGCGAACAACAACGGCAGCGCGTTCGCGGGCCTGACGGTCGGCACGCCGTTCTACAACTGGATGACCGCGATCGCGATGTGGTTCGGCCGCTTCGGCACGATCGTGCCGGTGCTGGCGATCGCCGGCTCGCTCGCCGCGAAGAAGCGCATCGCGGTGACGAGCGGGACGCTGCCGACGCACGGCCCGCTGTTCGTCGTGCTGCTGCTCGGTACCGTGATGCTGGTGGGCGCGCTGACCTACGTGCCGGCGCTCGCGCTCGGCCCGGGCGTCGAGCATCTGATGATGTGGCTGGGCGCCTGACCCGTCCGCATGGCGATACATTGAAAAAGCTGAAGAGATCGCAATGACTCAACATTCCGCAACACGGTCCATGTTCGATCCGGCGCTGCTGCGTCCGGCGATCGTGGATTCGTTCAAGAAACTTACGCCGCGCACGCAGTTCCGCAACCCGGTGATGTTCTGCGTGTACGTCGGCAGCATCCTGACCACGATCCTGTGGATCGCGGCACTCTCCGGCCAGGCCGAGGCGCCGGCCGGCTTCATCCTCGCGATCGCGCTGTGGCTGTGGTTCACCGTGCTGTTCGCGAACTTCGCCGAAGCGCTCGCCGAAGGGCGTTCGAAGGCGCAGGCCGCGTCGCTGCGCAGCGCGAAGAAGGACGTGATGGCGAAGAAGCTGAACGAGCCGCACCCGAAGTCGCCGATCCGCATCACGACCGCGTCCGACCTGCGTAAAGGCGACGTCGTGCTGGTCGAGGCCGGCGACGTGATCCCGGCCGACGGCGAAGTCGTCGACGGCGTCGCGTCGGTCGACGAATCGGCGATCACCGGCGAATCCGCGCCGGTGATCCGCGAGTCGGGCGGCGACTTCTCGTCGGTGACGGGCGGCACGCGCGTGCTGTCCGACTGGATCGTTGTGACGGTCACCGCGAACCCGGGCGAGGCGTTCCTCGACCGGATGATCGCGATGGTCGAAGGCGCGAAGCGCAAGAAGACGCCGAACGAGGTCGCGCTGACGATCCTGCTCGTCGCGCTGACGATCGTGATGCTGCTCGCGACCGCGACGCTGCTGCCGTTCTCGATGTTCTCGGTGGAGGCGATGAAGTCCGGCCACGTGGTGACGATCACCGCGCTCGTCGCGCTGCTCGTGTGCCTGATCCCGACGACGATCGGCGGCCTGCTGTCCGCGATCGGCGTGGCCGGGATGAGCCGGATGATGCAGGCGAACGTGATCGCGACGTCGGGCCGCGCGGTGGAGGCGGCCGGTGACGTCGACGTGCTGCTGCTCGACAAGACCGGCACGATCACGCTCGGTAACCGTCAGGCGTCGATGTTCGTGCCGGCGCCGGGCGTGACCGAGGAAGCACTCGCCGACGCCGCGCAGCTGTCGTCGCTTGCCGACGAAACGCCGGAAGGCCGCAGCATCGTCGTGCTCGCGAAGGAGCGCTTCAACATCCGTCAGCGCGACATGGCGCAACTGCATGCGACGTTCCTCGGCTTTTCCGCGCAGACGCGGATGAGCGGCGTCGATCTCGCCCCGCAGGGGACGTCCGCCGGCGCGCGCGGCCGCGAGATCCGCAAGGGTGCGGCCGATGCGATCCGCCGCTACGTCGAGACGCACGGCAGCCGCTTCCCGGACGAGGTGCGCCGCGCGGTCGACGACGTCGCGCGCCGCGGCAGCACGCCGCTCGTCGTGGCCGAGCTGCAGGACGGCGTCGCGCGCGTGCTCGGCGTGATCGAGCTGAAGGACATCGTGAAGGGCGGCATCAAGGAGCGCTTCGCGGAACTGCGCAAGATGGGCATCAAGACGGTGATGGTGACGGGCGACAACCGGCTGACGGCCGCGGCGATCGCGGCGGAGGCGGGCGTCGACGACTTCCTCGCGGAAGCGACGCCGGAAACCAAGCTCGCGACGATTCGCGAGCACCAGGCGGCCGGGCGCCTCGTCGCGATGACGGGCGACGGCACCAACGACGCGCCGGCGCTCGCGCAGGCCGACGTCGCCGTCGCGATGAACACCGGCACGCAGGCGGCGAAGGAGGCCGGCAACATGGTCGACCTCGATTCGAACCCGACGAAGCTGATCGAGATCGTCGAGATCGGCAAGCAGATGCTGATGACGCGCGGCTCGCTGACGACGTTCTCGATCGCGAACGACATCGCGAAGTATTTCGCGATCATCCCGGCCGCGTTCGTGACGACGTACCCGCAGCTGAAGGTGCTCGACATCATGCACCTCACGTCGCCCGCGTCGGCGATCCTGTCGGCGGTGATCTTCAACGCGCTGATCATCGTCGCGCTGATCCCGCTCGCGCTGAAGGGCGTCACGTACCGGCCGCTCGGCGCCGCGTCGCTGCTGCGCCGCAACCTGCTGGTGTACGGCCTCGGCGGCGTGCTGCTGCCGTTCCCGTTCATCAAGCTGATCGACATGACGCTCGCCGCGCTCGGCTGGGCGTGATGCGCGATACCTGAAAGGAACAACCATCATGAAAACGTTGCTTCGCCCGCTCGTCGTGATCTTCGTCGTACTGACCGCCGTGACGGGGCTCGCTTACCCGGCGGCGATGACCGTGTTCGGCCAGGCCGTGTTCCCGTCGCAGGCGAACGGCAGCCTGATCGAGCGGGACGGCAAGGTGGTCGGCTCCGCGCTGATCGGCCAGTCGTTCGATGCGCCGAAGTACTTCTGGGGCCGGCTGTCGGCCACGTCGCCGATGCCGTACAACGCGGCCGGCTCCGGCGGCTCGAACCTCGGCCCGCTGAATCCGTCGCTCGCCGACCAGGTGAAGGCGCGCATCGCCGCGCTGCGCGACGCGGGTACCGACCTGTCGAAGCCCGTGCCGGCCGACCTCGTGACGGCGTCCGCGAGCGGCCTCGATCCGGAGATCACGCCGGCCGCCGCCGCGTACCAGGTCGAGCGCGTCGCGAAGGCGCGCAAGCTCACGACCGACGCGGTCGCGCAGCTCGTCGCCGCGAACACGACGGGCCGCCAGTTCGGCGTGCTCGGCGAGCCGCGCGTGAACGTGCTCAAGCTGAACCTCGCGCTCGACGCGGCGCAAGCCGCGCACTGAGCGACGGCCTCGCGGCGCGGCGCGGCATGCTGCGCGCCGCGCCGGCATTGACCGACGGCGCATGCGCCGTCTTTGCCTTTTGCAGCGATTTGGAACCACAATGCGTGTATCCCGCGCGCCAACCGGCGCTTCGCCATCCTGACGCATGAACCGCCCCGATCCCGACCAACTCCTCGACAAGCTGCAGCGCGATGAAGAAAAGCAGCGGCGCGGCCAACTGAAGATCTTCTTCGGCGCGTCCGCCGGTGTCGGCAAGACCTATGCGATGCTGCAGGCCGCGCGCCAGCGGCTGCAGGACGGCGTCGACGTCGTCGTCGGCATCGTCGAGACGCACGGCCGCAGCGAAACCGCGGCGCTGCTCGACGGCTTCGACGTGCTGCCGCTCGCGCGCATCGAGTATCGCGGCCGCACGCTCGGCGAGTTCGATCTCGACGGCGCGCTCGCGCGTGCGCCGCAGCTGATCCTCGTCGACGAACTCGCGCACTCGAACGTGCAGGGCGCACGTCATCTGAAGCGCTGGCAGGACGTCTACGAACTGCTCGACGCGGGTATCGACGTGTACACGACGGTCAACGTCCAGCATCTCGAAAGCCTGAACGACGTGGTCGGCGCGATCACCGGCATTCGCGTATGGGAAACCGTGCCCGATCGCGTGTTCGACGCGGCCGACGAGGTCACGCTGGTCGACCTGCCGGCCGAGGAACTGCTCGAGCGGATGCGCGACGGCAAGGTCTATCTCGCGCAGCAGGCCGAGCGCGCGGTGCGCAACTTCTTCCGCAAGGGCAACCTGATCGCGCTGCGCGAACTCGCGCTGCGGCGCACGGCCGATCGCGTCGACGCGCAGATGCGCGAGTACCGCGCCGACCGTTCGATCCAGCGCATCTGGCAGGCGCGCGAGCGATTGCTCGTCTGCGTCGGGCCCGGCCCCGAAGCGCCGACGCTCGTGCGCGCGGCCGCGCGGCTCGCCACGAGCGTGAAGGCCGACTGGATCGCCGTATACGTGGAGACGCCGCGGCTGCAGCGGCTGCCGGACGCGCAACGGCAGCGCACGCTCGACGCGCTGAAGCTCGCGGCCGAGCTCGGCGCGGAGACGGCCACGCTCGCCGGCGACGACGCGCTCGCCGCGCTGATCGGTTATGCGAAGGTGCGCAACGTGTCGAAGATCGTCGCGGGCGGCTCGTCGAAGGTCGGGCTCGCACGCCGCTTCGCGCGGCCGTTCGGCGAGCGGCTCGCCGAGCGCGCGGGCGACGTCGACCTGATGCTGATCCGCGCATCGGCGAGCGACGACGCGCGGGCGGCGCCGCGCGACGCGCGCGCCCGCGACTGGCGCGATGCGTTCGCGCAGTTCGGCACGCGGCGTTCGCCGCCGCGCCACTATGTGTATGCAGCCGCGATCTGCGCGGCGATTACCGGCGTCGCGAGCGTCGTGTCCGCGCGGCTCGACCTGACCAACCTCGTGATGCTGTACCTGCTCGGCGTCGTGTTCTCGGCCGTGCGGCTCGGGCGTGGCCCGGGCGTGCTGCAGTCGTTCCTGTCGGTCGCCGCGTTCGACTTCTTCTTCGTGCCGCCGCGGATGTCGTTCTCGGTCAGCGACACGCAATATCTGCTGACCTTCTTCGGGATGCTGCTCACGTCGCTCGTGATCAGCCACCTGACGTCGACGCTCACGCGCCAGGCGAGCGTCGCGCAGCACCGCGAGCGCCGCACGGGCGCGATCTACGCGATGGCGCGCGAACTCGGCGCGGCACTGACGACCGAGCAGATCGTCGAGATCGGCAGCCGGCACGTGAGCGAGGTGTTCCGCGCGCGCGTCGCGTTCCTGCTGCCCGACAGCGCGGACCAGGTGCGGCAGAAGATCGAGGAGCCCGACGCGGCCGTGACGCTGACCGGCGCGGACCTCGACAGCGATGTCGGCCAGTGGGTGTACGACCAGCAGAAGCCGGCCGGCCGCGGCACCGACACGCTGCCCGCGACCGCCGCGCTGTACCTGCCGCTGAAGGCGCCGATGCGCACGCGCGGCGTGCTCGCGGTCGCCTCGCGCGAGCCGCGCGAACTCGAGGTGCCCGAGCAGCAGCGGATGCTCGATGCGTTCGCCGCGCAGATCGCGCTTGCGCTCGAACGCGTGCACTACGTCGAGATCGCGCGCGACGCGCTCGTCAGCATGGAATCGGAACGGCTGCGCAACTCGCTGCTGTCGGCGATCTCGCACGACCTGCGCACACCGCTCACGACGATCGTCGGTTTTTCGTCGATGCTCGCGAACGGCCGCGCGGCCGCGGCCCGCGCGCCGGCCGGCGACGCGGCGGCCGAGCGGTCCGCGCAACGCGAAGCCGAGCTCGTCGACGCGATCCACGACGAGGCGCTGCGGATGACCGGAATCGTCACGAACCTGCTCGACATGGCGCGTCTGCAGGCCGGGAGCCTGCAGCTCAAGCGCCAGTGGTCGCTGCTCGAGGAAACCGTCGGCGCTGCGCTCGCCGCGTGCAAGCGCGTGCTCGCGCGCCATCCGGTGCACGTCGCGCTGCCGGCCGACCTGCCGCTGCTGCAGACGGACGCGGTGCTGATGGAGCGGCTGTTCGCGAACCTGTTCGAGAACGCGGCGAAGTACACGCCGGCCGACGCGCCGATCGACATCGGCGCCGAACGCGTGACCGACGCCGGCCAGGCGTTCGTGCGCGTGTACGTCGACGATCACGGCCCCGGCCTGCCGGCCGGGATGGAAACGCGGATCTTCGACAAGTTCACGCGCGGCGAGAAGGAGTCGGCGACGCCCGGCATCGGCCTGGGCCTCGCGATCTGCCGCGCGATCGTCGACGCGCACGGCGGTACAATCGGCGCGCTCAACCGTACCGGGCCCGATGGCCGCGTGACGGGTGCGCGCTTCTGGTTCACGCTGCCGGTCGACACGCCGCCGCCCGTGCCCGCCGTACCCGACGACGACCTCGACGCGCCCGGCGCGCCGTCTTCCTCCGAGCCCTTGCCAGACCATGAGTGAACCGAGCCTGACCGTCGTCCTGATCGAGGACGAAAAACAGATCCGCCGCTTCGTGCGCGCCGCGCTCGAGGAGGAGGACATCGCAGTGTTCGAGGCCGAGACAGGCAAGCAGGGGCTGATCGACGCGGCGACGCGCAAGCCAGATCTCGTGATCGTCGACCTCGGTCTGCCCGACACCGACGGCCTCGACGTGATCCGCGAGCTGCGCGGCTGGTCCGAGGTGCCGGTCATCGTGCTGTCGGCCCGCACGCAGGAAGAGGAGAAGGTGGCCGCGCTCGACGCGGGCGCCGACGACTACCTGACCAAGCCGTTCGGCGTGTCCGAGCTGCGCGCGCGGATTCGCGCGCAGCTGCGCCGGCGCAACCAGGGCGGCGCGCACGAGTCGCCGAAGGTGGGCTTCGGCAACGTGACGGTCGATCTCGCGCTGCGCCAGGTGTGGCGCGATGGCGAGATCGTGCATCTGACGCCGCTCGAGTACCGGCTGCTCGCGACGCTCGTGCGGCACGCGGGGCGCGTGCTCACGCACCGGCAGCTGCTGCGCGACGTGTGGGGGCCGTCGCACGTCGAAAGCCCGCACTATCTGCGCATCTACATGGCGCATCTGCGCCAGAAGCTCGAGCGCGATCCCGCGCAGCCCGAGCACATCGTCACCGAAACGGGCGTCGGCTACCGGCTCGTCGGCGCCGCGTGACGTGCCGCCATGCCGCGTGATGCGGCCGGAATGCAAGGCCGCAGGCCGGTGAAGTGGCATCGGCGCGACACTGCCGCCGCGGGCGCGTGCCAAGCACACCGGCCGCGCATTCCCCGCTATGCTGACCGTTCCGCGAACGAATCCGAGGAGCGTGCAATGTCCGTCCGTCTGGTCGTCATCGCTGCGCTGGCGCTTGCCGCGTCCGGCGCGCTCGCGCAGCCGCTGCCGCCGGGGCAGCAGCCTTCCGCGCCGCCGCGCGCGGCGCTCGCCAATCCCGCGTCGGTCAATTGCGAGAAGCTCGGCGGCCGGCACGTGATCCGCAACCTGCCGCGCGGGCAGGTCGGGATGTGCGTGTTCAAGGACGGCCGCGTGTGCGACGAATGGGCGCTGTACCGCGACGACCGCTGCGTCGGCGGCGTCGGCGCCAGGCGCGCGTCGCAGAGCGACTGAGCGCGGCGGGAAAGCGCTTTCCGGGCCATACCGCGGCGGCGCCCGCGACGGCCGGCCGGCGCCGGCTCGATCCGGCAGCCTCGTAAGCGTCTTGTTATACTCGGCGCCGCCCGCGGACGACCGCGGGTCATTCGCTTCAACGGGGACGGCCCCATCCGGTACGGAGTACGTCGAGATGGCGTGGGTATTGTTGTTGATCGCCGGTTTGCTGGAAGTGGCCTGGGCGGCCGGCATGAAATCGTCCGAGGGCTTCACGAAACTCGGACCATCGGTGTTTACGATCGTCACGGCGCTGGCCAGCTTCGGGCTGCTCGCGGTCGCGATGCGCCAGCTGCCGCTCGGCACCGCGTATGCGGTATGGACGGGCATCGGCGCGGTCGGCGCGTTCGTGTTCGGCATCGTGATGATGGGCGAGGCGCTGACCGTCGCCCGCGTCGCGAGCGCGTCGCTGATCGTGATCGGGCTGATCGGACTGAAACTGTCGTCGGCCGCCTGACGCCGACATGCCGACGCGGCGGGCGCCGCCGCGCGCCGCTTGCCCGCACCCGCACCCGCACCCGCACCCGCACCCGCACCCGTCCGTGATGCACCGCGGAATTGCGCCGGCCCTCCCGAGAGCCTGTCTATAATGGAACGTATTCGGGCCTGAATGCCGTCGTGCCGTGCGCGGCACGCGGCACTGGTCGCCACGCGCCGCGCGGCCGGTCATACCGACTCGATCCGATCAATCGGCAAATCGCACGGAAAGTGCAAGGAGAGGGCCATGATCGAAGCCATTTCGCTCGGCGCGGGGCTCGCGTGGGCGAGCGGGCTGCGCCTTTACCTGACGGTGCTGATCGCCGGCGTGCTCGCGCGGGTCGGCTGGCTCCATCTGCCCGATACGCTCGCGGTGCTGACGTCGCCGTGGGTCATCGGCGCTGCCGCCGTGCTCGCCGTCACCGAATTCCTTGCCGACAAGATCCCCGCGTTCGACTCGCTGTGGGATGCCGTGCACACGTTCATCCGCATCCCGGCCGGCGCGGTGCTCGCCGCCGGCGCGCTCGGCCATGCCGACCCGACGGTGCTCGCGGTCGCCGGGCTCGCCGGCGGTTCGCTCGCCGGTGCCGCGCACGTCGCGAAGGCCGGCACGCGCGCATTGATCAACCTGTCTCCCGAACCGATCTCGAACTGGGTCGCATCGTCCACCGAGGACGGGCTCGTGTTCGGCGGCCTCGCGCTCGCGTTCTTCGTGCCGCTCGCGTTCCTCGTGCTGCTCGCGGCGTTCATCGCGGCATCGGCGTGGGCGTTGCCGCGTCTGTGGCGCGGCGTGTCGGGCGGCTTCCGCGGGATGGCGAACCACATGGTGTCGCGGCTCAATTCGATCGGGGGCAAGCGCGATTGAAGGCGCCGTCACCCGTCGAGCCGCGGCACACTGACGCGCCGGCCGGGCGGCCTGCCCATGCCGGCCGCTTCGGCTGGCACGACCTGATCCGCCAGGCCGCGCGCATGACCGCGCGCGACTGGCGCGCCGGCGAGCTCACGCTGCTCGTGCTGGCGCTGGTGCTGGCCGTCGCCGCGCTGACGAGCGTCGGCTTTCTCGCCGACCGGTTGCGGCAGGGGCTCGAGCGCGACGCGCGCCAGATGCTCGGCGCCGATTTCGTCGTGCGCGCCGACCATCCGGTGGATCCGTCGTTCGATCGCGAAGCGCGCGCGCTCGGGCTGCGCACCGCGACGACCGCGATCTTCCCGAGCATGATCGCGCCGGCCGCCGGCGCGCAGGCGGGCGGCGCGGCGCCTTCACGCCTCGCGGCCGTGAAGGCCGTGTCTCCCGGCTATCCGCTGCGCGGCGCAGTCGAGATCGTGCCGGCCGGCGCGCGCGTCGCGCTGAAGGCGACCGCGATTCCCGCGCCCGGCACCGTGTGGGCCGATCCCGCGCTGCTCGATGCGCTGCATCTGAAGGCGGGCGACACCGTGCGCGTCGGCTTGCGCACGTTCACGGTCGCCGCGTCGATCTCCCGCGAACTCGATCGCGGCTTCTCGTTCGTCAATTTCTCGCCGCGGCTGATGATGCGCGCGGACGAACTCGCGGCGACGGGGCTCACCGGCTACGGCAGCCGCGTCACGTACCGGCTGCTGGTCGCCGGCGACACGCCGGCCGTCGCGCGCTTCGAGGCCTATGCGCACGGTCGCGTCGACGGCGGCAAGCTGCGCGGCGTCGGTCTCGAATCGCTGCAGGAAGGCCAGCCGCAAGTGCGCCAGACGCTCGATCGCGCGCGCCATTTCCTGACGCTCGTCGCGCTGCTGACCGCGCTGCTCGCGGCGGTCGCGATCGCGATGGCCGCGCAGCGCTACATGCGGCGCCATCTCGACGGCTGCGCGACGATGCGCTGTCTCGGCGTGAGCCGGCGCACGCTCGGCGCGCTGTTCGCGCTCGAATTCGCCGGCATCGGCATCGTGTCGGGCGTCGCCGGTGCGGTGCTCGGCTACGGCGGCCACTGGGCGCTGCTCGCCGCGCTCGGCGGCCTGATCGACGTCGTGCTGCCGCCGCCGACGCTCTGGCCGGCGCTCGTCGGAATCGGCGCCGCGCTCGTGCTGCTGCTCGGCTTCGCATTGCCGCCGCTCGCGCCGCTCACGCGCGTGCCGCCGGTGTGCGTGCTGCGCCGCGACTGGGGCGACGCGGCGCGCACCGCGTGGGCCGCGTACGCGCTCGGCGTCGTGCTGTTCGCGGGGCTGCTGATCGTCGCGGCCGGCAACCTGAAGCTCGGCCTGATCGTCGCGGGCGGGTTCGCGGGCGCGCTGGTCGGGTTCGCGCTGATCGTGCGGCTCGTGCTGTACGCCGCCGCGCGCGCGGTGCGCAATGCACGCGTGGCCGCCGGCATCGGTTGGCGCTACGCGCTTGCATCGCTGCACCGGCGCGGCACGGCGAGCGCGCTGCAGATCACCGCGCTCGCGCTCGGCCTGATGTGCCTGCTGCTGATCGCGATCACGCGCAACGACCTCGTCGCCGGCTGGCGGCAGTCGACGCCGCCCGACGCGCCGAACCAGTTCCTGATCGACATCCAGCCCGACCAGCGCGACGACGTCGCCGCGTGGCTCGCCGCGCACGGCGTGCGCGACGCGGTGCCCGCGCCGATGGTGCGCGGCCGGCTCGTCGCGATCAACGGCAAGCCGGTGAATCCCGATGCGTATCCGTCCGACGAAGCGCGCCGCCTCGTCGACCGCGAGTTCAACCTGTCGTATACGACCGAGCTGCCGGCGGACAACCGGATCGTCGAAGGCGACTGGTTCGGCAATTCGGCGCGGCCGCAGATCTCGATCGAGGCCGGGCTCGCGAAGACGCTGAACGTGAAGCCGGGCGACACGCTGCGCTTCGACGTGACGGGGCTGACCGTCGACGCGCCGATCACCAGCGTGCGCAAGCTCGACTGGGGCTCGTTTCGCGTCAATTTCTTCGTGCTGATGCCGCCGCCGGTGCTGAAGGATTTCCCGGCCGTGTACCTGACGAGCTTCCACCTGCCGGCCGCGCAGGCGGCGCTGCTCGATCCGCTGATCGCGCGCTACCCGAACCTGACGGCGATCGACGTCGCGCCGATCCTCGCGCAGCTGCAGCGGATGATGCTGCAGGTCGTCGGCGCGGTGCAGTTCCTGTTTGCGTTCACGCTCGCGGCCGGCGTGCTCGTGCTGTACACCGCGCTCGCCGGCTCGCGCGACGAGCGCGTGCGCGAGGCCGCGCTGCTGCGCGCGCTCGGCGCGTCGCGTGCGCAGGTGAATGCGGTGCAGCGCGCGGAATTCGTCGTCGTCGGCGCGCTGGCGGGCGCGCTGGCGTCGGCGGGCGCGATCGCGGTCGGCTGGGTGCTCGCGTCGCGCGTGTTCGACTTCCAGCTCGCCGTCGATCCGTGGCTCGTGCCGGCTGGCATCGCGGCCGGCGTCGCGTGCGCCGGTGCGGCCGGCTGGCTGAGCCTGCATAATGTGTTGCGGCGCCCGGCGCTGCAGTCGCTGCGCGACGCATGAGCGTCGCCGGCGGCCCCGACCATCCCGTTTCCGATTATCCGTATGACCGATGTGAATGATGAAGCGCCGTCGCAGCCGACGGCGTTCGAGCTCGTGGGCGGCGAAACCCGCGTGCGCGACATGGTGGACCGCTTCTACGACCTGATGGATCTCGAACCCGAGTTCGCGGAGATTCGCGCGCTGCATCCGGCGTCGCTCGACGGCTCGCGCGACAAGCTGTTCTGGTTCCTGTGCGGCTGGCTCGGCGGCCCCGACCACTACATCAGCCGGTTCGGCCATCCGCGGCTGCGCGCGCGGCACCTGCCGTTCCCGATCGCGTCGGTCGAGCGCGACCAGTGGCTGCGCTGCATGGCATGGGCGATGGACGACATCGGGCTTGCCGAGCCGCTGCGCGAACGGCTGATGCATTCGTTCTACGACACGGCCGACTGGATGCGCAACCGGCCCGGTTGATCGACCGGTACGCTGCTGTCCGGCTGCCGGCCGATCTGCGTCTGGGCGGCTGTCCGGCGCGGCGCGACACTGACCGTTTCCCCATCGATACGAGGCTCGCCCGATGACGACCCAGGCCCTGTTTCGCGAAGATGCATATCTGACGCAGTGCGACGCGATCGTCGCGGCCGTCGGCGATGACGGCATCCGGCTCGATCGCACGGTGTTCTATCCGCTCGGCGGCGGGCAGGCCGGCGACAGCGGCACGCTGACGCTGCGCGACGGCAGCACGATCGCGATCGCCGACACGCGCAAGGCGAAGTTCGACGGCGCCACGCCCGACGATGCCGTGCACGTGCCGGCAGCCGGCCAGGAGGCGCGCCTCGCGGCGCTCGCACCCGGCGCGCGCGTGGTCGCCGACATCGACTGGCTGCGCCGCTACCGGCACATGCGGCTGCATACGGCTGCGCACCTGATGTGCGCGGTACTGCCGTATCCGGTCGACGGCTGCAGCGTGACGGCCGACTACGTGCGGCTCGATTTCGCGACGTCGGACGCGATCGACCGCGCCGACGTCGAACGCCGCCTCGCGGCGCTGGTGCACGGCGCGCATGCGGTCACGACCGAATGGATCACCGACGCGGAAATGGCCGAGCGGCCCGAACTCGTGCGCACGATGAGCGTGAAGCCGCCGATGGGGCTCGGCCGCGTGCGGTTGCTGCGGATCGACGGCATCGACCTGCAGCCGTGCGGCGGCACGCACGTGCGCAATACGTTGGAAATCGGCGACCTGCGGGTCGCGAAACTTGAAAAGAAGAGCGCGCGGACACGGCGCCTCGTACTGGAGTTTGCATGACGATCGACGACCATCACCGGACGGACGGCGCCGCGGCGCTCGATCCGCAAGCGCGCGAGATTCTCGATTTCTGGTTCGGCGCGCCGGATTCGGCGGCGTTCGGCCACGCGCGCAAGGTGTGGTTCAACGGCGGCGCGGCGTTCGACGACGAGCTGCGCACGCGTTACGGCGCGCTGCTCGACGCCGCATGCGACGGCGCGTGCGACCACTGGGCGCGCACGCCGCTCGGCGCGCTCGCGCTGATCGTGGTCCTCGACCAGTTCTCGCGCAACATCCATCGCGGCACGCCGCGCGCGTTTGCCGCCGATCCGAAGGCGCTGGCGCTTGCTCGGCGGGTCGTCGCGGCGGGGTGGGACGCGCAGCTGCCGAGCGGCCATCACCGCGCGTTCGCGTACCTGCCGTTCGAGCATGACGAATCGGATGAAAGCCAGCGGGAGGCGGTGCGGCTGTGCGCGGGCATTCGCGGCGAGGCCGGATGCGAGAGCTATCACGACTACGCGTTGCGCCACGCGGCCGTGGTCGAGCGCTTCGGCCGGTTCCCGCACCGCAACGCGATCCTCGGCCGTACGTCGACCGACGACGAGGCGGCCTTCCTGCGGCAGCCGGGTTCGTCGTTCTGACGGGCCGGGGAGGCGGCGCGGCCGAAGTGAAGCCGCTTTCTCGCGCCGCGCGCGGCAGCTTCCGTCAGCCGCCGGGCGGATGACGACGGCGCCGTCGAGCGGCGCCGGTTTCGGTTACTGCACGCCGTGTTCCTCGGGCGTGCGCACGTAGACGCGCAGCAGTTCCTCGTTGTCGCCCGGGCGCGCACCGGTCCAGAACAGCTTCCATTCGCTGCCCGGTGCCGGATCGACGGCCCGCACGCCCTGGACGATCATCCACGTGCAGCGCGTCGTCTTCGCGTCGTCGATCGGCGTGTGCTGGATCCCGGAGAAGTAGTACAGCATCGGCGCTTCGGATTCGCCGAGCCCGTGCAGGCTCGCCATGCAGTCGCCGTCGCTCCATTCGAGCGCCAGATGCGCGTTCAGGTCGTCGAACACCGAGCGGTAGCTCTTCGCGACGTCGAGCCACGGCAGCAGCAACGTATACACGAGCCCCCATGCGACCAGCGCGCCCGCGCCCCACGACAGCGCGCCGCGCCACGGGCCGGTCGTGCGCAGCTTCGGCAGCAGCGTCAGCCAGCCGACCGTCAGCACGAGTGCGCCGAGCACGAGCGCTGGCACGATCGGCATCGTCCAGTCGAGCGGCAGCCAGCGGCCGAGCAGTGCGACGCTCGCGTGCGATGCATTCGGATCGGCCATCACCGCCCAGATTCCCCACGCGAGCGCGACGACGGTGCCGAACAGCAGACGGCTCAGGTAGTCCCACGCGAGATGCAGTCCGCGCGGCAGGCGCTCGATCGCCTGCGCGGCGACCAGCGCGAGCGGCGCGAAGAACGGCAGGATGTAGAGCTGGCGTGAGGTCGCCGACACCTGCAGCACCGCGAGGCCGATGCCCGCGAACAGCACCGGCAGCGCGATGCGCGGCGTGCGCCAGTCGCGCCAGGCGCCGCGCGCGAGCGCGACGATCGCGAGCGGCGCGACCGGGAAGCCGACCAGCAGGAACGCACGCAGGATGAAGAACGGCTTGTCGTTTTCCGCGCCGAGTTCCGGCACCGAGAAGCCGAAGAAGCGGCCGACGTTGTTGTCCCAGAACCACGTCATGAACAGCGTTTCGGAGCGCAGGAACAGCGCGGTCGGCCAGATCAGCGCGAACGGCGCGAACACGAGCGCGGCGACGCCGAGCGAGCGCGCGAACGCGCGCGTACGGCAGGCGGGGTAGAGCACGAGCGCGCCCGTGACCGTGGCCGCGAACACGAGCGGCACGAACAGCCCCTTCGCCATCAGCGCGATGCCGACGCCCGCGCCGAAGATCGGCGCGGCCCAGCGGCCGGCCGGCCGCACCGGCAGCCCGTGCTGCATCTGCCGTCCGCGTGCGACGTGCTGCATCACCAGTTCGAGCAGTCCGCAGAAGCCGATCGCGGTGCCGGCGAACAGCGCGACGTCCGTCATCATGTCGTGCACGTGCTTGATGACGACGAGCGTGCCGGCGCTGAGCACGACCGGCCCGATCACGCGCAGGTCGAGCCAGCGCTCGGCGCGGCTCGCAGTGCGCGCCGCGCGTGCGATGAAGCCGAACGCGAGCACCGCGAACAACGCGCTCGCGAGCCGTGCGGCGTCGTGCAGCGGCATCACGCGCTGCAGCAGCCATGCGAGACTCGTCGCGACCCACGCGTAGAGCGGCGGCTTTTCCATGAACGGCAGGCCGGCGTTGGTCGGCACGACGAAGTCGCCGGTCTCGAGCATGTGCTGGATGATGCCGAACGTGTAGGTTTCGTCCTGCTTCCACGGATCGTGGCCGAGCACGCCGGGCAGCGTATACGCGCAGACGAGCGCGGCGACCAGCAGCCACACGCGCCAGCCGAGCCCCAGCAAGCGATCGCGGGAGGCGTCCGGCGCGGCCGTGTCGGACGCGGCGGGCGTGCCGGCGGCATGGAGTGTCGAGCTGAGGTCGGGATCGGCGGCTGAGCGGGCGGGCGTGGCCGGAGCGGGCACGGACGTGCGTCGCCGGCCGGGCGCTGCGGTTCCTGGCATGGAAAAGATCTCGGTCGGGTCAAGCCGGTCCGGCGACATGGGCCGGACCATTAAGGGTCGCATCGTGGCGAAATGACAGCCGGATGACCGACTGTTCGACTCGGCGCTAGTAAAGCACGGATCTGTTACGAATGTTTACTGAAAGCGTCACGATATTGTGGAGATTTGTGGTGTCGTGACCGCGGCGGGCTTCAGACGGCCCATTTGGGCGTTTTACGGGGCACGATCAGCGCCCGCCGCCGACGTCGAGCAGGGCGCCCGTCGTATAGGACGCCGCGTCGCCGAGCAGCCAGACGATCGCTTCGGCGACTTCCTGCGCTTCGCCCGCGCGGCCGAGCGGCGTCTGCGCGCCGAGGCGCGCCGCGCGGCCCGGCTGGCCGCCGCTCGCATGGATGTCGGTCTCGATCAGGCCGGGACGGACCGCGTTCACGCGCACGCCGTGCGGGCCGAGTTCCTTCGCGAGGCCGATCGTCAGCGAATCGACCGCGCCCTTCGAGCCCGCGTAGTCGACGTATTCGTTCGGCGAACCGAGCCGGGACGCGATCGACGACACGTTGACGATCGCGCCGCCCCGCCCGCCGCGGTCGGTCGACAGCCGGCGCGCGGCTTCGCGCGCACACAGGTATGCGCCGAGCACGTTGGTGTCGAACATCCGCCGCAGCCGGTCGACCGGCATGTCGGCGAGCGGCATCGACGGCGCGACGATCCCCGCATTGTTGACGAGCGCGTCGAGGCGGCCGAACGTGGCCGTCACCGTGTCGAACATCGCGACGACGTCCGCTTCGCTCGCGACGTCGCCGGCGACCACGCACGCGCGTGCGCCGGCATCGCGCACGGCCTGCGCGGTCAGCTCGGCGGCCGCCGCGTCGCGCGCGTAGTTGATGCCGACGTCCCAGCCGCGCGCGGCCGCGAGCACCGCGGTCGCGCGGCCGATGCCGCGGCTCGCGCCGGTGATCAGGACGGCCTTGCGCTCGGATGGTGCGGACATCGCGTGCGGCTCCGGAAAAGCGTTACTTGGCCGCGCCCGATGCCCACTTGTCGCGGGCGGGCGGCTGATAGCCGCGCAGCTGTTCGATCAGCGCGACGGGCTCGGAAGCGATGCACAGCGCGTCGAAGTAGGTCGCGCGCATGAAGCCTTCGTCGACCGTATGGCGCAGCAGCGCGATCAGCGGATCGTAGAACGAATCGATGTTGTACAGCGCGACGGGCTTGCGGTGATAGCCGAGCTGCGCCCACGTGTAGACCTCGAACAGTTCCTCGAGCGTGCCGGCGCCGCCGGGCATCGCGACGAACGCGTCGGCGAGGTCGGCCATCATCTTCTTGCGGTGGTGCATGTCGGGCACGACGTGCAGCTCGGAAAGCCCCGTATGGCCGACTTCCTTGTCGACCAGCAGCTCGGGAATCACGCCGACCGCGCGGCCGCCGGCCGCCATCACTTCATCGGCGATCACGCCCATCAGGCCGACGCGGCCGCCGCCGTAGACGAGCGTCAGGCCCGCGTCGACGAGCGCACGGCCGAACGCGCGCGCGGCATCCGCATAGACGGGCCGCGCGCCGGACGACGAGCCGCAATACACGCAGACTGCCTTCATTGTTTCGTATCCTTCGCGGCGGGTTTGGTCACGACCGGGCTGCCCGCCGGGCGCGGCGAACCGTCGCGCGGCGGCAGGTAGTCGGTGAACTGGCGCTTCGGCAGCTTGCCGGAGACGAGATCGTCGAACAGCTGGCGCGACCGGCCGCGCAGGTACGGCGCCATGACCGAGATCACGTGCATGCTGACCTGGTGCAGCTCTTCGCGGATCGCGTCCTGGTCGTTGTACTTGCGCGGGTGCATCACGTACTGATACGACAGCCAGTACGTCGAGATCACGGCCATGTTGGTGGCGATGACTTCGATCTCGGCGGGCGTCGCGACCATTTCGCCATCGGACACGAGCAGCTCGCACATGTCGTGCGCGAAGCGCACCTTGTGGCTGATGATCTGCTTGAAATGCGTTTCGAGCGTGCGGTTGCGTGCGAGCAGGTCGTTGAGGTCGCGATACAGGAACCGGTAGGTCCACATGAAATCGGCCATGTACTGCAGGTACGACCAGGTCTCGTCGATCGTCGGACGGTGATCTTCGGGGAAGCGCAGCCGCCGTTCGATCTGCTGCTCGAACTGCGCGAAGATGCTGTTGATGATGTCGTCCTTGTTGCGGAAATGGTAGTACAGGTTGCCTGGACTGATTTCCATTTCCTCGGCGATCGTCGTGGTCGTGACGTTCGGCTCGCCGATCTCGTTGAAGAGTTTCAACGACAACTCGAGAATCCGTTCGCGGGTGCGGCGGGGAGGTTTCGCTTCCATGTCGTCCGGCCCTGTGTGTGCCGGACTGGCGGGCGCTGCAATCGATGCTGCGAGATTCGTCCGGCGCGGGTTGCTGTTCTAAGTCTGGCGGACGATTATAAACCGCTGTTTCCTTACAACGGGCGCATTTCGTGTGCGCAATGCATGCGGCGGCGTGCTGCACCGCCGCAAGCCCGCATCGCGGCGGGCGCCGCCGGATGCGGCTAGAACCCCAGCCAGCCCGCGACGACCGGGCCGAGCACGAAGCCCCACGTCGTCACGCACGCGAACAGCGCGACCGTGACCGCCGCGCTGCCGAGGTCTTTCGCGCGCTTCGACAGTTCGTGGCGCTCGAGCGAGATGCGGTCGATCGCGGCCTCGACGCTCGAGTTCAGCAGCTCGACGATCAGCACCAGCAGCACCGAGCCGATCAGCAGCGCGCGCGACGCGGCCGGCACCGGCGAGAACGCGCCGATCGGCAGCATCAGCGCCGCGAGCGTGAGTTCCTGGCGAAATGCGCTTTCCTCGCGGATCGCGACGCGAAAGCCGTTCAGCGAATGCTTGAGCGCGTACCACGCGCGCGTGATGCCGCGGTGGCGCTTGTACGGGTTCGGCGGCAGCGGCGCCAGACGATCGTCCGGGCCGAGCGGTTCGTGCGGGTGCAGGTCCGCGTCGGCGTGCGGCTCTTCCTCGTCGAACGGACGATGCCGATGCGCCGCCGCGGCAGGGGGCGGGTGGTGGTTGTCGTTCAGGTCTCGTTTCAAACGGCGGCACCTTCGGCGGGCGAGTACGCGGTCTTCGGCAGCGGCTTCAGGTGCGATGCGAACTGCTCGGACGCCGCGCGCCACGAGAAGCGTTCCGCCCATGCGCGCGCGGTCTCGCGTTCGATCTTCAGCGCCTCGAGGCAGGCTTCCTGCAGGTCTTCGTGCATCGCACCGGCATGGCCCCCGCCGAGCACGTCGATCGGGCCCGTGACCGGGTAGGCGGCGACCGGCGTGCCGCATGCGAGCGCCTCCAGCAGCACGAGGCCGAACGTGTCGGTGCGACTCGGGAACACGAACACGTCGGCCGCAGCATACACCTTCGCGAGCTCCGCTTGGGACAGGACGCCGAGATAGTTCGCTTCCGGATAGCGCGACTTCAGCTCGGCGAGCGCCGGGCCTTCGCCCGCGACCCATTTCGAGCCGGGCAGGTCGAGCCGCAGGAACGCCTCGACGTTCTTCTCGATCGCGACGCGGCCGACGTACAGGAAGATCGGCCGCGCGGTGTTGAGCACCTTCGACTCCATCGGCCGGAAGATGTCGAGGTCGACGCCGCGCGTCCACAGCACGACGTTCGTGAAACCGAACTTCTCGAGGTCCTGCTTCACGACCGGGGTCGGCGCCATCACCGCGAGCGAGGGTCCGTGGAACCAGTGCAGGAACTTGTAGGTCGCCGCGAGCGGGATGCCGAAGCGCGCCTGCACGTATTCCGGAAAGCGCGTGTGGTACGCGGTCGTGAACGGCAGCTTGCGCGCGCGCGCATAGCGGCGCGCGGCGAGGCCGAGCGGGCCTTCGGTCGCGATGTGCAGCGCGTCGGGCGCGAACGCATCGATTCGTGCGCGCAGCTTGCGGTACGGCAGGATCGACAGGCGGATCTCCGGGTAGGTCGGGCAGGGCACCGTGCGGAATTCCAGCGGCGTCAGCATTTCGACCCGGTGGCCGAGCGCGGCGAGTTCGCGGGACGTGCTCTTCAGCGTGCGCACGACGCCGTTGACCTGCGGTTCCCACGCGTCGGTGACGATCATGATCTTCATCGCGGCATGTGTCCTGTAAGTGGAGTGGTGTCAGGCGGTGGCCTTGGCCTTGCGCGACGGGGCGGCGGACGGCGCGCTGCGCATCACCGTCCAGTAGACGATCTTCAGTTCGCCTTCCATTGTTTCGACGAGCGCGGACAGGCTCTCGACCCAGTCGCCGTCGTTGCAGTACAGCACGCCGTCGATGTCGCGGATCTCCGCCTTGTGGATGTGCCCGCAGACGACGCCGTCGCAGCCGCGGCGGCGCGCCTCGTCGGTCATCACGGTCTCGAACTGCGAGATGAAGTTGACCGCGTTCTTCACCTGGTGCTTCAGATACTGCGACAGCGACCAGTACTGGAAGCCGAGCCGGCTGCGGATCCGGTTGAACCAGCGGTTCAGCACGAGGATCAGCGTGTACAGCGTGTCGCCGAGATACGCGAGCCATTTCGCGTGCTGGATCACGCCGTCGAACAGGTCGCCGTGCACGATCCACAAACGTTTGCCTGCGAGCGTCGTGTGGAACGCCTCGCCGCGCACCTGGATGTCGCCGAACGCGAGATCGCAGAACTGCCGCGCGCCTTCGTCGTGGTTGCCCGGGATGTAGACGACCTGCGTGCCCTTGCGCGCCTTGCGCAGGATCTTCTGCACGACGTCGTTGTGCGCCTGCGGCCAGTACCAGCCCTTCTTCAGCTGCCAGCCGTCGATGATGTCGCCGACGAGGTACAGGTATTCCGAATCGTTGTGGCGCAGGAAGTCGAGCAGGTACGGCGCCTGGCAGCCGCTCGAGCCGAGGTGGATGTCGGACAGCCAGATCGTGCGGTAGCGGTGGGCGGACGGTTCGGGATCGTCATGCGCGGCGTGCGTGGTCGCCGGCTCGTGCGACGACAGCGCATCGGTTGCGGCCGCGCCGGACAGGAACGCGGTGACGGCGCGGGCGCCGAGCGGTTGACGGAACAGGGAGGTCGCGGACGTTTTCTGGCCCATGCATGACTCGCGCCGGTTGACATGCACGCATTGCGCCATGCGGGCGTGACCATGCCGTGACAGTCACGAGACGTTCTTATTACTGTCGTTGTCGCGTGTTTAGCAGTGAATGCGGCGGCGTTGCGTAATCTGCCGAACCGACCGGTGCGACGGTATCGGGCAGGCCGGGCGGGGCGGTCCCGCGCGCGTTTTCGACGGATTTCGCCGGATGGATGTGCTGCCGCGCGGCGCGGGCCGAACGCTCGCTGCGGGTGCAGCGCCGGTTGCGCGGAATCCGCCGCGTCAGCGCGGAATGGCGACGACGCGGGTGCGCGCGAGGCGGTCGTGCGGGAACTGGCGGCCGGCGTGCAGGCGCGCGGCGGCGGCCCACGCGGCAATCCATGCGGCCGCGATCGCGAGCGTGACGGGCACCGTCAGGCCGACGAGCGGATGCAGCGCGAGCGGCGGCAGGAACCACAGCCAGCCGAGCGCGTAGCGCACGAGCGCGTGGCCGGCGTTCAGCGGCCGGCCGCTCGACGATTCGAGCCGCAGCCGCCAGGTCTTCATCGGCAGCGTCTGGCCGCCGTGGGTCCAGAACCACACGAAATACGCGCCGACGACGAGCGCGATCCATGCGGCGAGCAGGTTGTGATGGACGAGGCCGTTGCGCTGCTGCGTCGCGAGGCCGAATGCGAGCCCGGCGAAGAACACCACGCCGAACAGCAGCACGGCTTCGTACAGCATCGCCGCGAGGCGGCGGCGCACGGACGGCGCGGTGACGGCCGGGGCGGCCGCAGCGGCGGAGGCGGGCACGTGCGTCACGGCCGCTCAGGAACCCTTGAACAGCGACGGGGCGTCGGCGGGCGATACCGGCGAGACGGCAGCCGGCGCGGCGGCGGGCCCGGTGCCGGACGTCGCCGACGCGGCAGGCGGCGGTACGCCGGCGCCGGCCGATGCGGGCACCGGCGCGGGCGCCGCGCTGCTCGCCGGATGGTCGTGCGAATTGACGAGGCGGCGCACATCGCGGTCGGCGACGGTCGGCGGCGCGCTGACGACGCTGGGTTTGCGCCGGCGCTCGGTCGCGGCGAGGCGCTGCTTCTGTTCTTCAGGCAGCTGCTGGTAGGCCTTCCATGCACGCTCGCGCGCCTGTGCGGACAGTTCCTTCGCGCTCTGATAATTCTCGCGCGCGACGCGGCGCTGCTCGGGCGTCATCCGCACCCATTCGGACATCCGTTCCTGCAGGTGTTTCTGCGCATCGGGCGTCAACTTCGCGAAACGCGATGCGATCTTCAGCCATTTGCGCTTGCGCGCGTCGCTGAAGCCGTCCCACTGGTCGGCGAACGGCGCGAGCGCCGCGCGTTGCGCGGGCGTCAGGCGCGCCCACGACAGCGGGCCGTTGGCGGCCGGCAGCGGCAGGGGCAGCGGCGGGAGTTCGGTGGTCAGGCCGGCCGCGGCCGAGGTCGGCGCGGGTGCACTGCTGGCCGCGGCGGAAGCCGCGGGGGGCGGGTTGAATCGGGAATAGGTGGCGACGTACGATATGGCGATCGCGATCACGCATCCGAAAAATACGGCCAGGCCGCGTTTCTGACTCACCCGTGCGATCCCCTCGTTATTGTCCGTTAGCGTGCGTGCGAAAGATACGCGTTGAACCCGTGATCGAGATACGCGTTGAGCGGCAGGTCGTCGCTGAGCATCGCCGCGTCGATGTCGGCGAGTTCGGCGGTGCGCTGCATGTCTTCCCAGTACGCGATGCCGACGAGCCCCGCGAGCAGCAGTGCGAGCGGCCACGCGCGCAGCAGGCGGCGCGCGAACGACGCGCGCGGGCGGCTCGCGGGCGGCGTGCCATACGTGCCGGCCGCACCGGCGAACGCCGGCACGAACACCGGCGCGGTCGCGGCTTCCGGCTTCTTGCGCGCGAGCGCGGCCCGGCGCGCGGCGGCCAGACGGTCGGTGGTCGCGGCAGGCAGCGCCGCGGCACGTTCGTCCAGCGCGCGGCGTACCTTCAGCGCGAATTCGTGTTCTCGATTTACGGGAGCGGAGCTCATAGCGTGATTCCTTTGGCCTTGAGCGCTTGCGCCAGGGTGTGGGTGGCTCGCGAGCAGTGCGTCTTGACGCTGCCTTCGGAGCACCCCATTGCGGCGGCAGTCTCGGCGACATCCATATCTTCCCAATAACGCATCAGGAACGCTTCCCGTTGACGCGTCGGAAGTTTCTGGATCTCTTCGTCGATCAGGGCCAGAACCTGTTCCCGCTCGAGGCGATGTTCCGTGCTCTCGACACCTGCATTGTCGTCCGCGGATTCGAGCGTTTCCAGCGGATCGAAGTCGTCGTCGTCCGTGTTGTTCAGCGACGAGAAGAGGGTGACCCACGTGTTGCGGACCTTCTGGCGGCGGAACCAGTCGTGGATCGCGTTCTGCAGGATCCGCTGGAACAGCAGCGGCAGCTCGGCCGCCGGCCGGTCGCCGTATTTCTCCGCCAGCTTGATCATCGCGTCCTGCACGATGTCGAGCGACGCATCGTCGTCCCGCACGGCGTACGCAGCCTGCTTGAACGCGCGCCTTTCGACGCCCGCCAGAAAGTCGGCGAGTTCCTTGTCTGATGCCATTCCGTAAAGGTATGCGCTGCGGACTGCGGCGTGTGAAAGGTCGAAAAATTTCGTAAAACCCGCGGATGCTAACAAATTTTCGCGCGACTTGGCACCGGTTGCAGCACGGCACGTTGCGCGCGAGCCGCGTGGGCGGACCGGCGGGCGGGCGCCATGATGCGCTGCGGGATATTTTGCTTGACGGCCCCACCACGACCCGCTATCGTCAGCGATTCGCAACATGAAGTGAAGGTCTCATTTGAGGCTGGCCCAAGAAGCCCGCCCTTCAACTGGACGCGCCGCTTGAACCCGAGCCACAAGCCCGGCAGAGAGCACCCGATCAATTTTTTGCCGAAAATTCGAAAGGTCAAAATGAACATGCCCAGCGCGGAATTCTCCACGTCGGAACCCCATTCCCCTCCCGATAGCGACTCCATCGGCGGCGACTCCATCGGCGCCACCGTGCTCATGAAGGCACTGGCCGACGAGAACGTCGAATTCATCTGGGGCTACCCCGGCGGCTCGGTACTCTACATCTACGACGAGCTTTACAAGCAGGACAAGATTCAGCACGTGCTGGTGCGCCACGAACAGGCGGCCGTGCACGCGGCCGACGCGTATGCGCGTTCCACCGGCAACGTCGGCGTCTGTCTGGTGACGTCCGGCCCCGGCGTCACCAATGCGGTGACCGGCATCGCGACGGCCTACATGGATTCGATCCCGATGGTCGTGATCAGCGGCCAGGTGCCGACTGCCGCGATCGGCCAGGACGCGTTCCAGGAATGCGACACGGTCGGCATCACGCGTCCGTGCGTGAAGCACAACTTCCTCGTGAAGGACGTGCGCGACCTCGCGGAAACCGTCAAGAAGGCGTTCTACATCGCGCGCACCGGCCGTCCCGGCCCGGTCCTGATCGACATCCCGAAGGACATCTCCAAGACGCCGTGCCAGTACGAGCCGGTCAAGAGCGTGTCGCTGCGGTCGTACAACCCGGTCACGAAAGGCCATTCGGGCCAGATCCGCAAGGCCGTGTCGCTGCTGCTGGCGGCGAAGCGTCCGTACATCTACACGGGCGGCGGCATCATCCTCGCCGACGCGGCGCGCGAGCTGAACCAGTTCGCCGACCTGCTCGGCTACCCGGTCACGAACACGCTGATGGGCCTCGGCGGCTATCGCGCGTCGGACAGGAAATTCCTCGGCATGCTCGGCATGCACGGCACCTACGAAGCGAACATGGCGATGCAGCACTGCGACGTGCTGATCGCGATCGGTGCCCGCTTCGACGACCGCGTGATCGGCGACCCGGCGCACTTCGCGTCGCGTCCGCGCAAGATCATCCACATCGACATCGACCCGTCGTCGATCTCGAAGCGCGTGAAGGTCGACATCCCGATCGTCGGCGACGTGAAGGAAGTGCTGAAGGAACTGATCGAGCAGCTGCAGACGGCCGAGCATGGCCCCGACACCGAAGCGCTCGCGCAATGGTGGAAGGACATCGAAAGCTGGCGCGCGAAGGACTGCCTGAAGTTCGACCGCGACAGCGAGATCATCAAGCCGCAGTACGTGGTCGAGAAGGCGTGGGAGCTGACGGACGGCAACGCGTTCGTGTGCTCGGACGTCGGCCAGCACCAGATGTGGGCCGCGCAGTTCTACCGTTTCAACAAGCCGCGTCGCTGGATCAACTCCGGCGGCCTCGGCACGATGGGCTTCGGCCTGCCGGCAGCGATGGGCGTCAAGATGGCGCACCCGGACGACGACGTGCTGTGCATCACGGGCGAAGGCTCGATCCAGATGTGCATCCAGGAACTGTCGACCTGCCTGCAGTACGACACGCCCGTGAAGATCATTTCGCTGAACAACCGCTATCTCGGCATGGTTCGCCAGTGGCAGCAGATCGAATACAGCAAGCGCTATTCGCATTCGTACATGGATGCGCTGCCTGACTTCGTGAAGCTCGCCGAAGCGTACGGCCATGTCGGCATGCGGATCGAAAAGACTTCGGATGTGGAGCCGGCGCTGAAGGAAGCGTTGCGCCTGAAGGACCGCACCGTGTTTCTCGACTTCCAGACCGATCCGACCGAAAACGTCTGGCCGATGGTACAGGCCGGCAAGGGCATCACCGAGATGCTGCTCGGATCGGAAGATCTGTAACGGCGCGACGCGCGCCGGGGCCGGAGCGGCCGCCTTCACGAAGGGCGGTGCGGCACCGGGCGGCGCGCGGCGCGAGTGAATCGACACGGACACATTCTGGAAGAAGCGAACATGAGACACATCATTTCCGTCCTGCTGGAAAACGAACCGGGCGCGCTGTCGCGCGTGGTCGGTCTGTTTTCCGCGCGCGGCTACAACATCGAAACCTTGACGGTGGCGCCGACCGAAGACCAATCGCTGTCGCGGCTCACCATCGTTTCCATTGGCTCGGACGACGTGATCGAACAGATCACGAAGCATCTGAACCGCCTGATCGAGGTGGTGAAAGTGGTGGACCTGACCGACGGTGCACACATCGAACGCGAGCTGATGCTGATCAAGGTACGTGCAGTGGGCAAGGAGCGCGAAGAAATGAAGCGGATGTCGGACATTTTCCGCGGCCGCATCATCGACGTGACCGAAAAGACCTACACGATCGAATTGACGGGCGCGAGCGACAAGCTCGACGCATTCATCCAGGGGCTGGACGCCAGCGCGATCCTAGAGACCGTGCGGACCGGCAGCTCCGGCATCGGACGCGGCGAGCGCATCCTGAAGGTGTGATGCCGATATTGCAAGAAGGCACGCCGGGTGCGCCGTCATGTCCCGGCCCGCAGTACCCAATCCGAACGAATTGTTGAATTTTTGAATTAGCGAAGGAACCATCATGAACGTTTTCTACGACAAAGACGCCGACCTCTCCCTCATCAAGGGCAAGCAAGTCACGATCATCGGCTACGGCTCGCAGGGCCATGCGCACGCACTGAACCTGAAGGACAGCGGCGTGAACGTGACGGTCGGCCTTCGCAAGGGCGGCGCGTCGTGGAGCAAGGCCGAGAACGCAGGCCTGTCGGTCAAGGAAGTCGCGGAAGCGGTGAAGAACGCGGACGTCGTCATGATGCTGCTGCCGGACGAGCAGATCGCCGACGTCTACGCGAAGGAAGTGCACGCGAACATCAAGCAGGGCGCGGCGCTGGCATTCGCACACGGCTTCAACGTCCACTACGGCGCGGTGATCCCGCGCGCCGACCTCGACGTGATCATGATCGCGCCGAAGGCACCGGGCCACACCGTGCGCGGCACGTACTCGCAAGGTGGCGGCGTGCCGCACCTGATCGCGGTTGCCCAGAACAAGTCGGGCGCGGCACGCGACATCGCGCTGTCGTACGCGGCAGCGAACGGCGGCGGCCGTGCCGGCATCATCGAGACGAACTTCCGTGAAGAAACCGAAACCGACCTGTTCGGCGAGCAGGCCGTGCTGTGCGGCGGTACCGTCGAGCTGATCAAGGCTGGTTTCGAGACGCTGGTCGAAGCGGGCTACGCGCCGGAAATGGCGTACTTCGAGTGCCTGCACGAGCTGAAGCTGATCGTCGACCTGATCTACGAAGGCGGCATCGCGAACATGAACTACTCGATCTCGAACAACGCCGAGTACGGCGAGTACGTGACGGGCCCGCGCATCGTCACGGAAGAGACGAAGAAGGCGATGAAGCAGTGCCTGACCGACATCCAGACGGGCGAGTACGCCAAGAGCTTCATCCTCGAGAACAAGGCAGGCGCGCCGACGCTGCAGTCGCGCCGCCGCCTGACGGCCGAGCACCAGATCGAGCAGGTCGGCGCGAAGCTGCGTGCGATGATGCCGTGGATCGCGAAGAACAAGCTCGTCGACCAGACGAAGAACTAAGCACCGATAGCAGCAAAACGTGCTGTTCCGGCCCTTCGAGTGGAGGGTCGGTATCAAAAAGCCGTCCGAAGGCAGCAGTGCCCCGGGCGGCTTTTGCTATCCTACGGGCTTTGCAATTCACCGAACACCGAACGAACCCATGAACTATCCTCATCCGATCATCGCGCGCGAAGGCTGGCCGTTCATCGCGATTGCAGCCGTCATCGCGTTGTTGATCCACGCCGTCGGGGGCTTCGGCTTCGCATGGCCGTTCTGGCTGCTGCTCGTCTTCATCGTCCAGTTCTTCCGCGACCCGCAGCGCCCGATCCCGGCGCAGCCCAACGCGGTGCTGTGCCCGGCGGACGGCCGCATCGTCGCGGTCGAGACCACGCAGGATCCGTACGCGAATCGCGAAGCGCTGAAGATCAGCGTGTTCATGAACGTCTTCAACGTCCATTCGCAGCGCTCGCCGGTCGACGGCGCGATCTCGAAGGTCGAATACTTCCCCGGCGCGTTCCTGAACGCGGCGATCGACAAGGCGTCGACCGAGAACGAGCGCAACGCGGTCGTGATCCAGACGGCGAGCGGCAAGACCGTCACGTCCGTGCAGATCGCCGGCCTGATCGCGCGCCGGATCCTCTGCTACGTGCGCGCCGGCGAGCCGCTGTCGCGCGGCCAGCGTTACGGTTTCATCCGCTTCGGGTCGCGCGTCGACGTGTACCTGCCGCTCGGCAGCCGCGCGAAGGTGTCGATCGGCGAGAAGGTCTACGCGTCGTCGACGATCCTCGCAGAGCTCGAACAGTAAGCGGCGGGACGCACGATGGCCGCATTCAAACCGCGCCGGCCGCGCAACGGTACCAGCCAGACGCCGCGCCCGTTCCGCCGCAACAAGGTGATGGCACCCGATCCGGTGCCCAGCGAAAGCCGCCGCGCCGCGCGCCAGCGGTTCCTGAAGACGCGCGGCATCTACCTGCTGCCGAACGCGTTCACGACCGCCGCGCTGTTCTGCGGTTTCTTCGCGGTCGTGCAGGCGATGAACGTGCGCTTCGAGATCGCCGCGATCGCGATCTTCGTCGCGATGGTGCTCGACGGGATGGACGGGCGCGTCGCGCGGATGACCCATACGCAAAGCGCGTTCGGCGAACAGTTCGACAGCCTGTCGGACATGGTGTCGTTCGGCGTCGCGCCGGCGCTCGTGATGTACGAATGGGTGCTCAAGGATCTCGGCCGCTGGGGCTGGTTGGCCGCGTTCGTCTACTGTTCGGGCGCCGCGCTGCGGCTCGCGCGCTTCAACACGAACATCGGCGTGGTCGACAAGCGCTTCTTCCAGGGGCTGCCGAGCCCGGCCGCCGCCGCGCTGATCGCCGGCTTCGTGTGGCTCGCGACCGACAATCGCGTGCCGATGAAGCTCGGCTGGCTGCCGTGGGTCGCGTTCGCGCTGACGATCTACGCGGGCGTGACGATGGTGTCCAACGCGCCGTTCTACAGCGGCAAGGCGCTCGACGTGCGGCACCGCGTGCCGTTCGCGGCGATCCTGCTGGTCGTCGTCGCGTTCGTGCTGGTATCGTCCGACCCGCCGCTGATGCTGTTCTGCCTGTTCGTGCTGTACGGGCTGTCCGGCTACGTGTTCTGGGCCTACCAGGCGATGCGCGGGCGGGGGAACCCCGCACGCTCGTCGCAGCGCGATCACTGACGCGCAACTTGCGCACAAACGGCGGCCTTCTGGCCGCCGTTTTCATTTGCCCCTTTTTCGCCTGCACAGCCCGTCATCCCGGGGCGCCGTCCGATTGCGCACCCGGCGGAATGTCGCTATAGTCTTCGGCATGACTGCATTTCCCCGCCTCTCCCTCCTTCTAGCCGGTGCGCCGCTACGCGCGCTAGCTTTGGCGCGCCTGCCGCGCTGACCGTTCTCGCCCTCCGTCAAGCCTCGTCTGTTGTTGAGCGTCGCCAGCGGTGGCGCGATCTTGTTACGTTTGATTCCCGTATAAAGAGCCCTGGAGCCCCCCATGACAGACAAGCTGATCATTTTCGATACGACGTTGCGTGACGGTGAACAATCGCCCGGCGCGTCGATGACGAAAGAAGAGAAAATCCGCATCGCGAAGCATCTCGAGCGGATGAAGGTCGACGTGATCGAGGCCGGTTTCGCGGCCAGCTCGAACGGCGACTTCGACGCGATCCACACGATCGCAGGGCTCGTGAAGGACAGCACGATCTGCTCGCTGGCGCGTGCGAACGACAAGGACATCCAGCGTGCGGCGGACGCGCTGAAGCCCGCCAACAGCTCGCGGATCCACACGTTCATCGCGACGTCGCCGCTGCACATGGAAAAGAAGCTGCGGATGACGCCCGACCAGGTGTTCGAGCAGGCGCGTCTCGCGGTGCGTTTCGCGCGCAAGTTCACCGACAACGTCGAATTCTCGCCGGAAGACGGCAGCCGCTCGGACCTCGACTTCCTGTGCCGCGTGCTGGAAGCCGTGATCGCCGAAGGCGCGACGACGATCAACATCGCCGACACGGTCGGCTACGGCGTGCCGGAGCTGTACGGCAACCTCGTGAAGACGCTGCGCGAACGCATTCCGAACTCGGACAAGGCGATCTTCTCCGTGCATTGCCACAACGACCTCGGGATGGCGGTCGCGAACTCGCTCGCCGGCGTGAAGATCGGCGGTGCGCGCCAGATCGAGTGCACGATCAACGGTCTCGGCGAGCGCGCGGGCAACACGTCGCTCGAGGAAATCGTGATGGCGGTGAAGACGCGCAAGGACTACTTTGGCCTCGACGTCGGCATCGACACGACGCAGATCGTGCCGACGTCGAAGCTCGTGTCGCAGATCACCGGGTTCGTCGTGCAGCCGAACAAGGCCGTGGTCGGCGCGAACGCGTTCGCGCACGCGTCGGGCATCCACCAGGACGGCGTGCTGAAGGCGCGCGACACCTACGAGATCATGCGCGCGGAAGACGTGGGCTGGACCGCGAACAAGATCGTGCTCGGCAAGCTGTCCGGCCGCAACGCGTTCAAGCAGCGCCTGCAGGAGCTCGGCGTGTCGCTCGACAGCGAAGCCGAACTGAACGCCGCGTTCATGCGCTTCAAGGATCTGGCCGACCGCAAGGCCGAGATCTTCGACGAGGACATCATCGCGATCGTCTCCGAGGAATCCGCGCTCGCGCAGGAACAGGAGCACTTCAAGTTCGTGTCGCTGTCGCAGCACTCGGAAACCGGCGAGCAGCCGCAGGCGAAGGTCGTGTTCGCGGTCGAAGGCAAGGAAGTGACCGGCGAGGCGCGCGGCAACGGCCCGGTCGATGCGACGCTGAACGCGATCGAAAGCGAAGTGGGCAGCGGCTCCGAACTGCTGCTGTACTCGGTGAACGCGATCACGACCGGCACGCAGGCGCAGGGCGAAGTGACGGTGCGGCTGTCGAAGAGCGGGCGGATCGTCAATGGCGTCGGCACCGATCCGGACATCGTCGCGGCGTCCGCGAAGGCGTACATCGCGGCGCTGAACAAGCTGCACTCGAAGGACGACAAGCTCAACCCGCAGCGCGCGTAAGCGCCGCGCGTTCGGCGCGTGACGTACCTGAAACGCCCCGTGCGGCCCTGCGCCGCCCGGGGCGTTTTTCATGCGCCGGTCATTCGGCAGCCGGCGTGCGGAACGACCAGCGGCGCGCGGCCGGCCGGCCCGCCGGGCTGCGGCGGCGGAATTCGACCGCGATCCCGCGCCGCGGCGCATCGGCGATGAATGCGTCGAGCAGCTCGAGCACGTCGTGATCGATGTAGTCGGCGCGTGTCGCGTCGATGATCACGGCCGCGCGATCGGGGATGTGCCGCAGATGATGTTTGACCTGCACCTTGCCGAGGAACGACACATCCTTGCGGAACGACAGCAGGAAGTGGTCGTCGTGCTGCGCGAGCGAGACGGGGCTCTTCAGGTTCGCGACCGCGACCGCCAGCACGCTGCACGCGAGGCCGAGCGCGATCCCGAACAGCAGGTCGACCGCCAGTACGCCCGCGATCGTCGCGACGAACGGGACGAACGCGGCCGGCCCCTGTTTCAGCACCGAGCGGAACAGCGCCGGTTTCGCGAGCTTGAAGCCGGTATGGATCAGGATCGCCGCGAGGCTCGCGAGCGGAATCAGGTTGATCAGCCCGGTCAGCGCGAACACGCTGGCGAGCAGCAGGATCCCGTGCACGACCGCCGACATCCGGCTTTGCGCGCCCGCGTTCACGTTGACCGAACTGCGCACGATCACCGACGTGATCGGCAGCCCGCCGACCGCGCCGGCGACGAGATTTCCGACGCCCTGCGCTTTCAGTTCGCGGTCCGGCTGCACCGGGCGGCGCTTCGGATCGATCTGTTCGACCGCCTCGAGGCTCAGCAGCGTCTCGAGGCTCGCGACGACCGCGAGCGTGATCGCGACGCGCCACACGTCCGGATTGACGAGCTGCGCGAAATTCGGGCCCAGCTCCGCATGCTTCAGCGAGGCGGCCAGCGCCGCGAACGACTCGAGCTCGGGCAGCGTGACGCGATGCGCGGCACCGGGCGCGACCGACGGCGCGATGACGCCGAGCGCGAGCGTCGCGCCGATGCCGAACACGACGACCGCGAGCGGCCCCGGCACCGAGCGCACCCACGCGAAGCGCTTGAGCGCGGGCGTGTCCCACGCGATCAGCAGCGCGAGCGACACACCTGCGATCGCCGTCGCGGCCCACGCGGTCGGCAGCTCCGGCCACGAAGCAAACGATTGCGCGGCCGGGCCGCCGATACCGAACGCGAACGGAATCTGCTTCACGATCAGCAGCAGGCCGATCGCGGCGAGCATGCCCTTGATGACCGGCGACGGCACATACGCGGCGAAGCGGCCGGCGCGCAGCATGCCGAAGCCGAACTGCAGCACGCCGGAGAGCAGCACCGCGAGCAGGAACGCGGAAAAGCTGCCGAGTTGCGCGATCCCTTCGACGACGATCACGACGAGGCCGGCGGCCGGTCCGCTGACCGACAGCGAC
The DNA here is from genome assembly GCF_052851275.1 of Burkholderia sp. SR8. Lineage (NCBI taxonomy): Bacteria > Pseudomonadati > Pseudomonadota > Betaproteobacteria > Burkholderiales > Burkholderiaceae > Burkholderia > Burkholderia sp. SR8. The sequence continues at coordinate 277,992 of NZ_JAULUC010000008.1, forward strand.
GAGCCGCTCAGCAGCGCGACGACGATGCCGCCGACGATGCCGGACACGAGCCCGGCGAACGGCTCCACGCCGGATGCATTGGCGATGCCGAGACAGAGCGGCAGCGCGACGAGAAAAACGACGATGCCGGCGACGATGTCGCGCGGCAGGGTGGACAGGCGCTCGTTCAGTTTCATGGTTGGGGCGATTTCATGGACGTTGGGGGAGGCGCGGCTCAGCCGAGCGCGGCGGCCGTGGCGGCCGGCTCCGGTTCGGTTTCGACCGGCGGCGCCGCGTAGCCGGAATCGAGCTCCTTCAGGCGGCCGTCGGCGAGCGAGAAGATCCAGCCGTGGACGAGCGGCGAACGCTCGCGGCCGCGCACGATCGGCGACGCGCGCAGCAGCCGCACCTGTTCGAGCACGTTCAGCTCGGCGAGCCGGTCGGCGGCGACCGTGTCGTCGAGCCCGTCGAGCGTGCCGCGATGGCGCCGCGCAAGCGCGCAGAGCGGCGCGATGCGCCGCGCGACGTGCGGCAGGTCGGCCGGCGGCGGCAGCAGCGACGCACGTACACCGCCGCACCCGTAGTGACCGCACACGATCACATGGTCGACCTCGAGCACGCGTACCGCGTACTCGAGCACGCTCGCGGAATTGTCGTCGTCGGGCTGGAACAGGTTCGCGATGTTGCGGTGGACGAACAGCTCGCCGGGCACGCTGTGCGTGATGGTTTCGGCCGGCACGCGGCTGTCGGAGCAACCGATCCACAGCACGCGCGGATTCTGGCCGCGCGCGAGCGCATCGAAGAAGCCGGGCGCATGTTCGCGCGTCTCGCGGGCCCAGGCGATGTTGGCGACCAGCATGCTCTTGGGGCGGTTCATGAGGACTCCTTTCTGATCAATGCAAATAAATGAAAACCGGAACGAAGTGGAGCAATAGGATGCTTTCTAAATTGAAAGGTTCAATTTCGACTGATATTAGGGGTATGCCCTAGCATCCGGTGTTACTGATACAAATTGTTTCAACTCGATCTGGCGCGGTGCATCGAGTGCACCAATACAACGCATGACATGCATTGCGGGTGCCTGTTTCCCGCGGCTGGCCGGGCGCGAACGAGTTGGAATGATGGCGGTCCGGCGGACATCCGTCGGAAAGCATTACCGCGCCGAATTGGCAGTTAATCGAATATGACGGAAAAAAGGAAATGGCCATTCCCGCAATGATGCGTGAATGGCCATTGTGAAAATTGCGCGTAAATGCGTAATCGACGAATCAGAACAGATTGCGGCGATCGGGGTCGTGCAGCGGATCCGGCGTTTTCTGCGTGGTGCGCAGGATGCCCTGCGGGTCGAAGTAGAAGCTGTACATCATGTACCAGACGTTGTCCTCGAGATACCGGTAGGTCCACACCTCGCGCTTCATCAGCGGGAAGTAGGTCGTCTCGACCGGGCGGCCGAAGTTGACGAGCACGTCCGTCTTGGTCCACTTGCCGATCTCGGCGCGATAGAACTCGCTCGGCTGCAGTACCTGACGCACGTTGACGATCCGGTGGGCCGCGTCGACATCGGCCGCGATCGTGACCTCGCCCATCGGCTGGGTCGGCCACATCAGGCGCTTGCCGCCGCCGGGCAGATCGTAGATTTCGCGCGGCGGCCCCATGCGCGCGACGATCGCCGACTCGTCCTGGCCGGCCTGGTATTGCTGCCACGGTTGTGCGCAGCCGGCGAGCAGCGCCGCCGCGCAGGCGGCCAGCACCGGCAGGCGCACGGGAATGCGAATGCGCATGGGATTCTCCAGAACTAGAACTCGCGAACCGCTCAGTTGTATCACGGACGGCGCGCGACCGCGCATCGTGCCGAAAAAATCGGTGCGGATCGCTGCCGGCCTTCGTTTGCGCGCGATGCTTGCGGGCGGCAGCGCCGCCGGCCTATGATCCGCGCTTCCCGGACAGATTGAAGGACAGGTAGCCGATGCAGCTGTGGAAACGATGCGCGCTCGCGTTGAGCGCCGGCTGGATGGTCGCGTCGTCCGCGCTCGCGGCGGGCGAGCCGGTGCGGATCGCGCTGATCGAAGGGATGTCGGGCCCGTTCGCGAACGCGGGCGCGGCGGTCGAGCGCAATTTGCGCTTCGGCATCGAGCAGGTCAATGCGGCGGGCGGCGTGAAGCTGCGCGACGGCGCGCATCCGCTCGAGCTCGTCGTGCTCGACAGCAAGGGCAGTCCGGAAGAGGCGCTCGTGCAGCTGCGCGCAGCGGCTGACCGGCACATCGGCTTCGTCGCGCAGGGCAACAGCTCGGCGGTCGCGGCCACGCTCGTCGCGGCGCTGGACAAGCTGAACGCGCGCAATCCCGACAACCGGATGCTGTTCCTCAACTATTCGGCCGACGATCCGGCGCTGACCGGCGCACGCTGCAGCTTCTGGCATTTCCGCTTCGACGCGCACGCCGGGATGCGGATGGCCGCGCTCGCGGACGTGATGGCGCGCGACCGCGCGCTGCACAAGGTCTACCTGCTGAACCAGGACTACAGCTTCGGTCGCGACGTCAGCGCGCTGGCGCGGCAGGCGCTCGCCGAGCGGCGCCCCGACGTGGCGATCGCCGGCGACGAATTCCATCCGATCGGCCGCATCAAGGACTTCTCGCCGTATATCGCGAAGATCCGCGCGAGCGGCGCGGACGCCGTCGTCACCGGCAACTGGGGCAACGATCTCACGCTGCTCGTGAAGGCGGCGCGCGAGCAGGGGCTGAACGCGAAGTTCTACACGTTCTACGGCAACAGCCTCGGCGCGCCGGCCGCGCTCGGCGACGCGGGCGTCGGCCGGGTGGTGGCGGTCGCGGACTGGCATCCGAATGCGGGCGGCGCGAAGTCCGACGCGTTCTATCGTGCGTTCCGGACCCGTTTCCCGGCCGCGCAGGACGACTATCCGGTGCGGCGGATGAGCCTGATGGTCGAGATGCTGGCCGCCGCGCTGAACCGCGCCGGGTCGGCCGACCCCGTCGCGGTGGCGCGGGCGCTGGAAGGGCTGGCATTCGACGACGGCTTCCACGCGTCGACGATGCGCGCGCAGGATCACCAGCTGATCCAGCCCCTTTACGTGATGGAAATGGACAAGGCCGGCACGCCGGGCGTGCGTTTCGACAACGAGGGTTCCGGCTACGGGTTCCGCACGGTCCTCGCGCTGCCCGCGCCGCGCACGCAGATGCCGTCCACGTGCTCGATGACGCGCCCGTGACAGGCGGCGGTGGGAACGGCGTGCAGTTGTGCTACAATGCCCGCCGGTTGTAAGTCACGGCACGGCCATTCTTCCGTGTCCGCCTGTTCAGTTAGCAAGTAGGAATCAAAGGAAATCACATGTCTGTTGCAGATATCAAGAAGTCGGAAGTCGTTGCTCAGTTCGCCCGCGGTACCAACGACACGGGTTCGCCCGAAGTCCAGGTCGCACTGCTGACCGCACGTATCGTCGAACTGACGGGTCACTTCAAGACCCACGCGAAGGACCACCACAGCCGCCGCGGCCTGCTGCGCATGGTGAGCCGCCGCCGCAAGCTGCTCGACTACCTCAAGGGCAAGGATGCCGACCGTTACCGCGCGCTGATCGAGAAGCTGGGTCTGCGTAAGTAATCGAGGCGATTGCCGCCAGCAAGATGCCTGTGTCAGTCCGCTGATGCAGGCATTTTGTTTTTGCGCGGTGCGTAGCGTCACGCGCACCGCAGGCTCTCCGGCACGTGGGTGCCGGGCTGCCGGAACGGCTGATACCGGGGTCGGGATTTGTGTCATTCCAGCGCGCCGCTGCGCGTCGAGCGCCGCGCTGGAATGGCATAAAAAACACACCTTGCTCCGGGTGATTCGGTCGGGACGCCGCCGCGCGGGATGGCCCGGGCGGCGAATGAAATGAATGAATTCAAAGGAGCAACCATGTCCATGTTCAACAAGGTCGTGAAGGAATTCCAGTGGGGCCAGCACAAGGTGCGCCTCGAAACCGGTGAAGTCGCTCGCCAGGCGAGCGGTGCGGTGATCGTCGACGTGGAAGATACCGTCGTGCTGGCGACCGTCGTCGGCGCGAAGTCGGCGAAGCCGGGTCAGGACTTTTTCCCGCTGACCGTCGACTACCTCGAAAAGACCTACTCGGCCGGCAAGATCCCGGGCGGCTTCTTCCGCCGCGAAGGCCGTCCGTCGGAACACGAGACGCTGACGTCGCGCCTGATCGACCGTCCGCTGCGCCCGCTGTTCCCGGAAGGCTTCTACAACGAAGTCCAGGTCGTGATCCACGTGCTGTCCGTGAACCCGGAAATCCCGGCCGACATCCCCGCGCTGATCGGCGCATCGGCCGCGCTCGCCGTGTCGGGCCTGCCGTTCAACGGCCCGGTCGGTGCCGCGCGCGTCGCGTACATCGACAACGCGTACGTGCTGAACCCGACGCGCGACCAGCTCAAGGCATCGAGCCTCGACCTCGTCGTCGCCGGCACGGAACGTGCGGTGCTGATGGTCGAGTCGGAAGCCGACCAGCTGCCGGAAGACGTGATGCTGGGCGCGGTCGTGTTCGGCCACGAGCAGATGCAGACGGCGATCGACGCGATCCACGAACTCGTGCGCGAAGGCGGCAAGCCGGAGTGGGACTGGCAGCCGGCACCGAAGAACGAGGCGCTGATCGCGCGCGTGACGGAACTGGCGCACGGCGACCTGCTCGCGGCTTACCAGCTGCGCGACAAGCAGGCGCGTTCGACGAAGCTGAAGGAAGTGTACGCAGCGACGTCGGCGAAGCTCGAGGAAGACGCGCTGGCGGCCGGCACGGTCGCGGCCGACAAGGCCACCGTCGGCAACATCCTGTTCGACATCGAAGCGAAGATCGTCCGTTCGCAGATCCTGAACGGCGAGCCGCGCATCGACGGCCGCGACACGCGCACCGTGCGTCCGATCGAGATCCGCACCGGCGTGCTGCCGCGCACCCACGGTTCGGCGCTGTTCACGCGCGGCGAAACGCAGGCGCTCGTCGTCGCGACGCTCGGCACGAAGGGTGACGAGCAGATCATCGACGCGCTCGAAGGCGAATACCGCGAGCGCTTCATGCTCCACTACAACATGCCCCCGTTCGCGACCGGCGAAACGGGCCGCGTCGGCTCGCCGAAGCGCCGCGAAATCGGCCACGGCCGTCTCGCGAAGCGCGCACTCGTCAAGTGCCTGCCGAGCGCCGACGAATTCGGCTACTCGATCCGCGTCGTGTCGGAAATCACCGAATCGAACGGTTCGTCGTCGATGGCATCGGTGTGCGGCGGCTGCCTCGCGCTGATGGACGCCGGCGTGCCGATGAAGGCGCACGTCGCGGGCATCGCGATGGGCCTGATCCTCGAAGGCAACAAGTTCGCGGTGCTGACCGACATCCTCGGCGACGAAGATCACCTCGGCGACATGGACTTCAAGGTGGCCGGCACGGAGCAGGGCGTGACGGCACTGCAGATGGACATCAAGATCCAGGGCATCACGAAGGAAATCATGCAGGTCGCGCTCGCGCAGGCGAAGGAAGGCCGCATGCACATCCTCGGCAAGATGACGTCGGCGGTCTCGGGTGCGAACACGCAGCTGTCGGAATTCGCGCCGCGCATGATCACGATCAAGATCAATCCGGAAAAGATCCGCGACGTGATCGGCAAGGGCGGTTCGGTGATCCGCGCACTGACGGAAGAAACCGGCACGACCATCGACATCTCGGACGACGGCGTCGTGACGATCGCGAGCACGAACAGCGAAGGCATGGCCGAAGCGAAGAAGCGCATCGAGCAGATCACGGCCGAGATCGAAGTCGGTCAGGTGTACGAAGGCACGGTACTCAAGCTGCTCGATTTCGGTGCGATCGTGAACCTGCTGCCGGGCAAGGACGGCCTGCTGCACATCTCGGAAATCGTCAACGAGCGCGTGAAGGACATCAACGACTACCTGAAGGAAGGCCAGCAGGTGAAGGTCAAGGTGATCCAGACGGACGAGAAGGGTCGCGTGCGTCTGTCGGCGAAGGCGCTGCTGAACGAAGCAGCGGCGTCGCAGTCGGATACGCCGCCGCAGCAGTAAGCGGACAGGCGTTAGAACGGCCGGCAGTGCGAAAGCGCGCCGGCCGTTTTTTCTGTAGCATCGTTGTGCGGCGCAGCAGCGCCGGCGACGCGCCCGTGCCGCGCACGGTGCATCATCCGATTCCGATCCTGGAGCGATTCCCATGAAAGCCATCGAAATCACCGAATTCGGCGCCCCCGACGTGCTGAAGCTCGCGGAGCGTCCGCGCCCGGAACCGAAGCGCGGCGAAGTGCTGATCAAGGTGGCGGCTTCCGGCGTGAACCGGCCCGACGTATTCCAGCGCAAGGGCGCGTATGCGCCGCCGCCCGGTGCGTCGGATCTGCCGGGCCTCGAGGTCGCGGGCGAGATCGTCGGCGGCGACCTGTCGGATCCCGCGCTGAACCCGTTCGGCCTGAAGCTCGGCGACCGCGTGTGCGCGCTGCTCGCCGGCGGCGGCTACGCCGAGTACGCGGTCGCGCCGCTGCCGCAATGCCTGCCGGTGCCCGACGCGCTCACCGACATCGAAGCCGCGTCGTTGCCCGAGACGTTCTTCACCGTGTGGAGCAACGTGTTCGACCGCGCGCTGCTCGGCGCGGGCGAGGGCGGCGAGCAGGAAACGCTCCTCGTGCAGGGCGGCTCGAGCGGGATCGGCGTGACGGCGATCCAGATCGCGCATGCGCTCGGCTTTCGCGTGTTCGCGACGGCCGGGAACGAGGACAAATGCCGCGCATGCGAGGCGCTCGGCGCCGAGCGTGCGATCAACTACAAGACCGAAGACTTCGTCGAGGTCGTCAAGTCGCTGACGCACGATCGCGGCGTCGACGTGATCCTCGACATGGTCGCGGGCTCGTACGTGCCGCGCGAGCTGTCCGCGCTCGCGGACGGCGGCCGCCTCGTGCTGATCGCGCTGCTCGGCGGCGCGAAGGCCGAGGTCAACCTGAACGAAATCCTGCGCCGCCGGCTCACGGTGACGGGCTCGACGCTGCGTCCGCGGCCAGTCGAGTTCAAGGCACGCATCGCCGCGCAGCTGAACGCGCGCGTGTGGCCGCTGCTCGCGGACGGCCGCATCAAGCCGGTGATCTACCGCGTGCTGCCGGCTGGCGACGCCGCACAGGCGCATGCGCTGATGGAAAGCGGCGAGCACATCGGCAAGATCGTGCTCGATTGGGGTACGAACGCGTGACGGCCCGCGCGGCGGGCTTGACATGCGCGGTTTGACCGGTTCAAGCCGCGCGCAGTAAAATCGCGGGTTTGCTTCGCCAGATCCAACCTGACGGCCGGGTTCCGGCACGTTAATGACAAGATAGTGACGAGACAGACACGATGTCGAAACAACGAACAAAGCGAGTGATCGGCAACTGGAAGATGCACGGCCGGCTGGCCGGCAACCAGGCGCTGCTGAACGAAGTGGTGCAGGGTGCGGGCGCGGTGGCGGCGGAAACGTCGATCGGCGTGTGCGTGCCGTTCCCGTACCTCGCGCAGGTTCAGGCGCAGCTCGGCGGCAGCCGTGTCGCGTTCGGCGCGCAGGACGTGTCCGCGCACGAGCAGGGCGCGTTCACCGGCGAGGTGGCGGCCGCGATGGTGGCGGAGTTCGGCGCGCAGTATGCGATCGTCGGTCACTCGGAGCGCCGCGCGTATCACGGCGAGCGCAACGAGACGGTCGCCGCGAAAGCGCAGCGCGCGCTCGCGGCAGGCCTCACGCCGGTCGTGTGCGTCGGCGAAACGCTCGACGAGCGCGAAGCGGGCACGACCGAGCAGGTGGTCGGCGCGCAGCTCGACGCCGTGCTCGCGGTGCTGAGCGCCGACGAAGCGGCACGCATCGTCGTCGCATACGAGCCGGTGTGGGCGATCGGTACCGGCAAGAGCGCGACGTCGGCGCAGGCGCAGGACGTGCACGCGTTCCTGCGTGCGCGTCTCGCGGCGAAGGGGGCGGCGGACGTGTCCGTGCTGTACGGCGGCAGCGTGAAGCCGGACAACGCGGAAGAGCTGTTCTCGCAGCCGGACATCGACGGCGGCCTGATCGGCGGCGCGTCGCTGAAGGCGGAAGATTTCCTGGCGATCTGCCGGGCTGCACGTTGAGCGGTCCGGGATCGAATTGAACCATGATGGCGGCCGGTCGGTCCGGTCGCCTGATCCAATCGGGTGGGTGTGATGCTGTTATTCAAGACGCTGATTATTGTCGTGCAGGTGCTGTCGGCACTGGGTGTGATCGGGCTCGTGCTGCTGCAGCACGGCAAGGGTGCCGACATGGGCGCCGCATTCGGCAGCGGCGCGTCGGGCAGCCTGTTCGGTGCGACGGGCTCGGCGAACTTCCTGTCGCGCACGACGGCCGTGCTGGCAACGGTGTTCTTCGTTGCGACGCTCGCGCTGACGTACCTCGGTTCGTACAAGTCGACGCCGTCGGCAGGCGTGCTCGGCGCGGCCGCGACCGCACCGGCATCGGCCCCCGCAGCGTCGGTTCCGGCGGTGGCCGCGTCCGCTGCCGCGGGTTCGGCCGCAAGCGCGCCGGGCCAGGACGTCCCGAAATAAAAAGTTAAAATTTTTCGGTTTGTGCGTTGAACAAATCCGGAACTCGGGTTAGAATTTAATTCTTGAAGCGATTCGCGGGAAACAAGCAGTACGACCCGAGTTGCATGCAGTGCCGACGTGGTGAAATTGGTAGACACGCTATCTTGAGGGGGTAGTGGCGAAAGCTGTGCGAGTTCGAGTCTCGCCGTCGGCACCAAAGTTACTCAATGCCAGCCGCTTCTAGTGGCTGGCATTTTTCATTTCTGGGGTGTGCCTTGCGATTGTCTTGTGATCGCCTGCACTCCGAAATGATTCCTTCCGCCGGAAGTGGTATTCTCCGGACGCTCAGAACCAACCGATAGAGGATTGCCTTGAACCTCGCAGCCTATTACCCCGTCTTGTTGTTCCTCCTCGTGGGCACTGGTTTAGGTATAGCGCTGGTCAGCATCGGCAAGCTCCTTGGTCCCAACAAGCCGGACGTCGACAAGAACGCACCGTACGAGTGCGGCTTCGAAGCCTTTGAAGACGCCCGGATGAAATTCGACGTCCGGTACTACCTCGTCGCCATCCTGTTCATCATCTTCGATCTCGAAACCGCATTCCTGTTTCCGTGGGGCGTCGCGCTCCGGGACATCGGCTGGCCGGGTTTCATCGCAATGATGATTTTTCTGCTCGAATTCCTGCTGGGCTTTGCCTATATCTGGAAGAAAGGCGGCCTCGACTGGGAGTGATGGGTTAATCGCCGGTTTGCATGGGCGGCCACGCTGGGCCGCTCGTCTGGAGTGGAAAGCAAATGAGTATCGAAGGGGTCTTGAAGGAAGGGTTTGTCACCACGACGGCTGACAAGCTGATCAACTGGACGCGTACCGGCTCGCTGTGGCCGATGACGTTCGGGCTCGCGTGTTGCGCCGTCGAGATGATGCATGCGGGTGCGGCCCGTTACGACCTGGACCGGTTCGGCGTCGTGTTCCGCCCGAGCCCGCGTCAGTCGGACGTGATGATCGTCGCCGGCACGCTGTGCAACAAGATGGCGCCCGCGCTGCGCCGCGTGTACGACCAGATGGCCGAGCCGCGCTGGGTGATCTCGATGGGGTCGTGCGCGAACGGTGGTGGCTACTACCACTACTCGTACTCGGTGGTCCGCGGTTGCGACCGGATCGTGCCGGTCGACGTCTACGTGCCGGGCTGTCCGCCCACGGCCGAGGCGCTGGTCTACGGCGTGATCCAGCTTCAGGCGAAGATCCGCCGCACCAACACCATCGCCCGTCAATAAAGCCCCGAGCGTCCCCTCAATATGGCAAGCAAAATCGAGACCCTCAAGGCAAACCTCGAAGCCGCGCTCGGCGCGCGCGTGGTGAGCCTCACCGAAGCGATCGGTGAACTGACGCTCGTCGTGAAGGCGAGCGATTACCTCGAAGTCGCAAAGACGCTGCGCGACGATCCGAAGCTCGGTTTCGAGCAACTGATCGACCTGTGCGGCGTCGACTATCAAACGTACGGCGACGGCGCGTACGACGGCCCGCGTTTCGCGGCCGTGTCGCAGCTGCTGTCGGTCACGAACAACTGGCGCCTGCGCCTGCGCGTGTTCGCGCCGGACGACGATCTGCCGATCGTCGCGTCGCTCGTCGACATCTGGAGCTCCGCGAACTGGTACGAGCGCGAAGCGTTCGACCTGTACGGCCTCGTGTTCGAGGGTCACCCCGACCTGCGCCGCATCCTCACCGACTACGGCTTCATCGGCCACCCGTTCCGTAAGGACTTCCCGGTGTCGGGCTACGTCGAAATGCGTTACGACCCGGAAGAGAAGCGGGTCGTCTACCAGCCGGTGACGATCGAGCCGCGCGAAATCACGCCGCGCGTGATCCGCGAGGATCGCTATGGCGGTCTGAAACATTAAGGGGGCGTCATGGCAGAAATCAAGAACTACACCCTCAACTTCGGCCCGCAGCACCCGGCAGCGCACGGCGTGCTGCGCCTCGTGCTCGAGCTCGACGGCGAAGTGATCCAGCGTGCCGATCCGCACATCGGCCTGCTGCACCGCGCGACTGAAAAGCTCGCGGAAAACAAGACCTTCATCCAGTCCGTGCCGTACATGGACCGTCTCGACTACGTGTCGATGATGGTCAACGAACACGGCTACGTGCTCGCGATCGAGCGTCTGCTCGGCATCGACGTGCCGGAGCGCGCGCAGTACATCCGCGTGCTGTTCGACGAAATCACGCGCGTGCTGAACCACCTGATGTGGATCGGCGCGCACGCGCTCGACGTCGGCGCGATGGCGGTGTTCCTGTACGCATTCCGCGAGCGCGAAGACCTGATGGACGTGTACGAGGCGGTGTCCGGTGCGCGGATGCACGCGGCGTACTACCGTCCGGGCGGCGTCTATCGCGACCTGCCGGACGCGATGCCGCAATACAAGGCGTCGAAGATTCGCAACGAGAAGGCGCTCGCGAAGATGAACGAAGCGCGCAGCGGCTCGGTGCTCGACTTCATCGACGACTTCTTCACGCGCTTCCCGAAGTGCATCGACGAGTACGAAACGCTGCTGACCGACAACCGGATCTGGAAACAGCGTCTGGTCGGGATCGGCGTCGTCAGCCCGGAACGTGCGCTGCAGATGGGCCTGACGGGCCCGATGCTGCGCGGCTCGGGCATCGCGTGGGATCTGCGCAAGAAGCAGCCGTACGAAGTGTACGACCGCATGGATTTCGACGTGCCGGTCGGCGTGAACGGCGATTGCTACGACCGCTATCTGGTGCGCGTCGAAGAAATGCGCCAGTCGGTCCGGATCGCGAAACAGTGTATTGAGTGGCTCCGCAAGAATCAGGGGCCCGTGATGACCGACAATCACAAGGTTGCGCCGCCGTCGCGTGTCGGCATGAAGACCAACATGGAAGACTTGATTCACCACTTCAAGCTCTTCACCGAAGGTTTTCACGTGCCGGAAGGCGAAGCATACGCAGCCGTCGAGCATCCGAAGGGCGAGTTCGGCATCTACCTGGTGTCGGACGGTGCCAACAAGCCGTATCGCCTCAAGATCCGCGCACCGGGCTTCGCGCATCTCGCGTCGCTCGACGAAATGGCGCGCGGCCACATGATTGCCGACGCCGTCACGATCATCGGTACGCAGGACATCGTGTTCGGCGAAATCGATCGCTAATGGTTGCGCCGCCCGTGCGAGCGGGCGGCGAGCAGTCAGTCACACGCGAAGTCACATGCGGTATGCGCCGAATCGGCGCGGCTTCGCAAGCTGTCAACAGTGAGCGCCAGGTCTGCCGTCCATGCACAGCAGTGCGGCAGGTTGTTCGTTCGGTAGGAATTGAAAGAGTCGTGTCTGAAAATGATCTCAGCTGAAGGCCTGAAGGAAATCGATCGAGCGTTGACGAAGTATCCCGCCGATCAGAAACAGTCCGCCGTGATGTCGGCGTTGGCCGTCGCTCAGGAAGAGCACGGCTGGCTGTCGCCCGAACTGATGCAGTTCGTCGCGGACTATCTCGGCATGCCGGCCGTCGCCGTCCAGGAAGTCGCGACGTTCTACACGATGTACGAGCTCAAACCGGTCGGCAAGCACAAGATCACGCTCTGCACGAACCTCCCGTGCCAGCTCGGTCCGCACGGCGGCGCCGAGGCGACGGCCGACTACCTGAAACAGAAGCTGGGCATCGGCTTCGGCGAGACCACGCCCGACGGCAAGTTCACGCTGAAGGAAGGCGAATGCATGGGCTCGTGCGGCGATGCGCCGGTGCTGCTGGTGAACAATCACAGAATGTGCAGCTTCATGAGCCGCGAGAAGATCGACCAGCTGCTTGAGGAGCTTTCGAAATGACGTCCCTCCACGACCGTCACATCAAACCGCTGATCCTCGCTGGTCTGAACGGCGAGAACTGGCATCTCGAAGATTACGTTGCGCGCGGCGGCTACAAGCAGTTGCGCCGCATTCTCGAAGAAAAGATTCCTCCGGAGCAGGTGATCGCCGACGTGAAGGCGTCGGGCCTGCGCGGCCGTGGCGGTGCGGGCTTCCCGACTGGCCTGAAGTGGAGCTTCATGCCGCGCCAGTTCCCGGGGCAGAAGTACCTCGTCTGCAATTCGGACGAAGGCGAGCCGGGCACGTTCAAGGATCGCGACATCCTGCGCTGGAACCCGCATGCGCTGATCGAAGGCATGGCCATCGGCGCGTACGCGATGGGCATCACCGTCGGCTACAACTACATCCACGGCGAAATCTTCGAAGTGTATCGACGCTTCGAGGCCGCGCTCGATGAAGCGCGCGCCGCAGGTTTCCTCGGCGACAACATCATGGGCTCGGAATTCTCGTTCCAGCTGCACGCGCATCACGGTTACGGCGCGTACATCTGCGGCGAGGAAACGGCGCTGCTCGAGTCGCTCGAGGGCAAGAAGGGCCAGCCGCGCTTCAAGCCGCCGTTCCCGGCGAGCTTCGGCGTGTACGGCAAGCCGACCACGATCAACAACACCGAGACGTTCGCCGCGGTGCCGTTCCTGCTGTCGATCGGACCGCAGAACTACCTCGAGATCGGCAAGCCGAACAACGGCGGCACGAAGATCTTCTCGGTGTCGGGCGACGTCGAGCGTCCGGGCAACTATGAAGTGCCGCTCGGCACGCCGTTCGCGACGCTGATGGAGCTCGCCGGCGGGATGCGCGGCGGCAAGAAGATCAAGGCCGTGATTCCGGGCGGCTCGTCGGCGCCGGTAATCCCGGGCGACATCATGATGCAGACCGATCTCGATTACGACTCGATCGCGAAGGCGGGCTCGATGCTCGGCTCCGGCGCGGTGATCGTGATGGACGAGACGCGCTGCATGGTGCGTTCGCTGCTGCGCCTGTCGTACTTCTACTACGAGGAATCGTGCGGCCAGTGCACGCCGTGCCGCGAAGGCACCGGCTGGCTGTATCGCGTCGTGAATCGTATCGAGCACGGCGAGGGGCGCCAGGAAGATCTGGACCTGCTGAACTCGGTGGCCGAGAACATCATGGGCCGCACGATCTGCGCGCTCGGCGATGCGGCGGCGATGCCGGTTCGCGGGATGCTCAAGCATTACTGGGACGAATTCGCGTACCACGTCGAGCACAAGCACTGCATGGTCGGCGGCCACGCGCACGCGGCGGCAGCCTGAAGCGAAGCACCGGTTGCGGAATTTGAGCGCACGGTCGGGCGAACGCGCGAACGGGCGGAAATAGGTTAAGGACCATTCACCATCATGGTTGAACTTGAAATAGACGGCAAGAAGGTCGAGGTGCCCGAAGGCAGCATGGTGATCCAGGCTGCGCACAAGGCGGATACGTACATTCCTCACTTCTGCTATCACAAGAAACTGTCGGTCGCGGCCAACTGCCGGATGTGTCTCGTCGAAGTCGAGAAGATGCCGAAGGCCGTGCCTGCCTGCGCGACGCCCGTGTCGGCCGGCATGATCGTGCGCACGCAGTCCGACAAGGCCGTGAAGGCGCAGCAGTCGGTGATGGAATTCCTCCTCATCAACCACCCGCTCGACTGCCCGATCTGCGATCAGGGCGGCGAATGCCAGCTGCAGGACCTGGCGGTCGGCTACGGCAAGTCGTCGTCGCGCTACTCGGAAGAAAAGCGCGTGGTGTTCCACAAGAACGTGGGCCCGCTGATCTCGATGGAAGAAATGTCGCGCTGCATCCACTGCACGCGCTGCGTCCGCTTCGGCCAGGAAATCGCCGGCGTGATGGAGCTCGGCATGCTGGGCCGCGGCGAGCACTCGGAAATCACGACGTTCGTCGGCAAGACGGTCGACTCCGAGCTGTCGGGCAACATGATCGACCTGTGCCCGGTCGGCGCGCTGACCAGCAAGCCGTTCCGCTACAGCGCCCGTACGTGGGAACTGTCGCGCCGCAAGTCGGTGAGCCCGCACGATTCCGTCGGCGCGAACCTCGTCGTGCAGGTGAAGAACAACCGCGTGATGCGCGTGCTGCCGTTCGAGAACGAAGCGATCAACGAATGCTGGATCTCGGACAAGGATCGTTTCTCGTACGAAGGCCTGAACAGCGAAGAGCGCCTGACGAAGCCGATGCTGAAGCAGGGCGGCCAGTGGATCGAGACCGACTGGCAGACCGCGCTCGAATATGTCGCGAAGGGCCTGCAGGGCATCGCCGCGGATCACGGCGCGAACGCGCTGGCGATGCTCGCGAGCGCGCACAGCACCGCTGAAGAGCTGTTCCTCGTGAAGCAGCTCGCGAACGAACTGAAGACGCCGAACGTCGACTTCCGTCTGCGTCAGCTGGATTTCTCGGCGCCGGTCCAGGGCGCACCGTGGCTCGGCATGCCGATCGCCGACCTGTCGAACGTGAATGCCGCGTTCGTCGTCGGTTCGTTCCTGCGCCGCGACCATCCGCTGTTCGCCGCGCGCCTGCGTCAGGCCGCGAAGAATGGCGCGAAGCTGCATTTCCTGAATGCGACCGCCGACGACTCGCTGATCCCGACCGCGCAACGCATCGTCGCTGCGCCGTCGGCATGGCTCGACGAACTGGCCGGTATCGCCGCGGCCGTCGCGCAACTGCGCGGCGTCGCGCTGCCGGACGCGCTCGCGGGCGTCACCGCATCGGCTGCTGCGCAGGCTGTCGCGCAGTCGCTCGCGAACGGCGAGCGCCGCGCGGTGCTGCTCGGCAACGTCGCGGTTCGTCATCCGCAATTCGCGAAGCTGCACGCCGTTGCGCAGTGGATCGCCGACAACACCGGTGCCACGTTCGGCTTCCTGACGGAAGCGGCGAACACGGTCGGCGCGCACGTCGTCGGCGCACTGCCGGGCGAAGGCGGCCTGAACGCGCGCGAAGCGTTCGCACAGCCGCGCAAGGGCTACGTGCTGCTGAACGTCGAACCGGAATTCGACACGGCCGATCCGGCGCAGGCGCTTGCCGCGCTGAACCAGGCCGAAATGGTCGTCGTGATGTCGCCGTTCAAGCACGGCCTCGATTACGCCGACGTGCTGCTGCCGATCGCGCCGTTCACGGAAACGGCCGGCACGTACGTGAACGCCGAGGGCTCGGTGCAGAGCTTCAACGGCGTCGTGCGTCCGCTCGGCGACACGCGCCCGGCGTGGAAGGTGCTGCGCGTGCTCGGCAGCCTGCTCGGCCTGCCGAACTTCGAGTACGAGACGGCCGAAGAAGTGCGCGTCGCGGCGCTCGGCGACGCAGGCGTCGCGAACCGTCTGTCGAACCAGGCGTCGGTCGCACCGGCTCGCGTCGCGGCGCCTGCCGCGAACGGCAGCTTCGAGCGCCTCGCCGATGTGCCGATCTATCATGCCGACGCACTCGTGCGCCGCGCGGGTGCGCTGCACCTGACGGCCGCCGCGAAGGTGGCGAACGCCGCGGGCTTGCCGGCTGCGCTGTTCGACAAGCTGGGCTTGAAGGAAGGCGACGCGGTGCGCGTGCGCCAGGGCGAGCGCGCGGTGCAGTTGCCGGCCGTGCGCGACGCGAATCTTGCGGAGACGGTCGTTCGCGTGTCGGCGGCAACGCCTGCCGGCGCAGCGCTCGGCAGCCTGTCCGGTGAACTGGTGGTGGAGAAGGCGTAAATGAGCTTGTTCGATACGATCAACGCGGGCGGAGCCCAGCTTCTCGGCGTCGCGTGGCCGACGGTGTGGGCGCTCGTGCGCATCCTCGTCGTCGCCGTCGTGATCCTGCTGTGCGTCGCGTACCTGATTCTGTGGGAACGCAAGCTGATCGGCTGGATGCACGTGCGTCTCGGCCCGAACCGCGTCGGCCCCGCCGGCCTGCTGCAGCCGATCGCCGACGTGCTGAAGCTGCTGCTGAAGGAAGTCATTCAGCCGAGCGCCGCCAGCCGCTGGCTGTACCTGATCGCGCCGATCATGACCGTCGTGCCGGCGTTCGCCGTGTGGGCCGTGATCCCGTTCCAGGCCGAAGCCGTGCTCGCGAACGTGAACGCGGGCCTGCTGTACGCGATGGCGATCTCGTCGATCGGCGTGTACGCGGTGATTCTCGCCGGCTGGGCGTCGAACTCGAAGTACGCGTTCCTCGGCGCGATGCGTGCCGCGGCGCAGATGGTGTCGTACGAAATCTCGATGGGCTTCGCGCTGGTGCTCGTGCTGATGACGGCCGGCAGCCTGAACCTGTCGGAAATCGTCGGCTCGCAGCAGCACGGCTTCTTCGCCGGCCACGGCGTGAACTTCCTGTCGTGGAACTGGCTGCCGCTGCTGCCGGCGTTCGTCGTCTACTTCGTGTCCGGCATCGCCGAAACGAACCGTCACCCGTTCGACGTGGTGGAAGGGGAGTCGGAAATCGTCGCGGGTCACATGATCGATTACTCGGGTATGGCGTTCGCGCTGTTCTTCCTCGCCGAGTACATCAACATGATCGTGATCTCGGCGCTGGCCGCGACGCTGTTCCTCGGCGGCTGGGACGCACCGTTCGAATTCCTGTCGTTCATTCCGGGCATCTTCTGGCTGGTGCTGAAGGTATTCGCGCTGCTGTCGGTGTTCATCTGGGTCCGCGCGACGTTCCCGCGCTACCGTTACGACCAGATCATGCGCCTGGGCTGGAAAGTGTTCCTGCCCGTCACGGTGATCTGGGTGGTCGTGGTCGGCTTCTGGATGATGTCGCCGCTCAACATCTGGGTGAAGTAAAGATCGGACGAAATCATGACGGCAATCCAACACTTCTTTAAGACCTTCTTCCTGACGGAGCTGCTGAAGGGGCTCGCGCTGACCGGTCGTTACACGTTCCGGCGCAAGTTCACCGTGCAGTTCCCGGAAGAGAAGACCCCGATCTCGCCGCGTTTCCGCGGGCTGCACGCACTGCGCCGCTACGAGAACGGCGAAGAGCGCTGCATCGCGTGCAAGCTGTGCGAGGCCGTGTGCCCCGCACTGGCGATCACGATCGAATCGGAAACGCGCGCGGACAACACGCGCCGCACGACGCGCTACGACATCGACCTGACGAAGTGCATCTTCTGCGGTTTCTGCGAGGAAAGCTGCCCGGTCGATTCGATCGTCGAGACGCAGATTCTCGAGTACCACGGCGAAAAGCGCGGCGACCTGTATTTCACGAAGGAAATGCTGCTCGCGGTGGGCGATCGCTACGAGAAGGACATCGCCGCGGCGAAGGCCGCCGACGCGCCGTATCGTTGATTGTGTTTGCAGTGCCGGCCCGGGATCGACGGGCCGAGCCGCCGCGACGGGTGCGGGCGTCCCGCAAGCCGCGCCTGACTATGGCCTAACGATGAACCGGTAATCATGGAATTCACGACCGTACTGTTCTACATCTTCGCGCTGCTCCTGGTGGTATCAGGGCTGAAGGTGATCACTTCGCGCAACCCGGTGGCGTCTGCGCTTTTCCTTGTGCTGGCGTTCTTCAACGCCGCCGCGATCTGGATGCTGCTGGAAGCGGAGTTCCTCGCGATCCTGCTGGTGCTGGTGTACGTGGGCGCCGTGATGGTGCTGTTCCTGTTCGTCGTGATGATGCTGGACATCAACATCGATTACCTGCGCCGCGACTTCAAGCGCTTCGTGCCGATGGCAACCGTGGTCGGCGCGATCATCGTGGTCGAGACCGCGCTGATCCTGTGGCGCGGCTACGGCGACACGCACGCGGCGCACGCGATGGCGACGGGCGCGATGGCCGACTGGTCGAACACGCGTCTGATCGGCAAGGTCATCTACACCGACTACATCTTCGCGTTTGAAATCGCCGGCCTGGTGCTGCTGGTCGCGATCATCGCCGCGATCGGGCTGACCGAGCGCAAGGGCAAGGACAGCAAGCGCCAGCGCGTGTCGGATCAGGTCAAGGTGCGCCGCGACGACCGCGTGCGCCTCGTGAAGATGGAAGCGGAAAAGCCGCAGCCGGAAACGGCGCAGAGCGAAGCCGATACGAGCACCAACGGCTAAGCGGAGGAAAAGAAAACCATGCTGACTCTTGCTCACTACCTTGTGCTCGGCGCGATCCTGTTTGCGATCGCGATCGTCGGGATCTTCCTGAACCGCCGCAACATCATCATCATCCTGATGGCGATCGAACTGATGCTGCTGGCGGTGAACACCAACTTCGTCGCGTTCTCGCACTACCTCGGCGACGTGCACGGCCAGATCTTCGTGTTCTTCGTGCTGACCGTCGCCGCAGCGGAAGCCGCGATCGGTCTCGCGATTCTGGTGACCCTGTTCCGTAAGCTCGACACGATCAATGTCGAGGATCTCGATCAGCTCAAAGGTTAATTTCAGGCAACGCTGTTATGTCAACGACACTCAATGAAAACCTGCTGCTGGCGATTCCGCTCGCTCCGCTGGCCGGCTCGCTGATTGCGGGGCTGTTCGGGAACGCAGTGGGGCGCAAGGGCGCACACCGGATCACGATCCTCGGCGTATTGATCGCGTTCCTCCTGTCGGCGAAAGTCTTCGTCGACGTGATGGGCGGCGCAAGCTTCAACGCGACCGTCTACGAATGGATGAACGTCGGTTCGCTGAAACTCGAAGTCGGCTTCCTCGTCGATTCGCTGACCGCGATGATGATGGTCGTCGTGACCTTCGTCTCGCTGATGGTGCACGTGTACACGATCGGCTACATGGCGGAGGAGGACGGCTACCAGCGCTTCTTCTCGTACATCTCGCTGTTCACGTTCTCGATGCTGATGCTCGTGATGAGCAACAACTTCCTGCAGCTGTTCTTCGGCTGGGAAGCGGTGGGTCTGGTGTCGTACCTGCTGATCGGCTTCTACTTCACGCGTGAGAGCGCGATCTACGCGAACATGAAGGCGTTCCTCGTGAACCGCGTCGGCGACTTCGGCTTCCTGCTGGGCATCGGCCTGCTGCTCGCGTTCGCGGGTTCGATGAACTACGGCGAAGTGTTCGCGAAGCGCGCAGAGCTCGCGAGCCTGCACTTCCCGGGCACCGACTGGGGCCTGCTGACCGTTGCCTGTATCTGCCTGTTCATCGGCGCGATGGGCAAGTCGGCGCAGTTCCCGCTGCACGTGTGGCTGCCGGACTCGATGGAAGGCCCGACGCCGATCTCCGCGCTGATTCACGCGGCGACGATGGTGACGGCCGGCATCTTCATGGTGTCGCGCATGTCGCCGCTGTTCGAACTGTCGGATACCGCGCTGTCGTTCATCACGGTGATCGGCGCGATCACCGCACTGTTCATGGGCTTCCTCGGGATCGTCCAGAACGACATCAAGCGTGTCGTCGCGTACTCGACGCTGTCGCAGCTCGGCTACATGACCGTCGCGCTCGGCGTGTCCGCTTACCCGGTCGCCGTGTTCCACCTGATGACGCACGCGTTCTTCAAGGCGCTGCTGTTCCTCGGCGCCGGTTCGGTGATCATGGGCATGCACCACGACCAGGACATGCGCAACATGGGCGGCCTGCGCAAGTACATGCCGATCACGTGGATCACGTCGCTCGTCGGTTCGCTCGCGCTGATCGGTACGCCGTTCTTCTCGGGCTTCTACTCGAAGGACTCGATCATCGACGCGGTGAAGCTGTCGCACCTGCCGGGTTCGGGCTTCGCGTACTTCGCGGTCGTCGCGAGCGTGTTCGTCACGGCGCTGTACTCGTTCCGCATGTACTTCCTGGTGTTCCACGGCGAAGAGCGCTTCCGCAATCCGAAGCATCCGGAATCGCCGATGGGCATGGCGGCCGCGCACGGCCACGGCGACCACGGTCATGACGATCACGGCCATGGCCACGGTCACGACGACCACGCGCACGAGCCGCACGAGACCCCGTGGGTCGTGTGGGTGCCGCTCGTGCTGCTGGCGATCCCGTCGATCATCATCGGTGCGATCGCGATCGGCCCGATGCTGTTCGGCGACTTCTTCCAGCACGGCGTTGCCTTCGACAAGGTGATCTTCATCGGCGAAAACCATCCGGCACTGGCCGAGATGGCCGAAGAGTTCCACGGCTGGGTCGGCATGGGCCTGCACTCGGTGTCGGGCCTGCCGGTGTGGCTGGCGCTCGCCGGTGTCGTCGTCGCGTGGTTCCTGTACCTGAAGCGTCCGGATCTGCCGGCGTCGATCCGCCGCGCGTTCGGTCCGATCTACACGCTGCTGGACAACAAGTACTACATGGACAAGATCAACGAAGTGGTGTTCGCCCGTGGTTCGGTGGCGATCGGCCGCGGCCTGTGGAAGGAAGGCGACGTCGTCGTGATCGACGGCCTCGTCAACGGCAGCGCCCGGTTCATCGGCTGGTTCGCCGGCGTGATCCGCTTCCTCCAATCCGGTTACATCTATCACTACGCGTTCGCCATGATCATCGGCATGCTGGGGCTCCTGACCCTGTTTGTAACGCTCGGCGGCAAATAAGGCGGGGGGACAACACTAATGCACGCTTTTCCGATTCTCAGTACCGCGATCTGGCTGCCGATCGTCTTCGGCCTCCTCGTGCTCGCGGTCGGTAACGACAAAAATCCGAGGACGGCCCGCTGGGTCGCGCTGATCGGTTCGCTGCTCGGCCTCGCGGTCACGATCCCGCTGATCACGGGCTTCGACTCGAGCACGGCTGCGCTGCAGTTCGTCGAGCAGTCGACCTGGATCGAACGCTTCGACATCTCGTATCACCTCGGCGTCGACGGCATCTCGATGTGGTTCGTCGTGCTGACCGCGCTGATCACGGTGATCGTCGTGATCGCCGCCTGGGAAGTGATCACCGAGAACGTCGGGCAGTACCTCGCGGCGTTCCTGATCCTGTCCGGGATCATGATCGGCGTGTTCTCGGCGGCCGACGGCCTGCTGTTCTACGTGTTCTTCGAGGCGACCCTGATCCCGATGTACATCATCATCGGCGTGTGGGGCGGCCCGAACCGCGTGTATGCGGCGTTCAAGTTCTTCCTGTACACGCTGGCCGGCTCGCTGCTGATGCTGGTCGCGCTGATCTACCTGTACACGCAGACGCATTCGTTCGACCTCGCGACGTGGCAGAACGCAAAGATCGCGATGACGCCGCAGATCCTGCTGTTCATTGCATTCTTCCTCGCGTTCGCGGTGAAGGTGCCGATGTGGCCGGTGCACACCTGGCTGCCGGACGCGCACGTGGAAGCGCCGACGGGCGGCTCGGTCGTGCTGGCGGCGATCATGCTGAAGCTCGGCGCATACGGTTTCCTGCGTTTCTCGCTGCCGATCACGCCTGACGCAAGCCACTTCCTCGCGCCGGTCGTGATCACGCTGTCGCTGATCGCGGTGATCTACATCGGCCTCGTCGCGATGGTGCAGGCCGACATGAAGAAGCTGGTCGCGTATTCGTCGATCGCGCACATGGGCTTCGTCACGCTCGGTTTCTTCATCTTCAACCAGCTCGGCGTCGAAGGCGCGATCATCCAGATGATCTCGCACGGCTTCGTGTCGGGCGCGATGTTCCTGTGCATCGGCGTGCTGTACGACCGCGTGCACTCGCGCCAGATCGCCGATTACGGCGGCGTCGTGAACGTGATGCCGAAGTTCGCGGCATTCGCGATGCTGTTCTCGATGGCCAACTGCGGCCTGCCGGGCACGTCGGGCTTCGTCGGCGAGTTCATGGTGATTCTCGCCGCCGTCCAGTACAACTTCTGGATCGCGTTCGGTGCGGCATTCACGCTGATCCTCGGCGCGGCCTACACGCTGTGGATGTACAAGCGCGTGTACTTCGGCGCGGTGGCGAACGATCACGTTGCCAAGCTGACGGACATCGGCCGTCGCGAATTCGTGATGCTGGCCGTGCTCGCCGCGTTCACGCTGCTGATGGGCCTGTATCCGAAGCCTTTCACCGACGTGATGCACGTTTCCGTGGAAAACCTCCTCTCCCATGTCGCGCAGTCGAAGCTGCCGCTGGCCCAGTAATCGCGAGCGGAGGAACTCAAGATCATGAACGCTCCTATGAATGTCCTGTTGCCTGACGCGCTGGTGATGGTCGCCGTCGTCGTCGCGTGGCTGAACGACACCTTTACCGGTGCCGCCGGCCGCCGCCTGACCTATCTGATCGCGGTGGTTTCGTCGGTCGTCGCCGGCGTGTGGTTCGCCGTGCAGGCGCTGGATCCGCAGCAGTACTATTTCTTCTCGCGGATGATCGTCGTCGATTCGTTCGCGAGCATGATGAAGGCCGTCGTGTCGATCGGCTTCGCGGTCACGCTCGTCTATTCGCGCAAGTACCTCGAAGACCGAGACATGTTCCGCGGCGACGTGTTCCTGCTGGGCATGTTCTCGCTGCTCGGTCAGCTGGTGATGGTGTCGGGCAACAACTTCCTGACGCTGTACCTCGGCCTCGAACTGATGTCGCTGTCGCTGTACGCCGTCATCGCGCTGCGCCGCGATGCCGCGCAGTCGAGCGAAGCCGCGATGAAGTACTACGTGCTGGGCGCGCTCGCGTCGGGCTTCGTGCTGTACGGCATCTCGATGCTCTACGGCGCGACCGGCTCGCTCGAGCTGGGCGAGGTGTACAAGGCGGTCGGCGGCAACACCGACGCGGCCGTGCTGATGTTCGGCGTGATCTTCATCG
Source organism: Burkholderia sp. SR8 (assembly GCF_052851275.1). Taxonomy (NCBI): domain Bacteria; kingdom Pseudomonadati; phylum Pseudomonadota; class Betaproteobacteria; order Burkholderiales; family Burkholderiaceae; genus Burkholderia; species Burkholderia sp. SR8. The sequence goes on from NZ_JAULUC010000008.1 coordinate 300,963, forward strand.
TCGCCGGTATCGCGTTCAAGCTCGGCGCCGTGCCGTTCCACATGTGGGTGCCTGACGTCTACCAGGGCGCACCGACCGCGATGACGCTGTTCGTCGGCGGCGGCCCGAAGGTTGCCGCGTTCGCGTGGGGCCTGCGCTTCCTGGTGATGGGCCTGCTGCCGCTCGCACAGAACTGGCAGACCGCGCTCGTGATCCTCGCCGCGCTGTCGCTGATCGTCGGCAACATCACCGGTATCGTCCAGCGCAACATCAAGCGGATGCTCGCGTACTCGGCGATCTCGAACATGGGCTTCGTGCTGCTCGGCCTGCTGGCCGGCATCGTGAAGGGCGACGCGGCCGCACCGGCGAACGCGTACAGCTCGGCGATGTTCTACGCGATCGTCTACCTGATCACGACGCTCGGCTCGTTCGGCGTGGTGATGCTGCTCGCGCGCCGCGATTTCGAAGCGGAAACGATCGACGACTTCAAGGGGCTCAACAAGCGCAGCCCGGTGTTCGCGTTCGTGATGATGGTCATGATGTTCTCGCTGGCCGGCATTCCGCCGACCGTCGGCTTCTACGCGAAGCTCGCGGTGCTCGAGGCGACCGTCAACGCGGGCCTCACGTGGCTGGCCGTGCTGGCCGTGATCACGTCGCTGTTCGGCGCGTTCTACTACCTGCGCATCGTGAAGCTGATCTACTTCGATGCACCGCAGGACACGGCGCCGATCGCCGGCGACTTCTGCAAGCGCACGATTCTCGTGCTGAACGGCGTCGCGGTGGTCGTGCTCGGCCTGATCCCGAGCCCGCTGCTGACGGCCTGCCTGCAGGCAATTCGTCACACGCTGCCGCTGTAATGTCGGCAGCCGGCTGGTTCATCGTGCTGTTGGCGCTCGCGGGCGCCAACGTGCCGTTCCTGAACCAACGCCTCTTCGCCGTCGTGCCGCTCGGCGCGACGAAGAAGAACGCGTGGATCCGGATCGGCGAGCTGATCGTGCTGTATTTCGTGGTCGGCGCGCTCGGCTTCTGGCTCGAGTCGCGCGCCGGCAACCGTTTCGAACAGGGCTGGCAGTTTTACGCGATCACGTTCAGTCTCTTCGTCGTGTTCGCATTTCCCGGCTTCACGTTCCAGTATCTCGTCAAACGACGCTGACGGCTTCGGCCGTCGCGTGCTCATTCCTCCGGAGCCCGCCGATGGCCGAACTACCCAATCACGACGCCGCACTGACCGAAACCTGCCTCGAGAGCGAGGCGATTTTCGAAGGCTCGTTCCTCAAGCTCAAGCGTGACACCGTCCGTCTGCCGGACGGCAAGCGCGCCACGCGCGAATACGTGCAGCACCCGGGCGCGGTGATGGTGATCCCGCTGTTCGACGACGGCCGCGTGCTGATGGAAAGCCAGTATCGCTATCCGATCGGCAAGGTCATGGCCGAATTCCCGGCCGGCAAGCTCGACCCGAACGAAGGCGCGCTCGCCTGCGCGGTGCGCGAGCTGCGCGAGGAAACCGGCTATACGGCACGCGAATACGTGTTCCTGGCCCGGATTCACCCGATCATTTCCTATTCGACCGAATTCATCGACCTGTATCTCGCACGCGGGCTGACTGCCGGCGAGCGCAAGCTCGACGAAGGCGAATTCCTCGAGACCTTCACCGCGACGCTGCCCGACCTGCTCGAATGGGTGCGCACGGGCCAGATCACCGACGTGAAGACGATCATCGGCACGATGTGGCTCGACAAGGTGCTGTCCGGCGCGTGGCCGCTCGGCCCTGTCGAGCACGCCTGACGGGGCGTCTGCAGCGGGCGGGGTGGCGCGTTACAATCCGGTGACGCGGCGGCCGCCCGGCCGCGCGATCCTGGTTTAGCACGGTCGTTCACAAAAGCACGTTTTGCGCTACACTCGTCACACGCCCTGATTCAGCATGAAGGTCCTCGATTTACAGTGCCCGCACGGTCATCGGTTCGAAGGCTGGTTCGCTTCCGCCGATGAATTCGAAGCGCAGTTGTCCCGCAAGCTGGTCGAATGCCCGGTATGCGGAACGACGGAGATCAACCGGATGCCGTCGGCGCCGCGCCTGAACCTGTCGGGCGCGACGCAGGCGCAGCCGGCCGATCCGCGCGCGCTGCAGGCGCAGGTGATGCGTGCACTGCGCGAGGTGCTGGAGAAAACCGAGAACGTGGGCGAGCGCTTCGCCGAGGAAGCGCGGCGCATCCATTACAACGAGGCGCCGGCACGCAGCATTCGCGGCATCACGACGCCGGAGGATGCGCAGTCCTTGGTCGAAGAAGGCATCGACGTGATGCCGCTGCCGATTCCTGCCGCGCTGAAAGAACCGCTGCAATGACGTACGCAGTGTGTCCTTGGCCGGGGACGGCCGCGGACAGGAGACACTGCGCATGGATCTGGATTATTCCCCCGCCGACGACGCGTTCCGCGCCGACGTCCGCGCCTGGCTCGAGGCGCACCTGCCTCACGCACTGCGCGCCAAGGTACTCGATCACAAACGACTCGACCGCGAGGATTTCGCGAGCTGGCACCGGATTCTCGGCCAGCGCGGCTGGTCCGCGCCCGCATGGCCTGTGGAATACGGCGGTCCGGGCTGGAACGCGACGCAGCGGCACATCTGGGACGAGGAGTGCGCACGCATCGGTGCGCCGACCGTGCTGCCGTTCGGCGTGTCGATGGTCGCGCCCGTGCTGATGAAATACGGCAGCGACGCGCAGAAGCGCCGCTATTTGCCGCGCATTCTCGACGGCTCCGACTGGTGGTGCCAGGGCTATTCGGAGCCGGGCTCCGGTTCCGATCTCGCGTCGCTGCGCACGCGCGCCGAACGCCACGGCGACCACTACGTCGTCAACGGCCAGAAGACCTGGACGACGCTCGGCCAGTACGCGGACATGATGTTCTGCCTCGTGCGCACCGATCCGGCGGCGAAGAAGCAGGAGGGCATCTCGTTCCTGCTGATCGACATGAAGACGCCGGGTATCACGGTGCGCCCGATCATCACGCTCGACGAGGATCACGAAGTCAACGAAGTGTTCTTCGAAGACGTGAAGGTGCCGGTCGAGAATCTCGTCGGCGACGAGAATCGCGGCTGGACCTACGCGAAATATCTGCTCGGGCATGAGCGCACCGGCATCGCGCGCGTCGGCGCGTCGAAGCGTGAGCTCGCGTTCCTGAAACGCGTGGCGTCGAACCAGCGCAAGAACGGCAAGCCGCTGCTCGCCGATCCCGTGTTCGCCGCGAAGGTTGCGGCGCTCGACGTCGAGCTGATGGCGCTCGAGGTGACGGTGCTGCGCGTCGTGAGCCGCGAGACGAGCGGCAAGGGGCCGGGCCCGGAGGCGTCGATGCTGAAGATCAAGGGCACCGAGGTGCAGCAGGCGCTCACCGAGCTGATGTTCGACGCGATCGGGCCGCTGGCCGCGCCGTTCGACGTGCCGTTCCTCGCCGGCGAGCGCGAACACAGCATCGCCGGCGACGACGATGCGGCGCCGCTTGCCGCGTACTACTTCAATTATCGGAAGACGTCGATCTACGGCGGTTCGAACGAAATTCAGAAGAACATCATCGCGCAAATGATCCTGGGGCTGTGATCAGGGAACGGAGACAACCATGGATTTCAGCTTTACCGATGAGCAGCAGCAATTCGCCGATGCGCTGCGCCGTTATCTCGGCGAGCAATACGGTTTCGACGCGCGCCAGGCCATCGTGCGCAGCGACGCGGGCGTGTCGGACGCGCAATGGAGCGCATTCGCGGAGCTCGGCCTGACCGCGCTGCCCGTGCCGGACGCGCAGGGCGGCTTCGGCGGCGGCCCGGTCGACATGCTGGTCGCGATGCAGGAGCTTGGCCGCGCGCTCGTGGTCGAGCCGTACTGGGCGACGGCGGTCGGCATCGAGGCGCTGCGCGTTGCCGGCTCCGGCACGGGCGACGATGCGGCGCTGCTGGAAGCGGTCGCGCAGGGGCAGAAGCGCCTGGCCGTCGCATTCCACGAACCGCGCGCGCGCTACGATCTGTACCAAATCGATACGCACGCGCGCGAACAGGGCGGCACATACCGGCTGACCGGCACGAAATCGGTCGTCCAGCATGGTGCGCAGGCGCATGCGTGGATCGTGCCCGCGCGCGTCGACGACGGCGGCATCGGCCTGTTCGTCGTCGAACGCGATGCCGCGGGCACGAAGCTCGCCGACTACCGGACGATCGACGGCCAGCGCGCCGCAACGATCGAGCTGCATGAATCGCCCGCGCGGCAACTGAGCGGCGGCACACGCGATGCGGCCGCGCTCGAGCAGATTGCCGACTACGCGACCTTCCTGCTGTGCGCGGAAGCGATCGGCGCACTCGACGAACTGAACCGCGCGACGGTCGAATATGCGAAGACGCGCGAGCAGTTCGGCGTACCGATCGCGCGCTTCCAGGCGCTGCAGCACCGGATGGTCGACATGCTGATCCACGCGGAGCAGGCGCGTTCGCTGACGTACCTGGCAGCCGTGCGTTACGCGGGCGGCGATGCCGACGCGCGGCGCAAGGCAGTGTCCGCCGCGAAAGCGCGGGTCGGGTCGGCCGCGCGATTCGTCGGGCAGCAGGCCGTGCAACTGCACGGCGGGATGGGGGTGACCAACGAGGTTGCTGCCGCGCACCTGTTCAAGCGGCTGTCGATCATCGAGACCACGCTCGGCGACACCGATCATCACCTTGCGCGCATCGCGGCCCTGCCGGATTTCGCGCAGGCCGACGCGGCGTGACGGCGACGCGCGAGCGCGCTACAGGAGACACACAAGTGGGTATCAGCTACGAAGATCTGGAAGTCGGCAGCACGACCGAAATCGGCCGCTACACGTTCGAGGCGGACGACATCAAGGCGTTCGCGCAACGCTACGATCCGCAACCGTTCCACCTCGACGAGGCAGCCGGCAAGGCATCGCCGTTCGGCGGGCTGGTCGCGAGCGGCTGGCATACCTGTTCGGTATTCATGGGCCTGCTCATCAAGAAGCTCGGCTCGGACTCGACCAGCATGGGCTCGCCCGGCATCGATTCGATCCGCTGGCTCAAGCCCGTGCGCGCAGGCGACACGATCACGATGTACCAGAAGGTCCACGACAAGCGCGTGTCGGCGAGCAAGCCCGATCGCGGCATCGTGTCGACGGAGTGGATCGGGATCAACGGCGCCGGCGACACGGTGATCACCGTCCATACCAAGGTGATCTTCGGGCTGCGCCATCCGCAAGGAGCGGGCGCATGACGGACGTGACATTGCCGCTGATCGCATCGACACAGGCGCTGCATGCGCTGGTCGGCGCGGAGCCGTTCGCAAGCGGCTGGATCGAGATCGACCAGCGCCGGGTCGACCGATTCGCCGATGCGACCGACGATCACCAGTGGATTCACGTCGATCCCGAGCGTGCACGGCGCGAGTCGCCGTTCGGCGGCCCGATCGCACACGGGTTCCTGACGCTGTCGCTGATTCCGGCGCTGATGACCGCCGCGATGCGCTTCGAGCAGAAGATGGGCGTGAACTATGGACTGAACCGCGTGCGCTTCCTGAAGCCGGTACCGGTCGGTGCGCGCGTGCGTGCGCTGTTCGCGGTGAAGGAAACCGCGGATGCCGCGCGCGGTGGCGTGCAGGTCACGTGGTCGGTGTCGGTGCAGGCCGAACGGCCCGATGCGCCGCTACTGGTGTGCGCGGCGGAATTCATCACGCTGCATTACTTCTGACGCGCGCAGCGGCATCGCCGGATGCCGCTGCGCTTGCGCGTCGTGCGCCGTTTCAGTGCTTCGCGTATTGCGTCGCGCCGAACAGGACCTCGCGGGCCTTGTCGTCCTGCAGCGCCTTGCGCAGCGACGTCAGTACTTCGACGCCGCGCTGCACGGCCGGACGCGCGGCAATCGCGTCGTGCCAGCGCTTCACGTTCGGCAGCTCGTCGAGCACGATGCCCTGGTTCTGCCACGACCGCGTCCACGGGAACGTCGCGATGTCCGCGATCGTGTACGTGTCGCCCGCGAGATATTCGGATTCGCCGAGCCGCTTGTCCATCACGTTGTACAGGCGTTTCGCTTCGTTCGTGTAGCGATTGACCGCGTATTCGATCTTTTCCGGTGCGTACATGCGGAAATGGTGCGCCTGGCCGAGCATCGGGCCGACGCCGCCCATCTGGAACATCAGCCATTCGAGCGTCGCGTAGCGCGCCGCCGGATCCGACGGCAGGAACTTGCCGGTTTTTTCCGCGAGGTAGACGAGGATCGCGCCCGATTCGAACAGCGAGATCGGCTTGCCGCCGGGGCCGTCGGGATCGACGATCGCGGGGATCTTGTTGTTCGGGCTGATCTTCAGGAACTCGGGCTTGAACTGGTCGCCCGCACCGATATCGACCGGATGCGCACGATAGGCGAGGCCCGTTTCCTCGAGCATGATGTGAATCTTGTGGCCGTTCGGGGTCGCCCAGCTGTAGACGTCGATCATCGTCAACTCCTTCGTTGCATGTGCGAAAACGGCGCCGGCAGGGCGCCGCGACAGGCGGTCATTAGAGCATGGATCGACGCGGGCTGCAGGCGGCGGGAACGTGCGGGGCGCACGCATGCGCGCGCCCCGCCACGACGGCGGAAACGCCGTTCGAACGGCGCAGTCTCGCGGAATCAGCGCTTGTAGCGCGGCTGGCGTTTCTCGAGAAACGCGGTAATGCCTTCGAACGCATCCGCGTGATGCAGCGACGCGACGAAGTGATCGCGCTCGGTGCCGAGATGCGTGTCGAGCGGCTGCGCGGTCGCGTCGTCGAGCAGCGACTTGATGCGCGTCAGCGCGTTCGGCGAGATGCCGGCGAGCGCGTCGGCCCATGCGAGCGCGTCGGACAACGCAGCGCCCGGTGCGGCGAGTCGGTTGACGACGCCGAGCGCATGCAGGCGTTCGGCCGCGACGGGCTTGCCCTCGAACAGGATTTCGGCGGCCAGCGCGCGCGGCAGCGCACGGGCGAGGAACCACGAGCCGCCGCCGTCCGGCGTGAGGCCGACGCGCGCGTACGACATCACGAGCTTCGCGTCGTGCGCGGCGACGATCAGGTCGCACGCGAGCGCGAGCGAGAAGCCCGCGCCGGCCGCCGCGCCTTCGACCGCCGCGATCACCGGCTTCGTCGACGCGCGGATCGCCGTGATCCACGCGGCCAGCTGGTCGATGCTGTCGGCCTGGCAGGACGGGTCTTTCGAGCGGTTGTCGAGCAGCCGGTTCAGGTTGCCACCCGCGCAAAAGAAACGATCGGCGCCAGTGAGCACGACGGCGCGAATCGCGGGATCGCGATCGGCGGTGGCGAGCGCTTCGACGCCGGCTGCGTACATGTCGGGATGCAGCGCGTTGCGCGCGCCGGGATTGGACAGCGTGAGGACGAGCGTCGATTCGCTCTCGGGCGGACGCGAGGCCAGCAGTTCAGCACTCATGCGAGTGTGTCTCCATCGGATGGCGACGCTGCGGCGCCGTGCGTCGGGGATGCAGACGAGCGTGATGCCGCAGCGGATGTAATGTGGTCGTGACGGACGCGAAACTGCTTTAGACTAGCACGAACGTGCTTTTCAGCGCGACGCATCCCGATGCGGCCCGTATCGCGGCGGCCGCGCTTCAGCAACGAAGGAGACTCCGATGCTACAGCTGTGCGGTATTCCGTTGTCCAACTACTACAACAAGGTGAAGTTCGTGCTGCTCGAGCACGGCATCCCGTTCGAGGAAGCGGTGTGCGGCTTGCCGATCAGCGATCCGGCTCTGCTCGCCGATTCGCCGCTCGGCAAGATTCCGTTCGTGAAGACGGAAGAGGGCCCGCTGTTCGAGTCGCAGGTGATCGTCGAGTATCTGGCCGCACGTTATCCCGACAAGGCGATCTTTCCGCCCGGTCCGTTCGCGGCCGCGAAGGTGCGCGAGCTCGTCGAAACGCTCGAGCTATATCTCGAATGGACCGCGCGCGAGGTCTATACGGAAGCGTTTTTCGGCGGCAAGGTCAGCGACGGGATGAAGGCGCACGTCGAGAAGCGCCTGCCGCGCGCGATCGACGCATTCAAGCGAATGGCGCAGTTTTCGCCGTACGTGCTCGGCGATACGTTCAGCCTGGCTGACATCGCCGCGGCAATCCACCTGCCGGTGATCGGAATGGCGACGAAGGCGGTCTTCGGCCGCGATTTCCTGCTCGACGCGGGCGTCGACTGGAAGGCGCATGCGAAGCTGGTCGGCGAGCGGCCGGCCGCGCAGCGCGTGGCGGCCGATCGCAAGGCCTATATCGAAGCAGCGGGTACCGCGCGTTCCTGAGCGCGGTCGCGCGCGGCCGGCGGGCCGCGCGTGACCAGCCGCACCCAGCCGGCCGCCCTGACCGGTAGCGCCCAGCCGGCCACGCCTGGCCGGCTGCCCCGACTTACAAGCGTGCGAGCCGTTCGAGCGCGGACGCGAGCGTGCTTTCCTGTTTGGCGAAGCAGAAGCGCACGACGCCCGATTCGTGCGGCTCGTGATAGAACGCCGACACCGGAATCGCCGCGACGCCGATCTCCGACGTGAGCCATTTCGAGAATTCCGCTTCCGGCAGGTCGCTGATCGCCGAATAGTCGACGCACTGGAAGTACGTGCCCGTGCACGGCAGCAGCTTGAAGCGCGTGCGCCCGAGGCCGGCACGGAAGAAGTCGCGCTTCTTCTGGTAGAAGTCGGGCAGCGTCAGGTACGGTGCCGGGTCGCGCAGGTAGTCGGCGAGCCCGATCTGCATCGGTGTGTTCACCGTGAACACGTTGAACTGGTGGACCTTGCGGAATTCCGCGGTCAGCGCCGCCGGCGCCGCGACATAGCCGACCTTCCAGCCCGTCACGTGGTACGTCTTCCCGAAGCTCGACACGATGAAGCTGCGCGCAGCCAGCTCCGGGTAGCGCGCGACGCTCTCGTGCCGCGCGCCGTCGTACACCATGTGCTCGTACACTTCGTCCGACAGGATCAGCACGTTGGTGCCGCGCACGATCTCCTCGAGCCTGCGCATGTCGGCCTCGCGCCACACGGTGCCGGTCGGGTTGTGCGGCGTGTTGATCATAATCATCCGCGTCTTCGGCGTGATTGCGGCCGCGAGACGGTCGAACGGGATCGCGTAGTCGGGCGCTTCCAGCGTGACGAACACGGGCTTGCCGCCTGCGAGCTCGATCGACGGCAGATAGCTGTCGTACGTCGGTTCGACGACGATCACCTCGTCGCCCGGATGCACCGCGCACAAGATCGCCGTCAGCAGCGCCTGCGTCGCGCCGGCGGTCACCGTGATCTCGGTGGCCGGATCGTAGCGCCGGCCGTAGACGTGCGCGATCTTGTCGGCGATCGCATCGCGCAGCGGGGCGACGCCCGCCATCGGCGGATACTGGTTGTGACCGTTGCGCATCGCGGCCGCGACCGCGTCGACGATGCGCGGGTCGCAGTCGAAATCGGGGAAGCCCTGGCCGAGGTTTACCGCGCCTTTCTCGGCGGCCAGCGCGCTCATCACCGTGAAGATCGTCGTGCCGACGTTCGGCAGGCGCGAGGGGAAAACGGGAGTCTTGGGCATGTCGGAAGGAGCGTTCATCGATACGGTCGCTAGCGGGTGGTGCCGGGCCCGTCAGGCCGGCGTGGGAGTGACGGCCGGCGCGGCATCGAGCGCGCAGGCTTCGGTAAACGGCGCGGGCTGCGCGATCCGGAAGCCGAAGTCGCGCGCGGTGCGCTTCGCGAGCTTGAGCAGCGCACGGTCCTTCGACACGAGCCAGTCGGCCTGCGCGGCGCGCGCGAGCTCGAGAAATTTCTGATCGTCGCGGTCCTTGCATTTCGGCAGCGGCAGCGCGTCGGCGTCGACGACGGACGGCGGCTCGACGAGCGTCGTGAGGCGGGCGACGATCGCGAGCGCTTCGGCCTTGTCGATCGCGCGTGCCTGGAACTGCGGATAGTCGAGCACGAGTTCGAGCTCGTTCAGGCAGCGGCCGTCGATCACGGCGGCCAGCGTGCCGCGCTCGAGCGCAGCCCGGATCGGGCGTGTGGCAGGATCGTCGAATACGAGGATGTCGATCCAGACGTTCGAGTCGAGCACGACGCGAAGCGCGTCATGCGGGGCGAGGGAGCGGGTCATTCGTTACAATCGGTGGTTTTCGTCTGACCGCAAGGCACGGCGTGCCAGCGAGCCTCTATGATAATCGTTCTCTCTCCCGCCAAATCCCTCGACTACGATACGCCCGCCCACGTCCCGTCTTACACGAAGCCTGCATTCGTCGACGACGCGTCGGAACTGATCGACGGCCTGCGCAAGCTGTCGCCGCAGGACATCGCGACGCTGATGGACATCTCCGACCCGCTCGCGCGGCTGAACTTCCAGCGCTACGCCGACTGGTCGCCGAGCTTCACGCCGGCCAATGCGAAGCAGGCCGTGCTCGCGTTCAACGGCGACGTGTATGAAGGATTCGACGCGAAATCGCTGTCGGCCGCCGATCTCGACTACGCACAGCAGCACGTGCGCGTGCTGTCCGGCCTGTACGGGCTGCTGCGTCCGCTCGACCTGCTGCAGCCGTACCGGCTCGAGATGGGCACCCGTTTCGCGAACGCGCGCGGCAAGGATCTGTATGCGTTCTGGGGCGACCGGATCACGCGGGCGCTGAACGAGCAGCTCGAGACGCGTGTCGGCGCGGCGCGTGTGCTGGTCAACTGCGCGTCCACCGAGTACTTCAAGTCGGTGAAGCCGAAACTGCTGGCCGCGCCGGTCGTCACGCCGGTGTTCGAGGACTGGAAGGGCGGCCGCTACAAGATCATCAGCTTCCACGCAAAGCGCGCCCGTGGCCTGATGGCGCGCTATATCGTGGAGAACCGCATCGCCGAACCGGCGGCGCTGAAGGAGTTCGCGGCGGAAGGTTATGCGTTCGACGCAGCCGCATCGAACGATTCGACTTACGTATATCGCCGGCGAATCGGCGAGTGACCTGCCGGCCGTTCACGAGACGGCCGGTGCGAGCATGAGGCCGGCGATGCGGCAAACCGCCCGTCCCGGTCGCAACTGGAGAGATAGATGACCCTTTCGATCACCAGCAATTTCGACGCGGGCGCGATCGACGTCGTGTCGTGCGACAGCCCGGACGCGCTCCGTCTGCGCGTGCGCGGTGACAGCCGTTCCGAGTTCGCGCAATGGTTCTACTTCCGTCTGACGGGCGCGCGCGGCGAGCGCTGCGTGATGGCGTTCGAGAATGCGGCCGACTGCGCGTATCCGTCGGGATGGCGCAACTACAGCGCGGTCGCGAGCTACGACCGCGTCGACTGGTTCCGCGTGCCGACGACCTTCGACGGCAAGACGATGACCATCGATCACACGCCGGAATTCGACAGCATCTACTACGCGTATTTCGAACCGTATTCGGAAGAGCGCCATGCGGCGTTCCTCGGCGCGGTCCAGCAACTGCCGCAGGCGAGCGTCGTCGAGCTCGGCCGCACGGTGGAAGGCCGGCCGATGTCGCTGCTGACGCTCGGTACGCCGGAAGCCGACGGCGCGTCGAAGAAGAAGGTATGGATCATCGCGCGCCAGCATCCCGGCGAGACGATGGCCGAGTGGTTCGTCGAAGGGCTCGTCAAGCGGCTCGCCGGCTGGGGCGACTGGGCCGGCGATCCGGTCGCGCGCAAGCTGTACGACCACGCGACGTTCTACATCGTGCCGAACATGAATCCGGATGGCAGCGTGCACGGGAACCTGCGCACCAACGCGGCCGGTGCGAACCTGAACCGCGAGTGGATGGAGCCCGATGCCGAGCGCAGCCCCGAAGTGCTGGTCGTGCGCGATGCGATCCATGCGATCGGCTGCGACATGTTCTTCGACATTCACGGCGACGAGGATCTGCCGTACGTGTTCGTCGCGGGTTCGGAGATGCTGCCGAGCTTCACCGAGCAGCAGCGCGAGGAACAGACCGCGTTCATCGACGCGTTCAAGGTCGCGAGCCCGGATTTCCAGACCGAGCACGGCTACGCAGCGAGCAAGTACAAGGAAGACGCGCTCAAGCTCGCGTCGAAGTACATCGGCCACCAGTTCGGCTGCCTGTCGCTGACGCTCGAGATGCCGTTCAAGGACAACGCGAACCTGCCCGACGAGCGGGTCGGCTGGAACGGCCAGCGCAGTGCGGCGCTCGGCGCGGCGATGCTCGCGGCAATCCTCGCGCACGTCGAGACGTTCGCGTAAGCGCACAGTCATCGATATTCGTCGATATGAAAAAAGCCGGCGCATCGTGCGATGCGCCGGCTTTCTTGTTTCTGTCGTTGCCGCTGCGTCGTATCAGGACTTCTTCGCGGTTTTCTTTTTCACGGCTTTCTTCGTGCCGGTCGATTTCTTCGTGGCGACGGCCTTCTTGCTGCCGGTGCGGCCGGTTGCCTTGGCCTTCACCTTGCCGCGGTGCGACTTGCCCTTGAACTTCTTCGTCGACGAAGACGGGCGCTCGACGCGCGGCTTCAGCGGCGGGACGGGATCGTTCCAGCTGAACGCGAGCATCTGCTGACCGACGTAGCCGCAGCGAAATTTCAGCGGTGTCGGGGCGCTGCCGTCGCTGCGAACGCCGAGACCGTCCACGGTGACGATGTTGTCGACCTTCACGCGCTGCTTGCCCTGATCGAACGAATCGTTCCACGGCGTGATCGTCGCATTGCCGCTTTCGAATGCGTTCGGCGCGAAGTCGACGCGGTCGAACGCCGACGACGTGCTCGCGATGAAGCTGCCGTGCGCCGCACAATCGGCGACGATCGGATCGGCGTGCATCTCGTTGACGAATTTGTTGATCAGTTCGGAGCGCTGGTCGAGGAGGTCGGCGAATACCGGTGCCGGAAGCGCAAGCGACAGGCCCGCGACACAGGCTGCCAGCTTGCCGAGCGCCCGGAAAATCCGGAGCGAGGCAGGAGAGCTGTCCATCTGGTTATTGGTGAGGAGCGAATGAGGCATCGGGCAGGTATAGATGCCCGATGAAGATCAGGAGTTCAATCTTAGCGTAAAAAAGTCGTGCGGCAGTAGACGTCACACTCTCCCGCGGTGCGCAAGCGGACCGATGGGTGCGCGGCGTGCACCGGGACGGCGAGCCATTCAGGCGCGCGGGCCGCCGAGACGATAGCGGCGGACATCGAACGTCGTGACCCACGCTGGGCGATAGACGGCGATGAGCGCGGTCGCCATGCCCGTGAACCACGCTTCGCCGAGCGCGAGCAGCGCGGTGTTCAGCACGTAGCCGGCGGGAATCACGACGGGCACGCCGTCTGCCAGCGCGAGCTGCACGCCGGCCGCGGCAGCGGCGACCGCGACGATTGCGATGGCGGGCGACAAGAAGCCCTGTCCGGTAATGAACGACGCAAGATTGTGTGGCAGCCACGCGATCGCCGCGCGCTGCAGCAACGCGGATACCGCGACCGGTAGCGCACCGTACACCAGATAGGTGAGACCGACGCCTTGCCACGGCGCATCGAAGACGATCGCCGCGACACCCGTGACGGCGCCCATTGCGATCAGTGCGAGTGTCCAGTCGAACAGCGTGACGAGCAGCGTCGCGCCAAGCAGATGCATGACGATCCCGTCTTCGAGCCACGCGTTCGAGGCCCACAGAACCGTGATCGCGGTGACGAGCGCGAGCCACACGTGCTGGAGCGTTGCGTCCTGCAGGCGGACGAACGGACGATTCCAGATCGCGAGCGCGAGCAGGGCCGCGGCGGCGATCCAGCCACCGACGCCTACCCAGAGCGGAAGCGGTGTGAAAAGAAAACCCATGTGTTCATATTACTCGTTGAGCATCAAAGGTGGGAATTCGCACATGCCGACCGTCGCAATATCGAGACTGTCCCGCTAGCGCTCGCGCCGAAACCGTGCCGGTGGCTCGGCCGCGAGCGGCAAGTCGCGGGTGCCGGTGTTTGCCGCCGGCAATGGATACGGGCGCTCGCTCCGTTGTGCGCGCAGCGGAACCGGGCCGCGTTCGCCGATGACCGGCTTGCCGGCGCGGTCGCGGTTCGCGAGCAGCACCTCGAGATGCGGCGACAGCCAGCCGTTGTAGATCGCGACCGCGGCGGCGCGGTTTGCCGCGCCGAGCTGCTGGAAAATGCTGGCGAGATGGATCTTCACCGTGCCTTCGCTGATGCCGAGCGTGCGCGCGATCATCTTGTTGGTGCTGCCCATGTGGACGAATCGCATGATTTGCGCCTGCCGCGGCGACAGCAGGCCGACGGGCGGCCGGCGCGGCAGCGATCCGGCGAGCTTCTGGAAGTGGGTGTCGTTGCGTGCCGCGGCGGCGGACGGCAGCAGGCTGAGTGCGATCGGCGGGATGTAGTGGCCGCCGAGCAGGACGATTTCGAGCGCCCGCACGATCAGATGCGGCCGCGTGGAATGCGGGATCACGCCCGCGACGCCGTAGTTGTAGAAGCGCTGGATGGCTTGCGGCGTGGATTCGTCGATCAGTACCGCGGTGGGGGTGGGCGAGCAGGCGCTGGCGAGCGCCTGGAGTTCGCTGAGCCGGCCGACGTCCGGCCAGTTGATCGCGACCAGGTCGAAACGCTGAGTGCGCAGCAGCCGGCGCGCCTGAAAACCATCGGGCGCATCGTTGATGCTGGCGTGACGGTCGATCTGCCGCAGCAGGGTCTTCAGTCCGTCACGCCGTTCGGCGTCTGAGTTCAGCACCAGGAACCGCATATTCAACCTCCGTAAGATGTGTCATTGAGCTGCCGTCGGCATGCCTTCGGTCCGATAATGACAAAGACCTTACACGATGTCTGCTTGGCTGAAAGGCTTAGGAAAAGTCTGAAATTTCGACGGCTGGAGCGGTGGACGAAAAAAAAGCCGCTCCGGCGGAAACCGGGAGCGGCCTCGGGCGCGCAGGCCATGCCGGCCTGCGACGCGATCAGTGGAAGTGCGGTTGCGCGGGCGACGCGTCTTCCGGCATTTCGGCATGCACGATTTCGCCGAGCGGATCCGCATAGAGCGGCACGCCGCAGTCGTCGCAATATTCGGGCTCGAAGCGGCCCGCGTGCCGCCGGACGTCGGTTACACCGCATTCCTTCAGCAGGCTCACGATTTCCTCGAGCGGCCCGTCGATCGGTGCTTCGCCTTCGAGCGTCGCGCTATCGATCGACACGTCGCCGTTTTCGCGACCGTAGAGCGGCCACACGACGCCGTAGATCACGTCGTTGCTGGCACGCCGTGTGAAGCCGACGCGATACTCGTCGATCCGCCGTTCGCCGAAGCCCGCAACCACGGCTCGCAGCTCCTGCGGCGCCGCACCAAGTGTGTCGAAAAGATAACGGATCGCCGTTCGGACCGTGTGCGGACGAATGCGCTCGTCCGCATCGCGGCAAGCGGAGTAGTACGCGTCCGGAAGCAGGCATTCGAATTCGCAGCCGGGAAGGGCCACCGACAGGTTCGGGCCGCCCTGGGCCGTCCATTGCTCGAGGCACTGGCCGCGTTCGATCCGGTTGCCGTGCTCTTCTTCCTGCCAACGGAACAGCGGTGCGCCGGCGGGGGCGGCAACGACGGCGAGCAGGAAGCGCGGATCGGCCAGGATCGGCGACGTCTCGGGCAGGTCGCCGAAGCCCAGCTTGGCCGCATGCTGACCGATCGCCGCATGCGCGAGTTGCTGCGCGAGCCGGTAGGTTTCGACGTGGTGCCGCGGCAACTGGTCGATGCTGTACAGGAACGGGGCGAGCCCCACGAGCGTGCCGGATGCGAGCACGTGTGCCTGCAGGTGAGCCCGCAGCGCGTCGGCGACGTCGCCTTTCAGCGGCCCGGACGGAATCATGTAGCGCGTCCAGGCGAGCACGGGGACGGCGACCAGCAGGGCATCGTACGGCTGGCCATCGTGGTCGATCACCATCGATTCGCTGTGCGTCTCGGCCATGTCGGCGAGCGCGCCGTATGCATCCGGGTGATTCTGCTGCAGATGATCGAGTGCCGCGTCGAGCGTGGTCTGGTTGCCGTTGCGAACGATCTTGGCGAGCAGCGCATCGAGCTTCGCTTCCCAGAAGCGATCCTCGATGCGGCTGCCCGAGGCGAAGAGCGCAAGCGACAGGCCGACCAGTTTGTCGGCGTCGGGGGGGAGGCGTTTGGCGATTCGCTGGCGCATATTAAATACGTATAGAAAGAGGCGAAGAACCTCACATTCTAGTCCGTTCTTTGCGCCATAAGCGGTCTCGTGCTCGGGCATGGCCGGAAGGCCGAATCGACGGGGCCGAAATAAATCCGTCAAACCCCTTGCGCGATCGTGGAACGATGCC